>JAHLKU010000051.1 GCA_020444505.1 Actinomycetota bacterium | reverse complement strand
ACCCGTGCGGGCGGAGGGACTCGAACCCCCAACGGACTGGGTCCACCAGGACCTAAACCTGGCGCCTGTACCAATTCGGCTACGCCCGCGCCGACCGGAAGGCTACATCCCCACGGCCGACACGATCCCGGCCACGTCGGCCACCTTGGGCAGCAACTCCCGGACGAACGTGCCGTCCAGTTCGATCTGGCCGAGCCACGACTGGGTCTGCCCGCAATCGTCCCAGTAGCGGACCGCCAGCCGGGATCCCTGCGGTGTGATCATCTCGACGCCGCCGACCACCACCGGGTACGACGTCGGGATGGCGGCGCCGGTTCCGTCGGGCTGCAGGATCTCCACCGACGAGGCGGAGCAATCCCCCACCCACTGCAACAGGGTCTCCCCGCCGGCGCGACGGGCGTCGAGGAAGCCGAAGTCCACGACGATGATGCCGCCGGGCACGGCGGTCATCGGCGTCGCCGCCGAGCCGTCGTCGGGCACCAGCCACACCTGGTGGTACCAGTTGCCTGCCGCCCACTCGGCGGGCGGCACGCACGCCGCCAGCACCTCATGAGCACTCCACCACCGGGTGACCCGGCAGTCCATGCCCGGGGTGTCGAGGGTGCGGATGAGCGCGCCGTGGTTGTCGAGCAGGCGGATGCCGTCGGTGTCGGACACGACCACCGACGTGCCGGTCTGGCCGTACAGCCAGTGGATCGCCTCCATGGCGGACGGCCGGTCCACCAGGACGGCGTTGGCGCCGCCGCTGCGATGCACCTCGAGGTGCTCGGTGGTGCCGTCGTCGGTGCCGATCACGACGTTGGTGCCGGTGGGCTCGGTGAAGGCGCCGTCCACGTTCCAGGTGGTCTCGGGGTAGACGGCCACCGTGGTCTCGACACCGGTGGCGAGGTCGACGGTGGCGAGGACGCGGTCGTCGTCGGGCGGCGGGTCGGGGTAGTAGAAGATCAGGGCCCGCTCGCCGTCGGGCGACCAGTCGAGGACGACGTACGGCTCACGCCCGCCCGCAGGCCACGAGGTGATCTCGTAGTAGGCACCGGCCGGGCTCACCAGGTACAGGGCGGTCGGCCCGTCGGTGTACGTGCCGGCCACCTCGTCCCCGACGTACAGCGCCAACACCCAGGCGTCGTCCACGTCGGCCCAGGGGATCAGGTGGCGCCCCTGGGCGCCGGACGGCAGCGAGGGGTGGGTGGTGACCGGCGCCGCCGGCACCGTGGTCGTGGTGGTGGACGTGGTGGTCGTGGACGAGGTCGAGGTGCTCGAGGTGGGCGCGACGGTGGTCGTGCTGCTCGTCGGCCCCGTTGCGGTGGTGGCGGTGGTCGCCGCCGCGGTGGTGGCGGTGGTCCCGTCCGTCTCCGACGACAGCACCGTGTCGTCGCCGCACGCCGCCGCCGCGAGGGCCAGTGCCATCGCCGGGATCAGGATTCTTCGCATCGGCTGCCTCCGGGTCAGGGGACGATCAAGACCGGGCACGGGGCGTAGTGGGCCACACGGTCGGCCACCGAGCCCATCACCAGGCGCTCGACGAGGCCGGCGCCGCGCCGGCCCACCACCAGCAGGTCGGCCCCACGCTCCCGGCACACGTCGCCGAGCGCCGAGGCCGGTTCGCCGATCTCCTCGGCGGCTTCCCATTCGACGCCGTCCAGGTCGAGCTGGGCCACGGTCCCGTCCAGGATGCTCTGCTGCGCTTCGCTCATCGACGAGGTGAGCACGTCCGCCGGCGGCGGGGAGCCGACGATGCCCCACCATCCCTCCGGTGGACGGACCACCGTGACGATGTGGAGCAGCGACCCGTTCTTGCGGGCCAGGTCCGCCGCGGTCTGGGCGGCGTGCGCGCTCTGTTCGGATCCGTCGATGCCGACGACGATGGTCTTGGGGTTCCACGCCATGGTGCACCTCCCGGCGTTTCTCCCTCGAAACCTACCCCGGCCCGGCCGTCCCCGCCGGGGCGCCGGCGGGCCGCCGCTCCGCCAGGAAGTACAGGTAGAAGCACCACACCGCGACCGCCGACAGCAGGTGCCACAGCGCATGGCCCTGGAGCAGCGACCCCGGGTCGCACCACGGGCCCCCGGTGCGCGACACGTTCCACACCGCGTTGGCGGCCACGAACGACCCGAGGCCCGCCCAGAACCAGGGGCGGCGGGCCGGGTCGATGGGTCGCGGCGCCCAGGGGCGCAGGGCGGGCACCGACACCGCCACCTCCAGCGCCAGCACCGCCACGACGAGCCCGGCGAAGAGCCACTTGCCGTGCTGCTGCGGCACGACGGCCAGCGCCAGCGACGGCACCAGCGCTACGACGGCGAACACCCACGTGAAGCGGCGCCGGCGCCACTCGCCGACCCGGGCCAGGTCGTAGGCGACCATGAAGGCGACGTAGGCGTACATCGAGATGAGATCCGCCGCCCCTCCCCACGCCCGCAGCGTCCCGTGGAAGGCGAACGACCCCAGCCCGAGGAAGATGCCGAGCGCCCCGTAGAGGCGCGGGTAGTACGGGTCCGACGCCATGAGCCCCGGCCCCCGGCGCCGCAGGTGGGCGAGGACGGCCAGGCCGGCAAGGACGAACCCGGCGTTCGACCAGGAGTTCGAGGGCTGGGCGACCCGCCCGTCGTGGATGGCCTCGCAGTAGCAGTCACCGAGGGCGATGCACTCGTCCGGCCCGCCGGGGTACCCGTCGGTGCCGAGGACGTAGAACAGCAGGGTGGCGGCCACCACGGCCAGCAACCCCACCAGGACTTCACGCCGCATGGTCACGATTCGACCACCTCACCGCCGGCCGCCACGACCGCTCGACGCCGACGATACCGCCACCCGGCGGACCTACCGGCCTTCCGCCAGCGCGTCCGCCTGCCCGTCCATCATCGCGATCAGGTCATCCGGGGCGACGCCGTCGCGGCGATTGAAGAACACGGCGTAGTTGACGCCCGAGGATCGCTGCCCGGCGAGGGTCAGGGTGCCGTCCAGGCTGCCGTAGAACCCCCAGTCGCCGCACGCCTCCCAGGGCTCATGTGCCTTCCCGTCGAGGCAGAAGTGGTCGAGGAAGGCGATCAGCGTGTGTGCCGGCATGACCAGGCCGCCGTGGGCCTCCATCGCCTCCAGGTACCAGCCCCCGTCCGGCCAGCACACCTCGGTGGTGCCGTCGAAGACGCTCAGGCTCCACCCCGGGCAGTAGTAGTACGGTTCGCGCGGATCGCGATCCTCGGGCAGGGTCGCACCAAGTTGCACGTCGTCGTCACCGGCCACGGTGAACACGGTCTCACGGAGGAACTCGACCAGGTCGGTGCCGGTGGCCTCCTCGATGGCCAGGCCCAGCAGCAGGTACCCGAAGTTGGAGTACTCCGCCCGGGTGCCGGGCGCGAAGTCGAGTGGCTGTGACGCCATGTACGCCGCGACCTCGACGGCCTCGGGCGGGCGATCGAGTCCGAGTTCGGAAGCGATCTGCAACGACCGGAACATCGGATCGAAGCTGGCATTCCGGTCGAATCCACCCTCGTGGTAGACGAGCTGGCGGATGGTGATGTCGCCGAGGCCGTCTGCGAAGCCGCCCGATGCCGGTTCGATCTGCAGCCAGCACCCGATCTGGCCCGCCTCGGTGCACCACACCCGGTCGTCCCATCCGATATCGAAGTCGCGCGCCGCGATCCGGAGGGCGGCGAGCGTGATCGGCTTCGTGATACTGGCGATCCGCATCGGCGTGCCGGCGGGCACCGGCGTCGTGGCGTCTGCGTCGAGCCATCCGAGGCCGACGTCGGCGAGCAGTTCGCCGTCGGCGGACACCGCCAGGACCCCGGCGGGGATGCCGTGTTCGGCCATGAACCCGGCGACCGCCTCCACGAACGGCGCCAGGTCCGGCCCGGCGACCTCGCCGCTGAGGGGAAGGTCGGCGTCGATCAGACCGGCGACGTCGACCATCGGGAGAGGCGCCGTCGTGGTCGTGGTCACCGACGCGGTCGTCGTCGGGCCGACGGTCGTCGTCGTGGCGGCCGTCGTGGTCGTCGTGGTCACCGACGCGGTCGTCGTCGGGCCGATGGTCGTCGTCGTGGCGGCCGTCGTCGTCGTCGCCGTCGTCGCCGACAGCAGATCCGTCACGGCGGCGTTGTCTCCGCCGCACGCGGCCGTCGCCGTCGCCATCACCACCAGCAGTACCCAGGAACGCCGCATCGCTCCCCCTTTCCCCTTCAACGCCCCTCCCCTGAACAGCCTCGCCGGGCCCGGGCCTGCCTGCCTAGGGCCCTTCGCGAGGTTCGCAGATGGGCTCGGGATGCGTCAACGAGACGGCGGCGGCTCGGCGAGCAGCGTCGCCAGAGCTCCCAGCGCCCGGGCCCGGTGGCTGATCCGGTTCTTCTCGGTCTCGGGGATCTCGGCGAGGGTGCGTCCGCCGACCTCGAAGATGGGGTCGTAGCCGAACCCGTGCTCGCCGCGCTCGGAGGTGGCGATGGAGCCCTCGAGCACGCCCTCGACGGTCACCGTGACGCCTCCCGGGCAGGCGAGTGCGACCACGGTCCGGAACCTGGCCGCCCGGTCGGCCACGCCCTCGAGTTCGGCGAGCATCCTCGCCCGGTTCTCGGCGTAGGTGGCGTCGGGGCCGGCGAACCGGGCGGTGTGCACCCCGGGGCGCCCGTCGAGGGCGTCCACCTCCAGGCCGGTGTCGTCGGCGATGGCGGCGTGTCCGGTGGCCTCGACGACGGCGGCCGCCTTCAGCAGGGCGTTCTCCTCCAGCGTGGCGCCCGTCTCGGGGACGTCGGGCCACTCCCCCCCGTCCACCACCTCCAGGCCAGGGACCGCTGCGGCCAGCACGGCCGTCATCTCGACGACCTTGTCGGCGTTCTTGGTGGCCAGCACCACGCGCTCGGGGCGGCGGATCACGAGCCGAGCGCCTCCCGCTGTACCTCGACGAGCCGCTCGATGCCGGCGCCGGCCAGGTCGAGCAGCCGGTCCAGTTGGGCGCGGTCGAAGGGAGCCCCCTCGGCGGTGCCCTGCACCTCGACGAAGTCGCCGGACCCGGTCATCACCACGTTGAAGTCGACGTCGGCACCGGCGTCCTCCTCGTAGGGGAGGTCGAGCAGCGCTTCGCCGCCGACGATGCCCACGCTGACCGCGGCGCAGTGGTCGGTGATCGGATGGGACCCCACGATGCCCCGCTCCACGGCATCGGTGAAGGCGTCGTGCAGGGCGATCCAGGCCCCGGTGATGGCAGCGGTCCTGGTGCCGCCGTCGGCCTGCAGCACGTCGCAGTCCACCCTGACGGTCACCTCACCCATCGCCTCCAGGTCGACCACGGCCCGCAGCGCCCGGCCGACGAGGCGCTGGATCTCCTTGGTGCGGCCCCCTTCGATGGAGCGCCGGGACACCCGCTCGGGGCTGGATCCGGGGAGCATCGCGTACTCGGCCGTCACCCACCCCTTGCCGGTGTCGCGCATCCAGCGCGGCACCTGGTCGTCCACCGACGCGGTGCACAGCACCCGGGTGCGGCCCATCTCGAACAGGACCGAGCCGGGCGTCATCTCCGTGTAGCCCCTGGTGACCCGCACCGGGCGCAACTCGTCGGGGCGGCGTCCCTCTCTCACAACTGCACCTCCAGGCCGGGGGCGGCCCACTCGACCGGCCCTCCGTACTCCGCAGCGGCCTCTCTCACCGACACGGCGGGGTCAAGGGTAGGGGCGACGTGGGTCACGAGCAGCCGGCGCGCGCCGGCCACCCGCGCCGCGGCCCCCGCCTCGGCGGCCACCAGGTGATGGGGGTAGCCGTACTCCTCGCGGCGGCCCTGGCCGGTTGCCTCGCAGAGCAGCAGATCCGCCCCGGCGGCGGTCTCCACGAGGCCGCCGCCGGGCCCCGTGTCACCCGAGTACGCCAGGGACCGCTCCCCGTCGTCCACCCGCACCGTCACCGCCGGCACCGGGTGCACCGCCGCCCCGAAGGTCAGGCGGAGCCCGCCGGCCGACACCTCGTCACCCGGCGCGACGGTCCTGAAGTCGAACACCCGGTGGAAGTCGTGGCCGGGGCCGGCCCCGATGAACGCCGCCAGGCGCTCCGCCACACCCCGTGGCGCCAGCACCGGCAGCGGCGTGGCGCGCACCCCGCCGTACCGCAGCAGGTTGAACAACGGCAGCGCGTCGAGGCAGTGGTCGCCGTGCACGTGGGTCAGCACCAGCGCCGACACGTCGGCGACCACACCGCGGGCCATGGCCGCCGTCAGGGTGCCGGGACCGGCGTCGAGCCAGACGGGGCGGTCCCCTCCGGCCAGGTACCCGCTGGCGGGACGGCCCGGCTCGGGGTAGGTGCCGTTGGATCCGAGGACGACGAGGCGCACCCGGCGAGTGTAGGGGCGGGGTCCGGGCGCTAGATTCCGCCTCCCGCACCAGGAGGGAGCCATGGCCCGTCGCGACGATCTCGCCAACTCGGTCGCCAGATACCTGCGCACCAGCGAGCACGTGCTGGCCGGGGCGCGCGCCACCCGCCGCAACGGCGTGCTGTGGACCTCGCTGCTCGGCGGCGGCGGCGCCGCCATGGGCTACCTGGTGTCGACGTTCGTGTCGGAGGGCATCCTGGCGGCAGCGATCGGCGGCGGGGCCGGCGCCGCGGTCGGCGTGGTGATCTCGTCGATCCTCTCGTCGTTCGTGATGCGCCGCTCGCACGGCATCCGGGCCGCCGTGGTGCTGATGGTGCTCACGGACAAGCGCCTGCTGATGTTCGGCCAGTCCTGGCTGAACAACCGGGCCGTGTCGCTGGCCCGTGAGATCGACCTGGGCTCCATCACGTCCATCGTCGTCGGCGACCTTCGGCTCTTCACGGCCCACCCGGTGACGATCGCCCTCACCGAAGGGACGGCGATCGAACTGGAATCGGCCAAGGTGGAGCGGCCCCACGACCTGGCAGAGGCGTTCCGCCGGGCCGTCGGCGGGTGACCGGCCCGCCTAGCCGCTGAGCCCCAGCAGACGCCGCAGCGTCGGCGGGTCCTGGCAATAGGCCAGGGCGATGTCCGCGTCGATCCGGCCCTCGCGCACCAGCGTGTGGAGGTGGCCGTCGAGGCTGAACATGCCCCGATCCCGCGACGTCTGGATGACGTCCTGGATCCGGTTGATCTCGTTGTTGCGAATCAGGTTGGCGACGGCCGGGGTCATCGCCATCACCTCGAGGGCGGCGACCCTCCCGGGGTCGCCGGCGCCGGAGCCCTTCTCCGGCAGCAGCACCTGGGAGATCACGGCGAGCAGCGACAGCGCCAACTGCACCCGGATCTGCTCCTGCTGCTGAGGGGGGAACACGTCGATGATCCGGTTGATGGTCTTGGCGCTGCCGGTGGTGTGCAGCGTCCCCAGCACCAGGTGGCCGGTCTCGGCGGCGGTCAGTGCCGCCTGGATGGTCTCCAGGTCGCGCATCTCGCCGAGCATGATCACGTCGGGGTCCTGGCGGAGCACCCGCCGCATGGCCTCGGAGAACGACGGCACGTCGGTGCCCACCTCACGCTGGGTGACCAGGCCGCGCTTGTTGTGGTGGCGGAACTCGACGGGGTCCTCCACCGTGACCACATGGCGGCTCAGGTTGGTGTTGATCCAGTCGACCATGGTGGCCAGCGAGGTGCTCTTGCCCGACCCGGTCGGCCCGGTCACCAGGATGAGGCCGCGGGGACGCTGCAGCAGATCGGTGACCGTGGCCTCGGGCAGGCCGATCTCCTCGAAACTCAACAGGTCACGCGGGATGCGGCGCAGCACGGCCGCGTACCCCTGCTGCTGGCGCATCACACTCACCCGGAACCGCTCGCCGCCCGTGTGGGGAAGCCCGAAGTCCACGGTGCCGTCGGCGACGACGGACGCCCACTGCTCCTCGGTGCAGAGGGCGCGGCACACGCTCTCGGTGGTCTCACGGTCCCACACCTTCTGGATCAGCGGCTGCAGCACCCCCTCCACCCGCACCACCGGCGGGCTCATCGGATGGATGTGGAGGTCCGAGGCGTCGGCGGCGACGCACCGCTCCAGGAGCGCGGAGACGGTCGGTGAGACGGTGCGGGGCCGTGGGGGCGGCAGCGACGCCCCGGGCAGGGCGGGGTCGAGCGGCACCTGCTCGGCGCCGGCGATGAAGGCGTCGGCCTGCGGCGCCGGAGGCACCGATGCCGCGTCGGCGGGCGCGGTGACGGCGGCCGGGGGCGCGCCGGGGGCAGGCGGGAAGGGCGGCGCGGGAGGCACCGGAGCGGCGAAGTCGTCTGCGGCCATGGCCATCCATCGGCAACGGCGCCGCCGCGCTGAAGCCCTCCTAGGCCCGCATCCAGGCGGCGAGGGTGTCGAGGCCGATGGACCCCACCTCCAGCAGCCTGGCGTGGAACCCCTTGAGGTCGAAGGCGTCGCCGAGGCGGCGCTCCTCCCCTGCCCGCAGGTCGCGGATGGCCCGCTGGCCCACCTTGTAGGAGATCGCCTGGCCCGGCCACCCCAGGTAGCGGGTCATCTCCGACTCGGAGACCGGCCGCGACTGGGCGGCGTAGTCGACCAGCATCTCCACCCCGGTCTCGAACGTCCACGCCTCACCGGGGTGGAACGGCTGGTCCTCGGGGATCGGCAGGCCCAGGTGGCTGCCGATGTCGATGACCACCCGGCAGGCGCGCAGCATCTCGCTGGCATACTTGCCCATCAGGTAGTCGGGCTTCTCCAGGTACCCGAGCTCCTCCATGAGGTCCTCGGCGTACAGCGCCCAGCCCTCCCCGGAGCCGGGGTACCAGATGAGCAGCCGGTGGTACCTGGTGGTCCGCTCGGCGGCGGTCATCTGCATGCCCACCTGGAGGTGGTGGCCGGGGAAGCCCTCGTGGTAGGCGGTGCTCACCTGGTCGAACATGGGGACCCGTTCCAGGTCGCCGATCGCGAACCACACGCAGCCGGGCCGGGTGTGGTCCTCGCTGGGGCCCACGTAGTACGCCCCGAGCGGCCCGCCGGGCGGCGCCAGCTTCACGTCGACCGCCCGGATGGGCTCGGGGACGTCGAACTGGGCGCCGTGCAACTCGCCGAGGGCGGCCGACTGGCGCTCCGCCATCAGGGCGAGGAACTCCTCGGGGGCGGCGGCGCGATCCGGGTCGGTGGCCAGCGCCTCGAGCACCTCGCCGAGCGGCGCCCCCGGCACGATCTGCTCGCCGACCCGCTCCATCGCGGCACGGAGACGCGCCACCTCGGACCACCCCCACGCGTAGGTGGCCTCGGGATCGAGGTCGGCTCCCAGGAACCGGCGGGCCGCCAGCACGTAGCGGTCGCGCCCCACCCCATCGGCCTCGGGCGCCTCCGGCAGGTAGGCCTCCTCGAGGTACCCGGCCAGCCCGGCGAAGGCCTCCCGGGCGGTGGCGGCGCCGGCGGCGACCCGGGCGGCGAGGGCGCCTTCGGTTGTGAGGGCCGCTGCGGCGTCGGATGCGAGGGCGAGGAACGGCGAGTCGTCCCCGGCGGCCACGCGGCACTGCCGGATACCCTCCCGCACCTGGCGGGCGGCCACGGCCAGGCCGCGTCGCCGCCCCTCGTCCAGGCGCTGCCGATAGGCCTCGACGGCCTCGGGCAGCCCGTCCAGCCGCGAGGCGATGGCCTCCCACCCTTCTGCCGTGCCGGTGTCCATGTGGTCGAAGATCTGGCGGAGGTCCTGCAGCGTCGAGGACACACTGTTGAGGTCGCGGAGGTGCTCGTCGGCGTCGTGGGCGGCGAGCGACGCCTCGAGGGCCTCCTCCAGCACCCCGGCGGCCAGTCCGTCCCACCGGTCGCCCGTCACGGGCACGGCCCGGACCGCCTGCAGGTGGCGGGCGGTCATGTCCCGGAACGCCTCGGCGCCGGCCACCGACAGGTCGCCCCAGCGGTGGTCGTGGCCGGCAATGCCCGCGTACGTCGCCTCGATGGGGACGGCCTCCGCCGTCTCGTCCACCATCCCGTCTGCCAGGTGGAAGATCTCGCGCACGTCTGCTCCCCGTCCTCCGTGTCTGCGGTCCAACCGACTCTGGCAGGAGCGGGGCGCCGGGGCCAAATCCGGCCGCTGCCGCCGGCGCCCCATCCCGACACCCCGTCGGGTCGCTTGGGTAGGGTTCGGGGGCACGCCACGCAACGCCAAGGGGAGGAACCATGGGCGGGTACGCGACGCGGCGAGACGTGATCGTCATCGGGTTGGTGGGCATGCTGCTCGGCGCGGTGCTGGCTGCGGTCGCGGTCTCCGCACCGTCCGCCGACGCCGCCGACGGCGAGGCGTTCCTGCTGGGGAAGAAGAACGTGGCCCTCCACATCACCAAACTGGTGGCCAAGAACGGGCTCATCGTCAAGTCCACCAGGGGCGTCCCGTTGCGGATCGAAGCCCCGGCCGGGGAGCCTCCGCTGATGGTGAACAGCGACACGTGGGTGCGGAACCTCAACGCCGACTACGTCGACAACTACGAGTCGTTCGAGCTCCGTTCGCGATCAGGCTCCTGCTGGGTGGAGGACGCCCCGGAGGGCCTTGCCGACTCCTACATCTGCGAGATGGACGCCGCCCAGATCCCGACCTCGGGGATCGTGCACCTGATGGGGTCGGCCGAGATCTGGACGAGCTCACCCGATGAGGTCTGGTGCTACTTCGAGTGGAAGAAGGGCGACGGCGCTTGGGAGGAGATCCACGCCAGCCGCCGGGAGCTCACGGCACAGCCGGACTACGACATCTGCGCGACCAACGCCGTCGAATGGACGGACCAGGAGGGGGAGTGGGTGGACTACGACTTCCGGTTCATCATCGAGGGCCTCGAGCAGGTCACCGACGTCGAGGGGACCACGGCGTCGT
The DNA here is from genome assembly GCA_020444505.1 of Actinomycetota bacterium. Taxonomy (GTDB): domain Bacteria; phylum Actinomycetota; class Acidimicrobiia; order Spongiisociales; family UBA11373; genus JAHJML01. The sequence continues at coordinate 6,213 of JAHLKU010000051.1, read as the reverse complement.
GGATCTGGGTGCCGTGGGGGCAGACCTACCTGGGCTCGTGAGCCCGGCCCGACCTAGAGCTGCGCGCCGCGGTCGTCGGTGAAGCGCTGTGCGGCGCCGAGGCCGGGCCACAGCCAGGCGCGGGTGGCGGACAGGATCTGGCGGAGGTGGTCCCGATCGTGGAACGGCCACTCCCCCAGCACGTCCCTCACCGCCATCTCCCCCACCTGCGGGTGCACCCCGACGCGTGACAGATCGGCGGCGGTGAGGCCCTCCAGCAGGTCGAGGCCCTCGCGCCGCACGGCGGCGAACTCGTCGAGGACGTCGCCGAACGGCCGGCCGCAGTCGCCGCGCGCCGCCGCCACCCCCTCCTGGTCCCATGCCTCCAGCAGGGGCCGGTCCTCCGCCAGCATCACCGCGACCCGGCCGGTGAACCCGCGCCGGTCGGCCTCGATCAGGTGGCCCACCACCTCCTTGGCGCACCACTCGCCGGGCGCCGGGTGGAACGATGCGCCCTCGTCGCCGAGCGCCGCCGTCTCGGTGCGGAGGAGGTCGACGGTGGCGGCCGCCAGGGCTGCGATGCGGGCGAGTTCGGGGATCGGCACGTCCCCATCGTAGGTGTCGCACCTCCCGGCTAGATTGACGCCTCGTGACCGAACCGCTCGTGGCAGCCCACGCCCTCACCAAGACCTTCGGCGACTTCGTCGCCGTGGACGCCGTCGACTTCGAGGTGCGCCCCGGCGAGGTGTTCGGCTTCCTGGGGCCCAACGGCGCCGGCAAGTCGTCCACCATGAAGATGATCGGCGCGGTGTCCCCCCTCAGCGGAGGCACCCTGCGAGTGCTGGGCCTCGACCCCGGCACCGACGGGCCCGAGATCCGCTCCCGCCTGGGTGTGGTGCCGCAGGAGGACAACCTCGACCACGAGCTCACCGTGTACGAGAACCTGCTGATCTACGGGCGCTACTTCGGCCTGCCCCGCAAGGTGATCGACGAGCGGGTCACCGAGTTGCTGGAGTTCGCCCAGTTGCAGGACCGGCGGCAGAGCACGGTGGAACCCCTGTCGGGCGGCATGAAGCGCCGGCTCACCATCGCCAGGGGGCTCATCAACCAGCCGGAGCTGCTCCTGCTGGACGAGCCGACCACCGGCCTCGACCCCCAGGCCCGCCACCTGCTGTGGGACCGCCTCTACCGACTCAAGCAGGAAGGCGTCACCCAGATCATCACCACCCACTACATGGACGAGGCCGAGCAGTTGTGCGACCGGCTGGTGATCATGGACGGCGGCAAGATCGTGGCCGAGGGGTCGCCCGCGTCGCTGATCGCCCAGTACTCCACCCGCGAAGTGCTGGAACTGCGCTTCCCCGTCGGCACCGAGGACCGGGGCGTCGGCCGCATCGGCGACCTGGCCGCCCGGGTCGAGGAGCTGCCCGACCGGGTGCTCCTGTACACCGACGACGCCGACGCCGCCGCCGAGAGCGTCGCGGCCCGGGGCATCGTCCCCGAGAGCACCGTCACCCGCCGCAGCACCCTGGAGGACGTGTTCCTGCGCCTCACCGGGCGGCGGCTGGTGGACTGATGGCCCTCACCTCGCTGCGGGTGGTGGAGTACGGAGCGCGCGTCTATCGGCGCACGTGGCGGGGCAGCGTCATCTCCACCTTCCTGAACCCCGTCCTGTTCCTGCTGGCGATGGGCGTCGGCCTGGGGACGCTGGTGGACGAGGGCAGCGGCGGCGCCACCATCGACCTCCCCTACCTGACGTTCCTGGCGCCCGGCCTGCTGGCCGCCACCGCCATGCAGACGGCAGCCGGCGATTCGTCGTACCCGGTGATGGCCGGCATCAAGTGGCGCAAGACCTACGAGGCGGCGCTCGCCACCCCCATCGGGGTGGGCGACCTGGTGCTCGGCCACCTGGGGTGGGTGGGCATCCGGCTGGTGTTCGTCACCGGCGTCTACGCCGTCATCATGACGCTGTTCGGCGCCACGACCCTGTGGCAGGGCCTGCTGTCGATCCCGCCGGCCGTGCTGACCGGCCTGGCGTTCGCCGCCCCGGTGACCGCCTACACCGCCCGCCTCAAGCAGGAGACCGGCCTGTCGAACATGTTCCGGTTCGGCATCGTGCCGCTGTTCCTGTTCTCGGGGACGTTCTTCCCCGTCGAGCAGCTGCCCGACGCCATCGAACCGCTCGCCTACGCCACCCCGTTGTGGCACGGCGTGTCGCTGTGCCGGGGCCTGGCGCTCGGGCTGGACTTCACCGTGCACCCGCTGCTCAGCGCCGCGTACCTGGCCGCCTGGATGGTGGCCGGCGGCTTGCTCGCCCACCGGTTCATGCGCCGGAGGCTGGTGGTATGACCGGCACCCGCACCATCCCCACCCGCATCGTCCCCCCGCCGCTGGCGCCGGGCCGGGCGTTCGGCCGCCTGCTCACTCGGAACTTCTACGTGTACCGGCGCATCTGGACCGTGGTGTTCTCCGGGTTCTTCGAGCCACTGTTCTACCTGTTCTCGATCGGGGTCGGCATCGGCAAGCTCGTCGGCGACGTGCCGGGCCCCAACGGCGCCCCGGTGGAGTACGCCGTCTTCGTGGCCCCGGCACTGCTGGGCTCATCGGCCATGAACGGGGCCATCTACGAGTCCACCATGAACATCTTCTTCAAGCTGAAGTACGGCAAGATCTACGACGCCGTCCTCTCCACACCCATGCAGCCGCTCGACATCGCCATCGGCGAGATCACCTGGTCGCTGGGCAGGGGTGCGCTGTACGCCGGCGGCTTCCTCATCGTGATGGCGTCGATGGGGCTCATCGAGTCGGCGTGGGGCATCCTGGCCCTGCCGGCGGCCGTCCTCATCGGCTTCGCCTTCGCCGCCTGCGGGATGGCGGCCACCACCTACATGCGGTCCTGGCAGGACTTCGACCTGGTGAACCTGATCGTGCTGCCGCTGTTCCTGTTCTCCGGCACCTTCTACCCCCTGAGCGTGTACCCGCCCGTGTTCCAGGTGTTCACCCGGTTCTCGCCGCTCTACCACTCGGTGGAACTGCTCCGGGCGCTCACGCTGGGCGCCTTCGACTGGAGCCTCGCCGGGCACATCGGGTTCCTGGTGGCCATGGGGGCCGCCGGGGCGTACGTCACCTCCCGGAGGCTGGCGACGCTGCTGATGCCGTAGGCTCGGGGACCGTGCCGAAGCGCCGACTCCGCCGTGGCTACGCCCTCATCACCCGCAAGGGCAAGGTGCTCATCGTCCGCAACCGCCGGGGGCGATGGACGCTCCCGGGCGGCCGGGCCAGGCCCGACGAGAAGGTGCGGAAGGCGGCGGTGCGGGAGGTCCGGGAGGAACTGGGCGTCAAGGTGCGCCTCAAGGCCCGGGTGTCCGGCCCCCACGTCCGGCACCACGCGCGGCCGTGCGGCAAGTGCGTCGTGTTCCGGGCGAAGATCGACAAGGGCAAGCCCGCGCCGCACCGCGAGATCGTCGAGATGGCGTGGGTGACGCCCGACAAGGCCCTGCAGCGCCTCCGGGCGTACCGGCGCAAGGAACTGCGCCGCATCTTCTCGCAGATCTGAGCGTCAGCCGGCGGAGACCTCGTCGAGGTACGCGGCGATCTCGGGCATCGCGACCAGGCGGTCGTGGAAGAAGTTGTTGACGAGGTTGATCACCCGGGCGCGGGCCTGCTCGACGGCGGCGTCCCGGCCGGTGCGGTCGCCTCCTGCGATCAGCCCGCTCCGGAGCTCCTGGAGGTGCTCGACGATCTCCACCTCTTCGGCGCCCTCCAGCGTGCGGACCACGTCGAGCACCAGCCGGTCGAGCTGCGCCAGAACCGTCTCCGGGGTGATCGAGGAGCCCGGCTCGGCCGCCTCGTCGATGGTCCTGATCAACGCGTGCACCTGGTACAGCAGGGCCGCCGGCTCGTCGAACAGCTCCCGCACGTAGGCGGCCTCGGCGTAGCGGCCGTCCAGGCGGAAGATGTTGTACATCCGCTTGGCGGCCTTCCCGTAGTTCCGGGGCTCCTTGCCGACGTACTTGCGGACCTCCTTCTCCAACTGCTCGACGTACTCGGCGAGGGCGTCGTCGCTGACGTGCTCGGCCAGCTTGGTGAACAGAGGGATCGACTCCGCCTCCAGGTACACCTCCTGGAAGTACGGGTCGAGGTAGCCGTCGAGGGGCGTGATCGTCCCGTCGGGGGCCTCCCAGGTGACGTCCAGCATGTTGGATGCGTTGGCGACGCTGTCGCGGGCCGGGTCCGCCACCACCCAGTCGAGCTTGCACCAGCCGGGGTCGGCCGCGGCGTCCTCCCACCGCACCACCGCCTCGGACCCGTCGGGCCCCCGGCCCCGGATCTCCCCCGCCTCCACCTCGGCGGCCGTCCATGCGATCGGGGAGCCGGCCCGCTCGGTGCGGCCGCCCCGCTCGAGGTCGGCGGGGTGGCTGCCGAACTTCGCCTCGACGAAGCGGTAGGTGGGGCCCTCGAGGGTGGACAGGATCTTGCCCCGCATCAGCCCGGCCAGCCGGGCACACGCGGCCTCACGGGTCGAGGCATGGATGTTGACCCGCTCGAAGTAGTCGCAGTCGCCCGGGTAGGTCTGCACCTTGGACTGCGCGGCCGACCCGGACAGGGCCAGGGCGGTCTCCACGTCGTCGGCGTCCTCGAACTCGACCAGGCGCCCGATCGCCCGGAAGTGGGCCAGGTCGGCGGGGCTGAAGTCGAGCATGGTGACCCGGTGCCCGAACACGCCTGCGGCCTCGTCGTGGGCGATGTCGCCCTCCTCGGCCCGGGCCGCAGCGATGGACGCCATCCACTGCAGGGCATCGGCCTCGTCGATCTCGACACCCATGCGGGCGGCGGACTCGATGATGCGCTGCAGGTCGTTGCCGGCCGGACCGGTCATGGGGAGGCCTCCCTCTCGGCGAGTCGGGCGAGGATACGGCGGAACAGGTCCGCTTGCAGACGGGCATCCTCCAGGGCGTGGTGGGGCAGGACGTCGGGCAGGCCGTGGCGAGCGGCGAGCGCGGCGAAGGAGGTCTCCTCCCACCGCAGCCCGTCGGCGCCCATGGCGAGCGCCTTCACGTCGAGGGCGCTGTGGCCGAACGGGTTGCGCCCGGCGTGCCGGTGCAGCCCGTCGGCGGCGAACATCCAGTCGAAAGGGGCGTTGAACCCCACGAACACCGGCACGGACCCCTCGGGGGCCACCGTCTCCGCCCACCCGGCGAACCGCCGCCACGCCTGGTGCGGGGGCTCGCCCTCGGCGCGGAGCCGGTCGAGCGACAGCCCGCTCACGGCGACCGCCGCCCCGTCGACGCCGTCCCGTTCGGGACGGAGCTCGGCGTAGAAGCCGGTCGCGGGGTCGTCCACCACGCAGGCCCCGATGGCCAGCACCGAGTGGGTGCCGGGGTGGGGGCCGGAGGTCTCGAGGTCCACGGACACGTAGCAGGACGACATCGCCCGCCACCGTAGCCGGGAGCGGGGGCGGGTCCGGCGTGCCTACCCTGGTGCCCATGGGAGATTGGCTGGTGATCATCGGCACGGCGATCCACCTGATCGGGAGCGCCGTGATGTTCAGTGACCTGATGGAGCTACGGGGCGTGCGCACCGACGCCGCCGCCATGGAACGGCAGCTGGCGACCGGCGTGATCGGCAACCGGTGGATCCGCCTCGGCGTGCAACTGATCGTCGTGGCCGGGCTGCTCCTGGTGGTGATCGGCCTCGTGGTCGGCATCGACTAGGGCACAACGGGGAAGGCGCCCCCTGGGGGGCGCCTTCCTTCTGGGTGGAGGTGCGGGGAGTCGAACCCCGGTCCTCTGAGGCTTCCACGCCGGCATCTCCGAGCGCAGCCGATAGCGAGATTGTCGGGCGTCGGGTCTCTATCGGCGAGTTCCCCGTCGCCGTATCCGGAGTTGGGCTTGACCCGCCGGTCCCGGCGCCCCGGCGGGGGCATCCCTCAAGGGTGACGCTCAGTCGGCCGGGGAGGGAACCCGACCGGTGAACGAGCTGCGTTGTTAGGCAGCCAGTGCCAGATCGTTGTCGGCACTTCTCAGTGTCCCGGCTCTTTAACGAGGACTCCGGGGACCTCGGCTCGCTTCCGGCGCTTCGACCCTCAGAGTCGAAACCGTGTCACCCCCATGGGTGCCTGCACACTGTAGAACGTCGGTGCGCCCAACGGCATTCCTTGAGGGCGCCGCAGGTGCGCTCACCGTCCCTTGAGGGAGGGCGCGAATATCGCACATATGGCGGCTGACCCGCGAC
>JAHLKU010000050.1 GCA_020444505.1 Actinomycetota bacterium | reverse complement strand
CAGACCGCGAGTTCACCGGAACCGCGCGGCACAGCGACCCCACTGCCGACGCGACTCCTCACCGGGGGCTCACGCAATCCTCACAACCGGGTGCGATGCTGTGGGCACGCTCACGGGAGGGGAACCCGATGTCGCAGGTCAGCCGGAGGGTCTTCATCAAGGGCGGCCTGGCGGCCGTCGTGCTGGCGGCGTGCAGCGACGGCACCGAGATCCTGGCACCCAGCAGCACTCCGGGCACCGCCGCGGCGGCCGGGACCACCGCCGGCACGGCGGCGACCACCACGACCGCGGGAGCGGCCGCGGCCAAGGTGATGGGCGAGTACACCATCGTCGACGAGACCTACGGCGCCGAGGTCGTCGTGCGGCTCGACGGCGCCTACCGGACCATGACGGCCAACGGCCTGCCCGACCACGCCACCGGCACGTTCCCCAACGCCCACAACCCGAACAGCATCTCGGCCCAGTCCTACGAGTTGCGGATGCCCCTCGCCCCGGTGAGGACCACACCGACGCCGTACAACGTGCCGCAGGCGTTCGGCATCGGCGTCAACGGCATCCCGTTCGACCCGTTCGCCGCCGAGTGGTACCAGAACGACCGTGCCTCCGGCTGGCAGATCGAAGCGCTCGGCGGCGGGCTCGACCTGGGCCTCGACCAGAACAACGCCCACGTCCAGCCCAGCGGGGCCTACCACTACCACGGCATCCCCACCGGTCTCACCGGTGTCCTCGACCCCAGCGCGCACTCGCCCCTCGTGGGGTGGGCCGCCGACGGATTCCCCATCTACGTGCGGTACGGCTACCGGGTGGCCGACGACCCGGCGTCGGGCATCGCCGACCTGCAGTCCTCCTACCGGCTGCGGTCGGGCACCCGCGGCTCGGGGCCGGGCGGCATCTACGACGGCACCTACGTCGAGGACTACGAGTACGCGGGCACCGGCGACCTGGACGAAAGCAACGGCAGGTACGGCGTCACACCCGAGTACCCCGACGGCACCTACCACTACGTGCTCACCGAGGCGTTCCCCACCATCCCGCGGGTGTTCCAGGGCGACATCGACCCCAGTTTCGAGGCCCGCCGCCCGTAGACCGCCCGCGCCCGGCCGCCGCCCTGCTTACATCACGGCTGTGAGCGACGCCCATCTCCAACGCGGCCGACGGCGCCTGACGGCCACCGTCACCGATCTCGAGGTCCGACGCCAGCGGGCCATGCTGCTCGCGCTCGCCTTCGGGCAGCGCAGCGTGGACGACGCCGAGGCCGGCCTCGACGAGCTGGCGCTGCTCACCGAGACCGCCGGGTCCGAGCCGGTGGACCGTGCCGTGCAGCAACGCGACCCGGACCCCGCCACCTACCTCGGCAAGGGCAAGGTCCGCGAACTGGCCTCGGTGGCCAAGGCGCTCGACGTGGACGTGGTGGTGGTGGACGGGTCGCTGACCCCGGTGCAGCAGCGCAACCTGCAGCAGGCGTTCGGCTGCGACGTGGTGGACCGCACCGCCCTGATCCTGGACATCTTCGCCCAGCACGCCCACAGCCGGGAGGGCATGGCCCAGGTGGAGCTGGCCCTGCTCCGCTACCGGCTTCCCCGGCTGCGGGGGCGCGGCACCGAGTTGAGCCGGCTCGGCGGCGGCATCGGCACCAGGGGCCCCGGCGAGACGCAGCTGGAGACCGACCGCCGACGGGTGGCCGGGCGCATCGCCACCCTGGAGCGGCAGTTGAAGCAGATGCAGACCGGCCGCGACACCCGCCGCAAGGCCCGCCGCCGCAGCGGCCTGCCCACCGTCGCCCTGGTCGGCTACACCAACGCCGGCAAGTCGAGCCTGCTCAACCGCCTCACCGACGCCGGCGTGCTGGTGGAGGACCAGTTGTTCTCGACCCTGGACGCCACCACGCGCCGCCTCGACCTCCCCGGCGGGAGGACGACCCTGATGTCCGACACCGTCGGCTTCGTGCGCGACCTGCCCCACGAGCTGGTGGAGGCGTTCCGATCGACCCTGGAGGAGGCGGTGGAGACCGACCTGCTGCTCCACGTGGTGGACGCCGCCAGCCCGCAGGCCGAGGCGCAGATCGCCGCGGTGCGGGCCACGCTCGCCGAGATCGGCGCCGAGGACGTCCCCGAGGTGATCGCACTCAACAAGGCCGACCTGGCCGGCGACGGCGACCTGGCCCGGCTGAAGGGCCGCCACCCCGACGCCCTGGTGGTGTCGGCCGCCGACGGCACCGGGCTCGACGGCCTGCTCGCCACCCTGGAGGAGCGCCTGTCGCCGGCCTCGGTCGACATCGACGTGCTGGTGCCCTACGACCGCACCGGCCTGGTCGCCGAGGCACACCGGGTGGGCGAGGTCCTCTCCGAGACCCACGAGGCAGGCGGCACCCGCCTGGTCGCCCGCATCCCCGCCGCCGAGGCCGGCCCCTTCCGCGACCTGGCCTAGGCGACACGGGGCCCCGCACGGGCGAGGTCCGGCCGACGCGCTCCGCCTCCCGGGCCCGGTGGGAGGGCGCAGGAGCCGCTAGGCGGGCAGCGCCCGCTCCACGATCGCCGTTGTGTCGATGCCGTCGGGGAGCGCCCCGTAGCACGGCGCAGGGGCCGCGAGGCGGGTGGCGACGAAGGCGTCGCTCACGAACGCCGGGGCGTGGCGCAGCAGCAGCGAGGCCTGCAGCAGCAGCGACATCCGGCCGGTGACCCGCCTGGCGTCCGGCTCCTCCACCCCCGCCGCCAGCGTGGCGGTGAGCTCGTCGAGGGCGGCGTCGAACCGGGCGTCGGCGCCCGAGGCGAGCCGCACCTCGTCCACGAACGCCTCCACCGACTCCGGGCTGCGGGCCATGGCCCGCAGCATGTCGAGGGAGATGACGTTGCCGCTGCCTTCCCACACCCCGTTCAGGGGGCTCTGGCGGAACAGGCGGGGCATCACCGACTCCTCCACGTACCCGTTGCCGCCGAGGCACTCGAGCGCCTCGGCCACCATGCCGGGCTGCCGCTTGCACACCCAGAACTTCACCACCGGGGTGCCGATGCGGGCGAACTCCTCGCCCCGGTCGTAGGCGCCGGCCAGGCGGACGGCCGCCGCCGTCGCCGCCTCGCTCTCGAGGGCCAGGTCGGCCAGCACCTTCTGCATCACCGGCTGGCCCGACAGCCGGGCCCCGAAGGCGTCCCGGTGGCGGGTGTGGTGCACGGCCTCGCCGAGGGCCTGGCGCATCCCGGCCGCCGAGCCGAGCGCACAGTCGAGGCGGGTGCGGTTGATCATCTCGACGATGGTCCGCACGCCCCGCCCCTCCTCTCCGACCATCCAGGCGAGCGCGCCGTCCAGTTCGGCCTCCGACGAGGCGTTGGCCTTGTCGCCCATCTTGTCCTTGAGCCGCTGGACGAAGAAGGCGTTGGTGGTGCCGTCCGGCAGCCAGCGGGGCATGAGGAAGCACGACAGCCCGCCCGGCGCGTTGGCGAGCACCAGGAACACGTCCGACATCGGGGCGGACACGAACCACTTGTGGCCGGTCAGCAGGTAGGCGCCGGCGCCGTCGGGTTCGGCGACGGTGGTGTTGGCCCGCACGTCGGAGCCGCCCTGCTTCTCGGTGAGGGCCATGCCTGCGGTGAGGCCCCGTTTGGCCTCCGGCGGCGCGAACGCCGGGTCGTACTCCCGGATGGCGAGCCGGGGCTCCCACAGGGCGGCGAGGTCGGGCTGGTGCCGGAGCGCCGCCACCACCGAGTAGGTCATCGAGATGGGGCAGATGTGCCCGGCCTCGGCCTGGCTCCACACGATCAGTTTGACGGCGCGCGCCACGTGTGAGCCCGGCTCCGCCTCCGCCCACGGGTGGGCGTGGATGCCGTTGGTGACCGCCGTGTCCATGAGGTGGTGGTAGGCGGGGTGGAAGTCGATGCGGTCGAGGCGGTGCCCGAAGCGGTCGTGGGTCTGCAGCACCGGGTCGTACTCGTTGGCCAGGCGCCCCCACTCGATGGCCTCCGGGTCGCCGGCCCTGGCGCCCAGCGCCTCCAGGTCCCCTGCGGCCCACCCGGCCCCCTCGCGTGCGAGCGCCTCGGCGAGCGCAGCGTCCTCGGTGAAGACGTTGTGCCCCTCTCGCGGCGGCACCTGGTTGATGACGTCGTGTGTGGTGTGCGGCACCGTGCAGACTCCCGTTCGGCGACCCTCCGAGCGTACGCCCCCGCTCGTGAAGCCGTTCACAAGTGTGCTTGTGAATCGGTGGCTAGGGTGCCGGGCGGAGGGGGTGCGAACCGACCCGGCGAGCCACAGAGAGGCGGCCCCAGAGGCCGCCTCTCTCTCGCGTCGTGGCGGGCAGCCGGGACGGCCGGCAGTGCCGATCCGGGGCTAGCCGAGGAGTGCCGCGATCAGGTCGATCCCGTACCACAGGCCGGCGACCTTCAGGTTCTCGTCGGGGCCGTGCTGGTGGTTGTCGTGGTTGGCCATCGGCACGATGACGGCAGGCGCCCCCAGCGCCTCGAAGTGGTGCAGCGGCACCGACGACCCGAAGGACGGCACCAGCACCGGCGCCTCGCCTGCGGCCGCCTCCACCGCCTCCAGGATGCCGGCCACCGCCGGGTCGCCGGGTTCGGTGCGCACCCCCGGGTAGGCGGGGCGGCCGGACACCCGGGCGATCCTGCGGTGCGCGGCCCGGGTGGCGGTGTCGGGCGGCCCGTCCACGAGGTGGAACCCACGGGCCGCCACGTGGCTGCGGACCGCCTCGACCACGGCGACCGGGCTCATGGGAGCCGGGAGCCGCAGGTCCAGCGAGGCGGTCGCCTCCCGGGGCACCACGTTGCGGGACGCCTCCCCCACGTCGCCGGAGCGGATGCCCCGGACGTTGAGCAGCGGCCGCAGGTTGCGCTCCCACAGCCCGGGCCCTTCCGGGGCCGGGAACCCGAGGTCGCCGGGGCCGGGCACCTCTGCGGCAGCGGCCAGCGCCTCCGGCGAAGGGTCGGGGACCTCGACCCCGTCGATGGTGGGGACGCCGTGCTCGTCGCGCATGCCGGCCACGAGGTCGGTGAGCAGCGCCGCCGGATTGGGCGCCCAGTTGCCGTAGTGGCCGCTGTGGAGGTCGGCGGCGGGGCCGTACACGGTGATCTCGACGTCGGCCATGCCGCGCACCCCGAACACCACCTGCGGCCGGCCCGAGTGGTGGACCGGCCCGTCGCAGATCACCCAGGCGTCGGCGCGGAGGCGGTCGGCGAGCAGCCGCAGGTACTCGGGCAGGTGCGGAGAGCCCACCTCCTCCTCGCCCTCGAGCAAGAACACCAGCGACGCCCGCGGGCGGCGGCCCTGCCGGGCGTCGAGGGCGCCGAGCAGGGCGGCCACTGCCCCCCGGTCGTCGGCGCTGCCGCGGGCGTAGATGCGCCAGTCCGGGTCGACCGGGTCGCCGGGGCCCGGCCACGGCACCACCGCCCCGCCTTCCTCGAGCGGGCCGTCGCGCAGCGTCGGGGAGAACGGGGGGTCGGTCCAGTCGAGCTCGTCGGCGGGCTGGCCGTCGAAGTGGGCGTAGTACCCGACGGTGGGCCCACCGGGCTCGCCGTCGACGCGGCCGAAGACGAGCGGCGCGGCGCCGGGGATCTGGGTGACCGCCGCCCGGGCGCCGCGGCGCATCAGTTCGTCGCGGATCCAGATGGCGTTGCGGTCGATGCCGCCCGGCATGGCCGTGGTGTTGGGGATGGAGAGCAGTTCGGCGAATGAGGCGAGGATCGCCGGGCCGACCGTCTCCCGATACCTGCGAGATTCGTCGAGTGCCTGCACGACCCTCAGGGTAGGCGGGCGCGGCGCCGACGGGTCCCCGTCACCCGGAGTCGCCCCCGAGTGAACGAACGTCCATAATGAACGAACATTCACTCAGCGAGGGACTTGCTCATGCCGTGGACCACGTCCGACATCCCCGACCTCACCGGCCGCGTGGCCGTCGTCACCGGGGCCAACAGCGGGGTGGGCCTGGCGTCGGCCGAAGCGCTCGCCGGGGCGGGCGCCCACGTGGTGATGGCCGTCCGCGACGTCGCCTCCGGAACCCGGGCCCGCGACGGCATGGGCGCCGCGTCCGCCGAGGTGGTGGCGCTGGACCTCGCATCGCTGTCATCGGTGGCCTCCGCCGCCGACGACCTCACCCGCCGCTTCCCCGAGATCGACATCCTCCTCAACAACGCCGGGCTCATGGCGACCCCCGAGCGCCGGACCGAAGACGGGTTCGAGATGCAGCTGGGGGTGAACCACTTCGGGCACTGGGCGCTCACCGCCGGCCTGCTCCCCTCCCTGCTCGCGGCAGACGCCGCCCGGGTGGTCACCGTCACGAGCATGGCCCGCCTCCAGGGCAAGCCGGTCGACCCCGACGACGTGAACCTGGACCGGGGGTACGACCCGTGGGCCGCCTACGGCCGCTCCAAGCTGGCCAACTACGTGTTCGCGATCGGCCTGCAGCAGGAGTTCGAGCGCGCCGGTGCCGCCGCCGGGAGCCTCGCCGCCCACCCCGGTCTGTCGCACACCAACCTGCAGGTCCGCACCGCGGCCGAGGGCGGCGCCGGGCGCAGCGCAGGGTTCTGGGAATGGGCGGCGGCCCGCTTCGGGATGGAGCCCGACCGGGGCGCGCTCCCGCAGGTGCGGGCTGCGACCGACCCGGGCGCCCGGGGCGGCGAGCTGTACGGGCCCCGGTACGTCGCCGTCGGGCCCCCCGTGCGGCGCCCCGTCCTGCGCCGCGGGCTCGGGGAGGCCATCGCCACGCTCTTCGGGGTGTCCGAGCGAGAGACCGGCGTGCCCATCGATCTGCGGAAGTCCGCATGAGCCCGCCGCCGGCCGTGGACCGGGCTGCGGCGATCCGCCGGGCGCTCCGCGACCTGGTGGCCGAACGGGGCTTCCACGGCGCTTCGATGAGCGCCGTCGCCGAGGCGGCCGGGGTGGCGGTGGGGACCGCCTACGTGCACTACGCCTCCAAAGAGGACCTGGTGTACGCCACCTACCTGGAGATCAAGCGGGACCTGGGGGCCGCGGTGCTGGCGTCCCTGGACACGGCCGCCGCCCCCCGCGAGCGCTACGCCGCCATCTGGAGGGCCGTCTACGGCCACCTGCGGTCCGAGCCGCAACGCGCCAGGTTCCTCACCCAGCTCGAGGAGTCGCCGTTCCACGCCGAGGCCCACCGCCGGTTGCTGGAGGAGGGCGACGTGCTGATGGACCAGGCGAGCGACCCCGGGCTGGCCGCGTTGCTGGTGCCGCTGCCCGTCGAGGTCCTCTCCTCCCTGTCGCTGGGCACCGCGGTGCGCCTCGCGTCCGCCGGCGTCGAACTCGACGAGAACCAGATCGCCGTCCTGGTCGCCTCGACGTGGCGTGCCATCACCGTCGAGGCCGCCGCCTCCTAGCGGCCTTCGGCGCGGACGAGGCCCTCCAGCAGCAGGTCGTGGACGGCCCCGTTGGTGGCGAGGACGCCCCGGTTGGCCGTCAGCTTGGGGCCGAGGGTGAAGTCGAGCGGCTCGCCGTCGAGATCGGTGACCCTGCCACCCGCCTCGGTGACCACCGCCACCCCGGCGGCGTGGTCCCAGATGTTCTCCCGGTAGTCGGGGCGGGATCGGGGCCGGAGGTACACCTCGGCGAGCCCCGAGGCGACCGCGCCGTACTTCACCTGGCTGTCCAGGCGCACCATGCCCCCGCCGAGCCCCGCCTCCTCGATCACGGCGGTCACCAGGGCCGGGTCGCCGTGAGCGGACTCGACGCTGCCCAGCACCCTGACCCCGCCGGGGTCGGCCGCCTGCGACACCCGCACCGGCGCCGGTTCGCCCCCGGCGAGGGGTTCGGCGAAGGCCCCCCCGCCGGCGACGGCGGAGAACAGGACGCCCCGGCCTGCGGAGGGGTCGGCGGGGTCGACGTCGAGGTGGGGGCAGGCCAGCACGCCGGCGTGCACGATGCCGTCGCGCAGCAGGCCGATCGCGACCGCAAACTGCTCGCGGCGCAGGAAGCCCTTGGTGCCGTCGATCGGGTCGATCACCCAGGTGTAGGGGGTGCCGGGGCCGCCGTCGTGGTCGATCCAGGCGGCGACCTGCTCCAGCGTGACGGGTTCGCCGATCACCCGCCCGACGACGCCGGTGATCCGCCGCGCCCCCTCGTCGCCGGCAGAGGCCAGCAGGTGCTCGGCGCCCTCCTCGGCGATGACGGCGTGGTCGGGGAAGGCGGCGGCCACCTCACGCAGGACGACGGCCTGGGAGCCGTAGTCGGCGATGGTGACCGGTTCCTTGCCCACCTTGGCCATGGCGTCGGGCGTCGGCGGCGACTCGTCGAGCACGGCGAGGCAGACGGCGGCGGCGGCGCGGGCGGCGCGTCGCGCCACGGCGAGGAGGTCGGGGATCACGGGAGCGGATGGTAGTTGCCTTCCGGGCACGCCCGACCAGGGAGGGCGTCGGGCGTGCCGCGGAGGGCTAGGCGACCCTGTCGTCGGTCCAGGACCAGGACCGCCAGCCGGAATCGACCGCACCGGCGAGATCGCCGAGATCGATCCGGATGACCGGCTCGGATGGGTAGATCGGCCGGAGAGAACGACTGTTGGGGCGGGACCGGACGAAGTCCGAGTCGGCCAGCAGGCCCATCCGCCGGTTGGAGTAGTAGGTCCGTTGCATTTCGCTACCGACTCTACCCCAGTCCGTAGCGCAAAGCAACCCTCCCGTCAGGCGCGCCTGCAACCCCTCGTGCTCCGGGGAAGGGGCCGTTCAGCCCTGGACGCTGCGGGGCACGACGGTCCACGGTGTGTCCATGACATCCGTCGTGCCCGCCCGCCTCGCTCTCCTGCTCGCCCTCGCCCTGTCTGCGGCCGCCTGCGGTGGCGACGCCGCCCCCTCCACGACCGCGGCCACCACCACGGCGCCGCCCACGACCACCACCCTGCCGCCGACCACGACCACCACCCTGCCGCCGACCACCACCACGACGCTGCCTCCCACGACCACCACCACCCTCCCGCCGACCACCACCACCACGACCCTCCCGCCGCCGGTGACGGGGTGGGACGGCGCCGGGGTCTCCGAGGTGGCGCTCGTCTTCGAGTTCGACCCCGACCTGGCCGCCCTCGACATGCGGGCGACGGTGCGGGAGAGCCTGGACACCATCGGCATCGACACCGACGACGACGCCGCTGCGGTGCTCACCTTCGATCTCACCGGCCGGGCCGCGTCGCGCTCCTACTCGGGGGCGGGCCGCTGCTATGCCGGCGCCAAGGTGTCGGGGACGGTGACGCTGTCCGCGGAGGGCCTGCCGGACCGCACGAAGACGATCTCCTACAGCTACCCGGCGCCGATCGTCATCTTCAGTTCCGACTGCAGGACCGACCCCGACGACGCCCCCTACATCGTGGCGTTCTCCACGGCGTGGGTGCCGGTGCTGCCGGCGTTCTGGGCCGGGGAGTCGGCCCCTGCGCTCACGGCGATCATCGCCGGCCGCGTGTGGGACTCCACCGAAGACCTGCCGAAGAAGGCGGCGGCGATGGACGCCTTCCGGGGCCTCGACCCCGACCTGGTGGACCCCGCCGACGTGGTCGCCGGCCTCGAGGCCGCCATCGGGGTGGTGGAGTACCTGGTGGAGGAGGGCATCACGCCCCACGGCGCCGACGTCGCCGCCCGCCGCCTGCTGACCGCGTACTCCGGCACCAACTACGGCGTCGCCACCGCCGACGACGTCGCCCAATGGCGCGAATGGCTGGACGGATGGGAGGAGGAGCACGCATGAGCACGCCCCGCCGCTGCCTCGCGATCACCGCCGCCGTCGGCCTGCTGGCGGCCGCCTGCGGCGGTTCGAGCGGCGGCACCACGGCCGCGACCACCACCACAGTGCCGCCCACCACGGCTGCGACGACCACGCTGCCGCCCACCACGACCACCAGCACCACCACCACGACCACCACCACCGTCCCACCCACCACGACCACCACCACCACGACGACCCTGCCACCGCAGGTGCAGGGGTGGGAGGGGCCCGGGCCCACCGAGATCGCCGTCGACCTCTCCTTCGACATCGCAGGCCCCGACGCCGACCTCCTCGACCTGGTGGAGGGCGCCCTCGAGGCGATGGGCCTCGCCGTGATCGACGGCGCCGACACCGTCCTGGCCCTCGACCTGCGCGGCGACGCCAAGGGGGCCTCGTACGGCGATGCCGGCTACTGCTACACCGGCGCCCGGGTGCGGGGCGACATGACGCTCTCCGCCCCCGACCGCCCCGTCCTCGAGGTCTCGATCGACGGCGACGAGCCCACCTCGTTCGTGGTGTTCTCATCGGTGTGCGCCGACCACCGGGACCCCGAGGACGCCCCGTTCCCGAAGGCGTTCGAGCCGGAGTTCATGGAGGGCATCGTCGAGTGGTGGGGCCCGGCCTCGGTGCCGTATCTGGTCGAGATCATGGACGACGAGTTGTACGTGATCGGGATCCGCACCAGGGCGGTGCAGGCGGTCCGCTCGATGGAGTGGGAGGCCATCCCCGAAGAGATGCAGTACGAGTTCCTCGCCGCCGCGGTCGACTACTGCGGCAGGTCGACCCACATCACCGATGACCGCGACTACGACCGGTTCCGCGAAGCGGTCGCCCGGCTCTTCGCCGAGGCACTCGACATCGACGTCTCGCTCGACGGCACGGAGATGATCGGCCTGGCCAGGTTCCGCCTCGAGACCCGGTACGGCAAGTAGCGCAGAGCAACCGACGGCGCCGGGGCGGCCTATGGTTCGTCCATGGCGCGTACCGACTTCACCGAGCGAGCGTGCTCCGTCGCCAGGACCCTCGGCCTGGTGGGCGAGCAGTGGAGCCTGCTCATCATGCGCGACGCCTTCCTGGGCGTCCGCCGCTTCGACGACTTCCAGCAGCATCTGGGCATCGCCCGCAACATCCTCAGCGACCGGCTCGGCAAGCTGGTCGAGCACGGGCTGCTCAACCGGGTGCAGTACTCGGAGCGGCCGGTCCGCCACGAGTACCGCCTGACCCGCAAGGGCATCGACCTGTTCCCGGTGCTGTTCGCCCTGCAGAAGTGGGGAGACATCTGGGCGATGGGCGACGACGAGCCGCTGCGCAGCGTGGTGCACGACGCCTGCGGCAAGGTGACCCACCCGGTCCCCGCGTGCAGCCACTGCGGGGAGACGCTGACGCCGTTCAACGTCACCGCCAGCCCGCTGCCGCTGGACGAACTGGCCGCCGAGCGGGGCTGAGCCGCGTACCCTGGCCGCATGGCCAGCATCTTCACCAGGATCATCGAGGGCGAGATCCCCTCCCACAAGGTGTACGAGGACGACCACACCTACGCCTTCCTCGACATCAACCCCCGCAGCGCCGGCCACACGCTGGTGGTCCCCCGGACCGAGGTCGACGAGTTGTTCGACCTGCCCCCCGCCGACTTCGACGCCCTGTGGTCGGCGGTGCGGGTGGTGGGCTCCGCCATCAAGGCGGCCATGGGGTGCGAGCGGGTGTTCGTGATGGTGATCGGCGTGGACGTGCCCCACGCCCACGTCCACCTGATCCCCTCCACGGTGGGGCTGGCCGACCTGCCGATGCCGCCGGTGACGGCACAGTCCGCCGACGAACTGGCCGCCACCGCGGCGGCGATCGCCTCCGCCGTCCCGGCCGGCTGAACCGGGACCCGGGAACGAGCCGAGGCGCTAGATTGACGAGTCGGCGACTCCACCGCGATCAGGGGGCGTTCCATGGCCGAGGACATCACCACCACGCCGGCCGGCTCCATCGAGCCGTTCGCCCGCACGGTCATCCAGGCGAACAAGAACGACTTCCTGAAGGCCGCCCGCAGCCAGCGCTTCGCCTTCGCCACCATGAAGTGGCTGTTCCTGGTGGTGTTCCTCATCGCCCTCGGGGCGATGGTCACCGCGATCCGCATCGCCACCGACATCCCCGACGAGGGCTACAACTGGGCCCAGGCCGGCGTCGCCGGCGCCGTCGCCGTCATGGCGGTGCTGTTGTTCGCCCTGCTGCTGTACATGCGGCCGCTCGCCGCCCTGGAGCGCAACAGCGTGGTCACCTCGTTCCTGACGGTGGTGGTGAACTCGTACTGGACCCGCCTGCTGTACGCCGACGACGCCAAGGACGTGGACGTGTACCTGGAGGACGCCACCGCGTACACGGTGGAGCACCTCGGTGCGCTGCTCGACCGCCAGATCCTCGGCGCCAGCCGCTTCATGGGCCTGGTGAAGCGGGCCCAGGACGACGCCAAGCAGGACCCCGGGGCGTACGCGACGCCGCTGTAGGGGGCGGCGTGCGCCACGGACGCGGCCTCGCCGACTGGGATCGGGCCACGTCGCGGCTCCCCTGGTGGGGATCCCTGCCGCCCGCCGACCGGGACCGCCTCACGACGCTGACCACCGGGTTCCTGCGCCACAAGACCTTCGAGGGCACCAAGGGGTTCGAGCCCACCGGTGAGATGTGCAGCGTGGTCGCCGCCCAGGCGTGCCTGCTCGTCCTGGGCCTCGACCTCGACTGGTACCGCGACGTGACGTCGGTGGTCCTGGCGCCCCACACCGTCACCCGCACCCGGCCGACCGTCCTCGACGGCGGCCTGGCGAGCGACGACCCGGTCCACCTGGGCGGTGAGTCGATGCTCCACGGGCCGGTGATGATCGTGTGGGACGAGGTCCTCCACCACCTCCGCCACCCGGCATGGGGGCGCAACGTGGTGTTCCACGAGTTCGCCCACAAACTCGACATGCGGGACGGGGCGGCCACCGGGGAGCCGCCGATGGCGCCGGCGCTCGCCGCCGAGTGGCGGCGGGTGATGGAGCCGCTGCTGCAGGCGCTGCGGGACACCGGCGACCGGGTGCTCGACACCTACGGCGCCACCAGCCCCGCCGAGTTGATGGCCGTGTGCACCGAGGCGTTCTTCGTGCAGCCCGGCCGCCTCCGGGAGACGCACCCCGACGTGTACGGCCTGTTCCGGGAGTTCTACCGCCAGGACCCGGCGGAGCGTTAGGCGCTCCGCCAGCCGGGACGGAACCGCCGCAACTCGCGGCGGGCCACCGCCATCTTGTGCACCTCGTCGGGGCCGTCGGCGAGTTGCAGCATGCGGGCCGTCACCCACAGGTGGGCCAGGGGCGTCCCGTCGGTGACCCCGGCGCCGCCCCAGGCCTGCACCGCCCGGTCGATCACCCAGGTGGCCGCCCGGGGCGCCGCCACCTTGATGGCGCTGATCTCGATGCGGGCGCCCCTGGCGCCGACCGTGTCCATCAGCCACGCCGCCTTCAGCACCAGCAGGCGCGCCTGCTCGATGCGGATGCGGCTCTCTGCGATCCAGTCCTGGACCACGCCCTGGTCGGCGATGGTCTTGCCCCAGGCGCGTCGGTCGAGCACCCGCTCGCACATCAGGTCGAACGCGCGCTCGGCCATGCCGATGACCCGCATGCAGTGGTGGATGCGCCCCGGCCCCAGCCGGGCCTGGGCGATGGCGAAGCCGCTGCCCTCCTCCCCCAGCAGGCTGGAGGCAGGCACCCGGACGTCCTCGAAGCGCACCACGCCGTGCCCGCCGCGGTGGGTGTAGCCGTACACCGGCAGGTCCTTCTCCACGGTGACGCCCGGGGCGTCCATCGGCACCAGGATCATGCTCTGGCGGTGCCACGGGTCGGCGTCGGGGTCGGTGACCCCCATGAAGATGGCCACCTTGCAGCGCGGTGACGCGGCCCCGCTGCTCCACCACTTCCTGCCGTTGACGACGTACTCGTCGCCGTCGCGCACGATCGAGCCCCGGATGTTGGTGGCGTCGCTGCTGGCGACGTCCGGTTCGGTCATGCCGAAGCAGGAGCGGATCTCGCCGTCCAGCAGCGGCCGCAGCCAGCGGTCCTGCTGCTCCGGGGTGCCGAACTCGGCGAGGATCTCCATGTTCCCGGTGTCGGGCGCCGAGCAGTTCATCGCCTCGGGAGCGAGTTCGGGGCTGCGGCCGCTGATCTCGGCCAGCGTCGCGTACTCCAGGTTGGTGAGCCCCGCCCCCCACTCGTCGCCGGGCAGGAACAGGTTCCAGAGGCCCCGGCTGCGGGCCTCTGCCTTCAACTCCTCCATGACCGGCGGGTGGTACTGCGGGTCGCCGGCGGCCGCCATCTGCTCGTCGTGCACCGCCTCGGCCGGGTACACGTGCTCGTCCATGAACGACAGCAGGCGCTCCTGCAGTTGGACGGTCCTCTCGCTGAAACCGAAATCCACGGTGGGCCTCCGGGGTCGTCGCCGGCAACGCTGGCACTCAACCTACGCGGATTGCCCCGGGGCTTCGCCATCATGGGGCCCATGGACGACCCGCTGCTGATCGACCTGGCCCGAGACGGGAAAGTGCTCCAGGCGAGCGACGAGTTCCTCAACCCCGCCGAGCGCCTGCTCGAACCGGCCGAACCGGTGGACGAGACCGGCCGCTTCGGGCCCCACGGGGCCCGCCTGGACGGCTGGGAGACGCGCCGCGTCCGCCCGCCCGGCCACGAGTGGGCCATCGTCCGCCTGGGGCGGCGCGGCGTGCTGCGCCGCCTGGTGGTCGACACCACGCACGTGCACCGCAGCCTGCCTGCCGCCTACTCGGTGGAGGCCGTGGACCTGCCGGGCGACCCCAGCCTGGTCGACCTGGTGCGCAGCCGGAGCCGGTGGTCGGAGGTGATCCCGCGCACCGCCGTCGGCGGCGCCGGGCGGCACATCGTCGAGGTCGGCGGCGTCCCCGCCACCCACCTGCGCCTGGTGATCTACCCCGACGGGGGCGTGGCCCGGCTGCGGGCGCTGGGCGAGCCGCTCCCCCCTGCCGACCTGGCGGACCGTGGCACCGTGGACCTGGCGGCCGCCGCCCACGGCGGCCTGACCACGGCGGTGTCCGACGCCACCTCCACCCCCAACCGGATGCTGGCCGGGGGCGACGCCCGGGACGCCGGCGACGGGTGGGTGACCCGGCGGCGGCGCGACCCCGGGCACGAGTGGGCCGTCGTCCGCCTCGCCGGGAGGGGCATGGTGGAGCGGATCGAGACAGACCTGCGCCGCTTCCCCGGCGACGCCCCCGAGGAGATCGCCGTGCTCGGGGCCGACCTGCCGGACGGTGACCCCGCCGGGCCCGAGGGCCCGTGGGCGGAGGTGGTGCCGCAGCAGGAAGCGGAGGCCGACGCCCGCAACCGGTTCGACCTCGAGGAGCCTGCGGGGCCGTTCACCCATCTGCGGCTCGACCTGCACCCCGACGGCGCGGTGGGGCGGTTCCGGGCGTTCGGGACGGTCTGGAGCGAAGGGGACGGTGAGGACGGGGCGCCCGACGAGGGCTAGCGGGCGGAGGCCCGCAGCCGGCCCCAGGCGTCCCAGGCGGGGCCGGCCGTGGCCCACCACATCCCGGTGACGATGACCGCCGACGACAGGCACCACATGCAGGTGGCGCCGATCACGAACGGCTCCAGGAACGTCAGGTAGATCGAGAAGGCGACGCCGCCGGCGGCGCCGAGGGCGAGCGCCACCGCCGCCCAGTCGGCCGGCGGCCGGGGCGTGAACCGGGCCGCCGCCCAGGCCGCCACGACCACGGCGTAGGAGATCAGCCCGACCAGGCCCACCGGGATCACCCCGAACAGGAGGGCGAACTTGCTCTCCTGCACCGCGTTGCAGTTCCCCACCGGGCCGCACACCGCCTCGGCGCCGCTGCTCTCCACGTAGGTGAGGTACACGGCCACCACCACGCCGAGCACGGCCAGCACCGGCACCAGCCAGACGGGGGCGCCGCGCAGCCGGCCGCGCCGCACCAGGGACACCACCAGCACCAGGCTGGCGAGCATCCCGGCCAGCACGATCACGGCCAGCGTGTTGCCGGCGAGGTCGCCGGTGAACTTGTCCCACGCCGAGCCGGGCTGCTCGCCGATCACCGACCCGCCGTCGACGGTCTCCCCGATCGGGAACGGCGAGGACGTCGAGGTGGTGGTCTCCTCCCCCGGGGCGATGGTCGTGGTGGTGGCGGGGGCCGTCGTGGTGGTGGTCTCGTCTGCGGCCATCCCCGGCACGGCGGCGAGGGCGTCGCCGATGCTGGGCAGGTCGGGCCAATCGAACCCGCCTGCGGCGACGGCCTCGTCGATCAGCACCGGCAACGCAGCGGGGATGTCGCCGGAGCCGACGTAGAACTCCCGGCCCATCACCAGCCTCGGCACCCCCGACATCTCGTCCGGGATGCGGTAGGCCATGGTCGCCTCGGTGTACAGGAGCGCTCCCGGTTCCAGCGCCACGTTCACCATCAGCAGTTCGAGGGTGCCGTTGGTGAGGACCAGGAACGCCGGGTCGTCGTCGGCCTCGTCCCACAGCAGGTCGGGGTCGCCGCCGTGGTCGGCGAAGATCACCGGCAGGTCCTCGGTGATCACCTTGTGGCAGTGGCCGCAGGTGGGCGAGTAGAAGAGGATGCCCCTGGCCGGCGCCGCGTCCTGGGCGGCGGCGGGTGCGGCCGCACCTGCGGCGACGGCGAGGCCGAGCAGGAACACGGCGGCGATACGGCGCATGGGCATCAGGATTCTCCGGGGGCGCGGGGCGGGCAAGGGACCATCGGCCCGATCTACGTCTCGTCCACGGCGAGCGAGCACAGGTTGGGCAGGGTCCGGTGGCGCTCGGCGTAGTCGAGGCCGTAGCCGACCACCCAGGCGTCGGGGATGACGAAGCCGGTGTAACCGATGGCCACGTCCACCTCGCTGCGGTCGGGCTTGTGCAGCAGCGTGCAGGCCTTGAGGCTGGCCGGGCCGCGTGCGTCGAGCAGGCGGAGCAGGTAGGCGAGGGTGTGGCCGGTGTCCACGATGTCCTCCACCACCAGCACGTGCTTGCCGACGATGGAGTGCCGCACGTCCATGATCAGGCGGACGGCGCCGGCCTCGTCGCTCTCCCGGTCGCCGTACGACGACACCGCGATGAACTCCACCCGGTGGGGCACGGTGAGCCGCCGGGCGAGGTCTGCGAGGAAGATGAACGACCCCTTCAGGACCCCGACGAGCACCAGTTCGTCCACGCCCTCGTAGTCGCGGCCGATCTCTGCGGCCAGTTCGTCGACGCGGGCCCCGATGTCGGCGGCCGAAATCATCTCGGTGGTCCGTTCCACGGGACCGCAGCGTAGCCCCCGCAGGGAGATGGG
>JAHLKU010000049.1 GCA_020444505.1 Actinomycetota bacterium | reverse complement strand
TGCTCTACGCCACCAACTCGTCGGTGGCGTGGAAGGACCGGGACACCCCGATCCGCTAGCCCTCCAGCCCGTCGAAGACGGCCCAGCCGAGCCGGTCGATGGGCGAGGCCAGCACCGGGCCGCGGTTCCCGAAGGCCACCACCGCCCGCTGCCGCTCCCGATCGATCGCCAGGAACGACGCCGTGCCGTAGGTGCCGCCGTTGTGCCACAGCGCAGGACGGCGCCCGCCCCGGGGTGGCACCACCCGGTGCTGCCACCCCAGGCCGACCCGCTGGAGGCGGCCCCGGTGGTGCGGGCCGAAGGACGCCTCGAGGGCGCCCCCGAGCGGCCCGGCGGGCGCGTCGAGGCACGCCGCGGCGAAGCGGAGCATGTCGGCCGGGGTCGACCGCAG
Source organism: Actinomycetota bacterium (assembly GCA_020444505.1). Taxonomy (GTDB): domain Bacteria; phylum Actinomycetota; class Acidimicrobiia; order Spongiisociales; family UBA11373; genus JAHJML01. Next base: position 16,858 of record JAHLKU010000049.1, on the reverse strand, counting down.
CGCCCCCGCCGCCTCCAGCGCCCCGAACGTCCACGGCGGGGTCTCCCTGCGCCTGCGGAACCCGCCGACCACCGGGCCGCCGCCCCGGCAGTCGTCGCACCCGGTGGCCGTCAGGCCGAGCGGGTCGAGGACCCGCTCGGCCAGCAGGTCGGGGTACGGCATGCCTGCGGCGCGCTCGAGCAGGTGGCCCAACAGGCCCACGCCGTAGTTGGAGTAGGAGTGGCGGGGCCGGCGGGGCAGACGCGTCGCAGGGCCGAGGTGGGCCCACACGTCGTCGGCGCTCAGCCCGGCGTACGGGTCGTCGCTCCGCCCCGCCGCCCTCACCATCCGCAGGGGCAGCCGGGGCAGGCCGGAGGTGTGGGTGGCCAGGTGCCGCAGGGTCGGCTGGTGCGCCTCGCCGGGCAGCCGGGCCGCAGCGCCGGCGGGGGCATGGCGGCCGACGGGGTCGTCGAGGGCCACCTCGCCGCGGCCGGCCATCTCGGCCAGCAGCACGCCGGTGAACACCTTGGTGATCGACCCGATCTCCCAGCAGAGGGCACCGGGGTCTGCAGCGCGATCGAGGTCGCCCCCGGCGGTGAACGAGGCCACGCCGCCGTCGAGGACGCCCACCGTCACGCCGCGCACCTTGCGCAGCGCCCGCCCGATCGACTCCCCGACCGACTCCGCCATCGCCGCCTCCGTGGTCCCCGCCCCGTCCGGCCGCCACGCTAGCCACCTGCCAAGATGGGGCCATGACCGGACGCGGGACCGAGACGGAGGTGGCCCCTCCCACCACCGACGGCGACCACGAGCGCTTCGCCCACTACGTGCGCAAGGCCGACATCGTGCGGGCCAACGTGGAGGGCGTCCCGGTGGTGGCGCTGTGCGGCAAGCGCTGGATCCCCAACCGCGACCCGGACCGCTACCCGATCTGCCCCACCTGCGCCGAGATCCGCCAGGCCCTGTTCGGCAAGGGCTGACGCGGCGGCCCGGCCCCCGCCGCAGCAGGGAGCCGGGCTCGCCGGTCGTCGGTCACGCTCCTGGCGGTGCGATCACCCTCCGGTGACCGTGCATCACGCCTCCTGGGTGATCGCCTCCCGGAGCGCTCGCAGGCCGGCCTTGACGTGCCGCCGGCCCTCGTGGGCGGTGCGGTGCGCTGCTCGCAGCGCCGCCATCACCTCCGTGCCCGTCTGGGACGGGTCCACGGCGTCGAGCATCGCCTGTGCCTCGTCCAGCAGGGCCGCGGCGGCCCCGGACTCGGCGACGGCCCCGGTGACGTCGTACCCGGCCTCGTCGGCCCGGTCGATCGCCGCGTCCAGCCGCGCCAGGCGCCTGGTGAACGTGTCGATGTCCACCTGGACGTGGGTGTACAGCCTCCGCACCTTGGCGTGGGCCTTGAACTCCCGGGTGGCGCTCTTGTAGGCCTTCAGGACCTCGCGGATGGTGCCCGCCGCCTCCACGTCGGCGGCTGCCTCCTCGAAGATCTCGATGCCGTCGGCGGCCAGTGCCACCTTCTGCTCGGCGACCACGCCGGGCACTCCCGTGAGCCCGGCGATCGTCGCTTCGAACCGCGCGATGCGGTCCTCGATGCGCTCCAGGACCCGCGCCTTGACGGCGTCCAGGTCGGGGGCGGCTGCCTCGTCGGCGGCCGCGGGGGCGGCCTCGGCGGCGAACGCCGTCCCCACGCCGGACACCAGCAGCAGGCCGGCCAGCGCGACGACGATGGTGCGTCTCCATCGCATGTGTGCTCTCCCTTCCGCCGGCCGATCGGCCGGCTGCCGGCCCCTGTGGCCGGCACCATCACCGTCGCCCGCCGGTGTGATGCCGCCCGAAGGACGGTGTAAGGAGTGTGTTCGGCCTGCTTCGCCTCCGGCGCCGGTATCGTGGCGGCCGTGCCGGGCCTCATCGACGAATCGCCCCCTTCCTCCGGCTGGTTCTCCCGCTGGCGCTTCGGGATGCTCACCTTGCTCGCCATGGCGGTCGTGCTGGTGGGGATCGTGCTCTTCGACGGCGGCTCCGGCGCCGACGAGCCGACGACGACGGCCGCCGCAGCGTCGATCACGATCCCCCCGATGCCCGCGACCACCGAGGCCCCCGAGAACGCCGCCCCCGACTTCTCACTGGCGCTGATGGGCGGTGGCTCGTTCACCCTCTCCGAGCACCTCGCCGAGGACGGGCGGCCCGTGATCCTGAACCTCTGGGCGTCGTGGTGCCCGCCGTGCCGGGACGAGATGCCCGACCTGAACGCCGCCGCCGTCGCCAACCCCGACGTGCTGTTCCTCGGCATCGCCGTCAGCGACGACCCGGTGGCGGCCGAGGAGTTCGCCACCTCCATCGAGATCGCCTATCCCATCGGCTTCGACGAGAGCGGCCGGGTCGGCGCCTCGTTCCCGGCGGCCGGGCTGCCGTCCACGTTCGTCATCGCCCCCAGCGGAGAGGTGGTGCAGATGGCGTTCGGCAGGCTGAGCCCCGCCAACATCGACATCCTGGTGGACATCGCCCGTCAGGGGTAGGGGCGGTCAGATCAGGTAGAAGCGGAGCGTCGTGCCCAGGGCGATGACCACCGCCACCGCGGTCAGCGGGGCCCCGAGGCGGGCGTAGTCGGTGAACCGGTACCCGCCGGGCCCCCACACCATCGTGTTGGTCTGGTACCCGATCGGCGTCAGGAACGACGCCGAGGCCACCACCGCCACGGCCATGGCGAACCCCCGTGGGTCGCCGCCCACGTGCCCGGCCACCTGGACCGCGATGGGGAACATCAGCACCGCCGCCGCGTTGTTGGTCACCGTCTCGGTCAGCGCCACCGTCGCCAGGATCACTCCCAGCAGCACCGCCCAGTGACCGAGGCCGCCCAGGCCGCCGATGATGACGTCCGCCACCTGGTCGGCGAGGCCGGTCTTGAGGATCGCCGCACCCACGCCGAACGACGAGGCGATCACCACCAGCACGTTCAGGTCGACCACGCCCCGCATCTCGGTGGGCGACATGACGCCCAGCAGCAGCAGCGCCAGCGCCCCCACCAGCGACGCCTCCAGGATGTCGGTGACCCCGGTCGCGGCGGCGACCACCACCAGCACCGCCACCCCCACCGCCAGCGGGGCCTTCTCACTGCGGACCGGTTCGGTCCCGTCGAGGCGCGACACCAGCAGGAAGTCGCTGCGGTCCTGCCACCGGGCCCGGAAGCCGGGCTCGGCCACCAGCAGCAGCGTGTCGCCCACCCGGAGCCGCACCTTGCCCAGCTTGCCGACCACCCGGTGGTCGGCGCGATGGATGGCGAACACCGCCGCCCCGTAGCGGGCCCGGAACCCGATCTCGGCCATCGACCTGCCCACCAGCGGCGACGCGGACCCCACCACGGCCTCGAAGAACCGGACCCTGCTGGTGTCGAGGTCGCGCAGGTGCTCGGCGGCCTCCGGTTCGAGCCCCCGGGTGGACTGCAGGTCGAGCACGTCGCCGGCCCGGCCCACGAAGCGCAGCCGGTCGCCGCCCCTCAGGCCGACCGTGGGAGCGACCGGGGCGATGATCCGGCGCTCCGATTCCCGATCGATCTGCACCAGGAACACGCCCTGCAGCGCACGCAGCCCCGCCTTCTCCACGGTGGTGCCGTCGAGCGGGCCGCCCTTCACCACCCGCACGTCCAGCACGAACTCCCGCACGTCGCCGGCCAGGTCGAGGCGGGCGGCCTGCCGGTTGGGCAGCAGCATCGGCGACAGCACCAGCAGCAGGGTGAGGCCGGCCAGCGCCACCGGCAGCCCGAGCCGGGTGATCTCGAAGAACCCGATGGGCTCGTAGCCGGCGCCCTCCAGCAGGCCGGACACGACGATGTTGGTGCTGGTCCCGATGACCGTGATCATCCCGCCCAGGATGGCGGCGAACGACAGCGGCATCAGCAGGGCCGACACCGACCCGCCGGTGCGGTTCGACCAGCGGGACACGGCGGGCACCAGCATCGCCACGATGGGAGTGTTGTTCAGGAACGCCGACGACCCGGCCGCCGGCAGCAGCAGCCGCCCCAGGGTGCGGCGCTCGCTCCTGCCCCCGCCGAGGAGCGACTGCATCAGCGGCAGCAGCACGCCGGACCGCTCGATGGCCCCGGCCAGCACGTACAGGGCGGCGACGGTGATGGGGGCCGGGTTGCTGAACCCGACGAACGCCTCCTCGGGTTCGAGCACGCCGGCCACCAGCAGCAGCACCGCGGCGCCGAACATCACCACGGAGGGGATCAGGATCTCGCGCGACAGCAGCACGACGGACACGGCCACCACGGCGAGCGTGAACCACGCTTCCCAACTCACGGGCGCCTCCTCCGGCCCGGGGCAATGCCCGGCGGCACGAAACCTACCCTCCCGGCGGCCATCAGTTGACGTCTCCGAGGTACACCGGGCCCGGATCGCCCCCGCCGGCGTGGCGCACCAGGGGGGCCACCAGGGCCTGCGGATAGAAGCGGCGCCCTGGCAGGCCCTCCAGCGGCACCCACTCCCACCCCACCTGGTGGACGTCGGCCTCGGAGGCTTCGGCAGCCCCGGTCACCGAGGCCTCGAACATGAACTCGATGGCGTGCTCCTGCTCGTCGAAGTGCGCGAACTCGTGGTGCTCCGGGATGTACTCCCGCACCCACAGCAGCCGGCCCGGCTCCACCACGTGCCCGGTCTCCTCGGCCACCTCCCTCACCAGCGCGGCGCCGAGGTCCTCTCCCGGCCGCTGCCCGCCCCCCGGCAGCAGCAGCCACTCGCCGTCGGGGTCGTCCGCCGACAGGTTCCTGGTGACGAGCAGGCAGGCGTCGCGCAGCACGACGGCCTTGGCGGAGGGGCGGAGGATGCGGGGCACCCCGGAAGGCTAGGCGCCGGGGACGCCGCGCCGCCGCAGCACCCTCCGCAGCGCGGCGACCACCTCGGGGTCGTAGTCGTAGGCGGCCCCGCGGTGCAGGTCCTCCAGGGCCTCGGGCACGGTCTTGCCGTGCTCGTGCAGCGACCGGTCGTACGCCGCCGACACCCGCACCACCTGCGCCGCCTTCGGCACCAGTTCGTTGCGGGCCTCGCCGGGCCGCCGGAACGGCTTGTGCTGATCGGCCACCAGCTGGGCGACGGGGGCCAGATAGGGCGATTCCTGGATGATCGTCGCCCCCCAGGCAGCGACGTCGGCGTCGGTGTACCCGCCTTCGGCGACGGCCGGGTCGCTGAACACCACCCGGCCGACGTCGTGGAGCAGGCCGGCATACTCCACCCGCTCCACGTCGCGGGGAGAGAGCCTGGCCTCGGCGGCGACGGCCGCCGCCAGCGACCCGGTCCGCTCGCCCCGGCCCTGGCCGACGAGGCCCCCGGCCTCGGGGATGCGGGCCAGGGCCACGATCGTCTCCCGGTAGGTGCGCCCGGCCGTGCCCTGCCGGTGCAGCGACAGGTGGCTGAAGCCGTAGGGCAGCGCGGCGATGGGCACCGCCCACCACCCGAGCGCCGGCCAGACGAGGCCGAACATGGCGCCGCCGGAGAACAGCACCGCGTAGGCGGGGCCGTCCCGGAGCACCTGCCAGGCCATCACCCGCACGGCGGTGCGGCGCCGTCCGGGGGCGGCCGAGCGGATGCCGAGCACCGTGACGTACCAGGCCAGCGAGGCGGCGCCGGCCGGGACCACGTCGGCGAGATCGGTGGGCAAGCCGGTGCCGGGCACCAGCACGTGGAGCCCGCAGAAGGCGCCGAGCGCGGCGAGGAAGGCGGTCGGGTCGCCCGGCAGCACGTGGTCGAGCGCCCGGTCGCCCCGCAGCGTGCGCATGACCTGCCACCCCGCCGGCATCCCGATCGCGGCGCCGGCCACCAGGGGAGCGATGGCGCCGTCGGCCAGCAGGAACGCCGCCAGCGCCACCATCGGGCTCAGTGCCAGGCGCCGCTCCGAACGGTCGGGGATGGTGATGGCATGCGAGGCGACGAAGGCGGCCGCGAGCAGCAGCGCCGCCGGGACCACGCCGGCGGCGACGGCCAGCGCCACCCCGCCCGCCACGATCAGCGGCGGGACGGACCTGCGGATGCGGAGGAACTCAGGCACGGATGGCACGCTCCCTCACCTGCCGGGCGAGACGCTCTGCCGACTCCTCGTCGGGCAGGCCGTAGACCTCGCCCCTGCGGACCACCGCCGCCTCGAAGGCGTCGAGGACGTCGGCGCCGAGCAGGGACTCGTGGGCCCGCAGCGCGGCGAACGCCTCGGCCTGGGTGACCGCCTCCCGGTAGGAGCGGGTGGTGGTCCGCATGTCGAACAGGTCGGCGGCGGCCAGGATGCGGGCCTCGAGGCGGGCGGGCCGCCACGGCTCGGGCCCCGCGAGCAGGGCCTGGGACGCCATCGTGATCTCCACCATGGGCCGCAGGAACCCGACGTCGGCGAGCACCCCGTCGACGACGCGGCGGTGGCGGACGGCCTCCTCCGTCTCGGCCCGGCTCAGCTCGCCCTCGCGCCGGGCGAGCTCTGCCGGCACGGCCAGCTTGCTGACGTCGTGCAGCAGGGCCGCCCACCGGAGCCGCTCCATCCGCTCCCAGGTGAGGCCCATCTCCTCGGCCATGATGTGGCAGAAGTGCGCGACGCGCTCGGTGTGGCCCTTGGTGTAGGGGTCCAGCGCCTCCACCACCTTCACGAGGCCGCGCACGGTGGACTCGTGGGCCTGGCGGAGCCGGGCGTTCGTGGAGAAGCCGACGTGCCCCACCACGTAGGTGGCCAGGATCAGCGGGGTGATGATCGGGCCCACCAGCAGGTAGGCGGCCCCCAGGAGGGCGCCGAGCACGGCCAGCAGGGCGAGTGCGGCGTGGGTGCCCATCAGGCTGGTCCACGACGGCATCTCCCGGCCTGCGTACACCAGACGGACGAACCCGGCCACCAGCTGGTAGTTGAGGTAGTCGTACACCCCGGCGCCGAGCGCCGCCCCCAGCACCACCAGGGGGAGGTCGGACGTGGACAGGCCGTCCGAAGGCAGGAACAGGGCGAAGACCAGGATGCCGGCGCTCGCGGACAGGACGAGCTGGCCGAAGTTGAACAGCGGCTGCTGCCAGCGCCGGCCGGCGATGTCGGCGGGCTGCAGCATCGCCACGGCCGCCATCAGCGCCACCGCCGGGGCTGCCTGGTCGCGGCCGAGCACCACGGCGGCGGTGAAGGCGACCATCAGGGACGAGGAGATCCGGATTCGCTCGCTGATCTCGACGGCGGCGAACTCCAGCGCCACGAACGCCGTGGCCAGGAGGCCCCACATCCACCACTGCCGGGGAGGGGTGCCGAGCGCGAGCAATGCCAGCACGGCGCCGAGGCCGGCGGCTCCGACGCCGATCGACAGCAGAGCCGCGGCCCGCTTTCGGGCTCGGGTGGTGAGTGTCATATGGGTACCCGGGTGGCCCGGACGTCACTCGGCTAGCCGACCTTCCAGCTCATAGCTTCCGTCGGCAAGCGTTCGTCCGTGCAGTGGCCCGTGCGACATCACCTACCGCGTCCCTTCGTGGAATCTCGAGGCCGGGTCTAGTCCGGCACCGGTCATTCGCTCCGCTGAGACTCGGGGGCTAGCCGTATTCGATTCGGGCCACCCGTGGGGTCGTCCTGTCCTTGCCCTGCCTCATCGGCAGGTCGAGGGCCGGCCTTCACCTCTGGGTTCCGGCCGCCGACCCAGTACCCGCCACCCAGGCTAGGCAGGATCTACCGGTTTCTCCCGCCTTTCGGGCCCGGGCGCGCCCCGGACTGGTGGATGCAGGGTGTTGTCGTCCTGACTACGCTATGTGGCGACTGGGAGAGTCATGGATCATCGGGAGTTGGAGGAGACGCTCGCCCGATTGCCCTCGATCAACGCGGTCCGGATCGCGATCGAGGGCGACGAGGTGCGCGAAGTCCACGTGCTGGCCGCCCCCGACAAGGCGGCCAAGCAGGTGGTGCGCGACGTGCAGACCCTGGCGCTCGCCCGCTTCGGCATCGCCATCGACCGGCGGGCCGTCTCGGTGGTCCAGATCGGCCCCGAGCAGATCCGCACCGACGACGACCGCCCCGCCATCATGGGGGTCCACGAGATCCCCGAGGGAGCCCGCACCACCGTCGTCGTCACCCTGCTGTGGCACGGCGAGGAGTTCGTCGGCACCGCCAAGGGGCCGGCCGCCCCGTCGGCCCGCCTGCGCCTGGTCGGCGAGGCGGCGCTGCGTGCCGTCGAGGACATCATCGGCGACGACGCCCTGTCCCTCGACGCCATCGGCGCCCCCGGGATCGGCATGCGCAAGGTGATCGTGTCGGTGGTGGTGGGCACCGGGCCGCACGGCGAGGACGTCGTGGTCGGCTCCGCCCTCAGCCACGGCGACGACGCCGAGACCGCCGTCCGCTCGGTCCTCGACGCCCTCAACCGCCGCATCGGCCGCCCCGACTGAGCCGACGTCCCGGGGGTAACGTCGGGGGGACGGACGGAGGGACCATGGATCGCAGCGCCTCCCACGCCGGCGGGGCCGGCCACGCAGCCGTCACTCCCCACCACCTCGCCACCGCCGCCGCGATCGACGTGATGGCCGCAGGCGGCAACGCCGCCGACGGGGCCGTCGCCGCCAACGCCGTGCTCGGCGTGGTGCTGCCCACCACCTGCGGCATCGGCGGCGACCTGTTCGCCCTGGTCCACATCCCCGGCGGCGGCGCCCCCGACGCGCTCAACGCCTCGGGACGGGGCGGTTCGGGCCTCGACGCCGGCGCCCTGGCCGCGGCCGGCCACGACCGCATCCCCCTGTACGGGCCGGAGGCGGTGACGGTCCCCGGGTGCGTGGACGGCTGGGAGGCACTCGCCGCCCGTCACGGCACGCTGCCCCTCGCCGACCTGCTCGCCCCGGCCATCGCCCTGGCACGCGGCGGGTTCCCGGTCTCGGCGGAGCTGGCCGCGGGCCTCGCCCGGTTGCACGAGCGCATCGGCGCGCAGCCCTCCGCCGGGCCGCTCTACCCCGGGGGGAGGCCGCCCGCGCCCGGCGACACCCTGCACCGGCCGCTGCTCGCCGGCACGCTCGAGGCGGTCGCCTCGCGGGGCAGGGCCGCCTTCTACGAGGGGCCGATCGCCGAGGCCGTGGCCGGGGCCACCGGCGGGGTCCTCACCCCCGACGACCTGGCCGGGGACCGGGCGGAGTGGGTGGACCCCCTCGGCCTCGAGGTGATGGGCACCACCGCCTGGACCATCCCGCCCAACAGCCAGGGCTACCTGGCCCTGGCCGCCGCCTGGCTGTTCGAGCGCCTGATGGTGCCGGCCGACCCCGGCGACCCCGCCTTCCACCACGCCGCCATCGAGTCGTATCGGGCGATGGCGTGGGAGCGGGAGCACACCGTCGCCGACCCCGCCTTCGCCCCGCTGTCCCCCCGCGAGCTGGTGGACCCCGGCCGGCTCTCCTCCCGCCTGGGACGGCTCCGCAGCGGGTCGGCGGCGGCATGGCCGGGGCCGCGTCCCGACGACGGCGGCACCGCCTTCCTGTGCACCGCAGACGCCGCCGGGATGGGCGTGTCCCTGATCCAGTCGAACTTCCACGGCATCGGGACGGGCATCTCGGCCGGCGGCACCGGGGTGTGGCTCCACAACCGGGGCGCCGGGTTCACCCTGGAGCCCGGCCACCCCAACCGGGCGGCCCCCGGCAAGCGCCCGCTGCACACCCTGTCACCCACCCTGTGGTCGGACGGCGGCGCACTGCGGATGCTGCTGGGCACCCGCGGCGGCCATCAGCAGCCGCAGTACCTGCTGCAGGCTGCCGCCCTGGTGCGCCGCTGCGGCCTGTCTCCCGCCGAGGCGCAGGCCGTCCCCCGCTGGAGCATGGACCACGCGGCCGCCGGGACGGCATCGCACGTCCAGGTGGAGCAGCGCATGCCGGATCCGGTGGTCGCCGGCTTGCAGCGGCGCGGCCATGCCGTCGAACGGGTGCCCGATCACCAGCCGGGATGGGGCCCCGTGTCGATCATCACCGCCGGCGCCGGGGAGTACGCTGCCGCCGCCGACCCCCGGGTGTCCACCGCGACCGCCTCGGTCGCCGCCGCCGGCCCAGGATCCCCCTCCCGATAGACTCGGGCGTGCAAAGGAGGAACCGTGAAGCGAAGCATGCGCATCGGGACCCTGGCCGCCGCCTTCGCCGGCGCCATCGTGGCCGTGGCGTGGCTGATCAAGGACCGCGTGGTCGGCGCCGGGCCCGCCCCGGTGGAGCCGGCCCCGGTGGCACCCGTCCCGGCCCCTCCGGCGCCCGCCCCCGCCGCCTCCGCCGGCGACGACGACCTGTCGGCGATCGACGGGATCGGACCGGTGTACAAGGCGCGGCTGGCCGACGCCGGCATCACCACGTTCGCCGCACTGGGCAAGGCCGACGCCACCGCCCTCGCCGAGAAGATCGAGGCACCGGTCTCCCGGATCCAGGCCTGGATCGACGCCGCCCGGCGCCACGGCTGAGCCGGTGCCGTACCTGACGGCCCCCGAGGCCCTCGGGGAGCTGCTGCCCGGCGAGCCGTCCTACCGCGCCGACCAGTTGCGCCGCTGGCTGTACGAGGCCCCGGTCCTCGACCCGGCCGACATGACCAACCTCCCCGCCGCGGTGCGGGAGCGCCTCGGCGGCCTGTGGCCCTTCACCGTCGAGGAGCAGCAGTCCGCCGACGGCGGGCGCACCATCAAGTGGCTGTTCCGGGCCCCCGACGGCGTCGCGATCGAGGCCGTGCTGATGGGCTACCGCTCGCGGGTGACCCTGTGCATCTCCAGCCAGGCCGGCTGCGCCATGGGCTGCACCTTCTGCGCCACCGGGCAGTTCGGGTTCGATCGGCACCTCGACGCCGGGGAGATCACCGCCCAGGTGGCCTACGCCGGGGCGCACCTGCGCGAGCACCCCATCGAGGGGTCGCCGGACCGGGTGACCAACGTGGTGTTCATGGGCATGGGCGAGCCGCTGGCCAACTACACCCACACCCGGGAGGCGATCCGCCGCATGGTGGAGGTGATGGGCATATCGGGGCGGTCGGTCACCGTGTCCACCGTCGGCTTCCTGCCGGGCATGGAGCGCCTGGCCACCGAGCCGTGGCCGGTGACGCTGGCACTGAGCCTGCACGCCGCCGACGACGACCTGCGGCAGCGCCTGGTGCCGATCAACCGCCGCTACCCCATCGACGACCTCATCACGGCCGCGGCGACCTACGCAGAGACGAAGGGCCGCCGGGTCACGCTGGAGTGGACGCTCATGGACGGGGTCAACGACACCCCGGAGCAGGCCAGGGGCCTGGCGGCGATCGCCAGGGAGTTGCGGGCGCACGTCAACGTGATCGCCCTCAACCCGACGCCCCTGTCCGACCTGCAGCGGCCGTCGGCGCGCGCCGCCGAGGCGTTCGTGGAACGAGTGGCCGCAGCCGGCGCCAACGTCACGCTCCGGGACACCCGGGGCCGCGACATCGACGCCGCCTGCGGCCAACTGCGGGCGCGGAAGGGCTAGCCGCCCGGGGTGCACTCCCCACGGAAGTAGGCCCACTCCTCACACTCGCTGCCGTCGTCGAAGACGCACACGCCGACCTGGCCGCCGTCCTCGTCGGTGCGCAGGTCCAGGGCGCCGCCCTGCTCGATGCAGAACACCGAGGCGGGGTTGGCGAGACCGGCGCCGGGCACCGGCGCCTCCGTCGAGTCGCCGGGGGCGCAGTCGCCGTGGTAGAAGTCCCACTCGCCGCACTCGCTGCCGTCGTCGAACATGCAGACGCCGTACTGGTTGCCGTCGGCGTCCTCGCGGACGTCGATGGTGCCCCCCTGCTCCTCGCAGTAGACCGACGCCGGGTTGGGCATCCCGGCCGTGTCGTCGGGGGCGTCGTCGCCGCAAGCACCCGTCACCAGCATCAGCGCCATGGCCATCGCCGTGATCCGGGATCTCATCGGGCTCTCCTCGTCGATAGGTGGATGATCGCGGCCCCCTCGCCGCTTTGACGCTCGCCGGTAGGCCGGGGTTCCGGGGTACGCTCGGCGGCCCCACCCAGGAGCACGCCGATGACCCTCGCCACCGGGGATCGCGCCCCCGACTTCACCCTCGCCGCCGACGACGGCACCGAGGTGTCGCTGTCGGCCTTCGCCGGCTCGCGCCTCGTCCTCTACTTCTACCCGAAGGCGTTCACGCCCGGGTGCACCACCGAGGCCTGCGACTTCAGGGATCGCAGCGACGCGCTGGCGGCGGCCGGGACCGAGGTCGTGGGCGTCAGCCCCGACGACCCCGACACCCTCGCCCGCTTCCGCGCCGAGCACGACCTGCCGTTCCGGCTGCTGTCGGACCCCGACCACGCCGTCGCCGAGGCCTACGGGGCGTGGGGCATCAAGAAGAACTACGGCAAGGAGTACGAGGGCCTCATCCGCAGCACCTTCGTGGTCGGCCCGGATGGGACCATCGAGCACGCCTGGCGCAACGTGAAGGCCACCGGCCACGCCGAACGGGTCGGCAAGGCGCTGGGCTAGCGGCGCCGCCGGGACGCGCCGGAGCACGCCGCTCCCGCGGGGCGTGCGCGATTCGTGCCGTACGGCCCTGGACCGTCGCCGCACGGCGTGATCCACTCCGGGGAGGGGCGAGACGGAGGACGACATGCCCATCGGCAGGCTCAAGCCCGAGCAACAACGACGATTCCTGGCCTACCTCGACGGACTGCCCGAGCACGAGCGTCCGGTGTACGGGCTCACGGGGAGCAAGGGCTCCTCGTCGTGGACCATGTTCCGGCCGATCGCCGCGACCACGACCATCGCCGCGCTGTTCTTCGCGGACCGCGTGGTGTTCTCGCAGGAGACCTGGGGCAAGGGCAGCACGGAGGTCCCGATCGCCGACATCGCCGGCATCGAGGTGAAGCAGTCGGTGCTCGACTCGAAGGTCCGGTTCCGGCTCGCCGACGGCGGCAAGATCGTGCTGAACGACGTGATGAAGAAGGCATCCCAGCCGCTGTCGGCCTACGGCGCCATGGGCATGGCGGCGTTCGACCCGTCGCGGCTCTCGGACGTGGCGATGCTCTACTTCTACCGGGCGTGCGACATGGCCATGGACCTGCCGGAGGGCCTCCTCTCCGGGGCGTGACCCCCCTGCCGGAGGATGGGCCTCGCCCGGCGCGGGAGGCGGCCCCGGCAGCCGTCAGCCGCCGCCGGCTTCCTTGAAGGGCGCGTCGTCGGGGATCTCGTCGGGGGGCAGGTCGGACGCCGCTTCGAGGCGGCCCGTGAAGTTGAAGTAGGACGCCAGCGCGGTGATCTCCCAGATCGCCTGCTCGCCCCACCCGGCGTCCCGCAGGGCGTCCACGGCGGAGGCGTCCACCATCATCGGCGCCTCGGTCAGCGTCACGGCGTACTGCAGCAGCGCCCTGGTGGGCTCGTCGAGGTCGTACTGGCTCCAGGTGGTGGCGAACTCCGCATCGAGGTGCTCGTCACCGGTGAGGCGGCGCACGGCCGCCGTGTGCATCCCCAGTCAGGGGGCGCCGCCGACCTTGCCGTTGACGACGGTGGCCAGCATCTCGCGCTGCAGGCGGCTGAGCGGCGACTTCCCCCGCAGGTGCAGGTACTCGTACAGGGCGCCGGCGGGCCGCCCGACCCGCAGGTCCACGGCCAGGATCCTGAAGATCCCGGGGACCGTCCCGTAGGTGCGCTTCGCCCGCCAGAACAGCAGCTTGCGGATGCCGCGCGCCTTGCGCGGGTCGACGGTCGTGATCATGGCCATGCGGCCTTCCCCTCTCGAGTGAGGGGGGACCATACGCCGCCCGGCACGCGTCCGGCAAGCCGCTACGGCTTGCAGGTCCAGTGGGCCCAGGCGTCGCGGCCCTCGACGGTGATGGTGCGGTTCACCAGCCAGGCGGCGACGGCGATGTTGGCCTCGGGGTCGAAGATGTCGGCGCCGCCCCAGCCGGCCTTGGTGGAGCGCGACGGCCAGTAGTAGGGCAGGTGCTGGAACAGGCCGGAGGCCGCCGAGTACTTGTTGATGGCCAGCGGATCGCCGAGGCTCTCGCACGCCATCACCGACAGGGCGTCGTCCACCATGGCGGCCGGGAAGTACTGCGCCACCAGGCCCCGCCACGGCTCCACCCCGGCGCCGGGGGTCCACCCGGCGGCGGAGGCGGCGGCCGCCGCGGCCTGCATCGCAGCCAGCGCCTCCTGGCGGCGCTGCTCCTGCTCGGAGTTGCGGCGCTCCTCCTCTTCCTTCTGCTGCTGGGCGAGGGCGGCCTGGCGCCGGCGCTCGGCCTCCTCGGCGGCGATGCGGGCGGCCTCGGCCTCGCGGCGCGCCTGCTCCTCGCGCTGCCACTGCGCCTGCACCGCCGACAGATCGGACTGGACGGCCTCGAGATCGGCGAGGCGGTCGTCCACGGCGGCGGCGGCGTCGCTCACCGCGATCTGCTGCTCGGCGATGGACTCCTCCACGATCCCGCGGAAGCGGACCAGGTCGGCGCGGGAGGCGGCCAGCTGGTTGACGACCTCGCGGTCCTGGTCGGCGAGCGCCGCCAGGTAGGCGACCTGGGCGGGCATGCTGCCGAGGTTGGCCACCGGCAGCGACGGCCCTCCGGAGGCGCCGGCCGACATGTACATGCGGGCGATGCGGTTGCGGGCCTCGGCGCGGGTCTCCTCGATGTCGTCGGCCCTGGTGGCGAGGTCCTCTTCGACGGCGGCGAGGCTCTCCACCAGGCGCTCCAGGCGCCGCTCGGCGGCGGCCAGGTCGTCGCGCGCCTCACGCACCAGGGCGGAGGCCTCCGCGACCGCCGACTCGGCGGCACGGATGTCGCTCTGGCTGACGTCGGCGAGGGCGGGCACGGCCAGGGAGCCGACGGTCAGCGCAACCGTCAGCACCACGGTCAGCCGGGCACGAACTCCGCCCTCCCGAGGCGCGCGCGCATCGGGTCTGTGCATGTGGCCCCCATGATATGCCGCCCCCGGGGACTGCGGCGCGGGTGGGGCGCAGCCACGCCTGCCCGGAACGCCTGCGGAACCGCCGCCCCCGGCTAACATCCCGTCCCGGGCAACCGGTCCCCCTCCCCTCTCATGACCAAGACTCGCATCGCCATCATCGCCGGGCTCGCCGTGGCCGGCCTCCTCGTGATCGTCACCTCGATCGTGCTGATCGACCGCGCCGCCAAGGGCGGCGAGATCCTGGGCACGATGCGCGTCGAGGGCATCGACGACCTCGACCTGGGCGGCCTGGGCGAAGAGGACGCCGCCGCCCGCCTCACCACCCTGGAAGACCGCCTCGCCTCCACCCCGATCGAGGTGACCGCCGCCGGGCAGTCCTTCACCCTCGTCCCCCGCGACGTCGGCTACCGCATCGACACCGCGGCGATGCTGGACGAGGCGTTCGGCCCGGGCCGCAGCGGCAACTGGCTCGGCCAGTTCGGCTGGTGGTTCGGCAACCTGTTCGGCGGCACGACCCACACCCTCCCGCTGCCGGCCACCTACGACGCCGACGCCGTCGCCGCCCTGGTGGAGGAGTGGGAGGTCGAGGGCATCGCCGACCCGCCCTACGTGGGCGACGTCGCCATGGAGGACTTCTTCGTCACCTGGGAGTACCCCCGCGCCGGCACCGGCATCGACCGGGAGGCCGCCGCCCGGCTGCTGGACGCGGCGCTGCTCGACCCGGCCCGCCCCGCGGTGGACCTGCCCACCCGCTACCTGCAGCCGGCGCTGACCGAGGCCGACATCGACGCCGCCGTCGCCACCGCCGAGGGCCTGCTGTCGGGCCCGGTGACGCTGGTGAACTCACAACTGGGGGAGTCCATCGAGATCCCCCGCCACGTGCTGGCCGAGGCGCTGGCCATCACCAGGGACGACACCACCGAGGTGCCCACCTTCTCGTTCGATTGGCTCGACGGCCCGCTGCAGGACTACGTGCAGCCCCGCATGGCCGCCAGGGCCACCGAAGCCGTGGACGCCCGCATCGTCATCAACGCCGACGACACCGTGACGCTGGTCCCCAGCGTGCCGGCGCAGGCGCCCGACATGGACGCCCTGGTCGGCGAGGTGCAGGGGGCGGTCGCCTCGGTCACCCGGGTGGGCACGCTGGCCTTCGCCGAGTTGTACGAGGCCGAGTTCTCCACCGCAGACGCCGAGGCGCTGGGCATCCGCTACAAGCTGTCGGAGTTCACCACCTACCACAACTGCTGCGAGAACCGGGTGATCAACATCCACACGATCGCCGACGCCACCGACGGGGCGCTCGTCATGCCGGGCGAGACGTTCTCGCTCAACGAGCACGTCGGCCAGCGCACCATCGCCAAGGGCTACGTGCGTGCCGGGGCCATCATCAGCGGCTACGTGCAGTGCTGCGACAGCGACATCAACATCGGCGGCGGCACCAGCCAGTTCACCACGACGCTCTACAACGCGATCTTCTACTCCGGCATGGAGGACGTGTACCACTTCCCCCACACCATCTACTTCACCCGCTACCCGGAGGGCATCGAGGCCACGCTCGGGTACCCGGAGCCCGACCTGAAGTTCCGCAACAACACGCCCAACGCCGTGCTCATCAAGACCGAGTACACCGACACCTCGATCACGGTGAAGTTCTTCGGCGACAACGGCGGCATCGAGGTGGAGGCGGAGCGGTCGGGCCGCTTCGGCTACACGGCGCCCATCACCCGCTACGAGCCGGTGGATGACCCCGACCTCTGCGGCGGCAAGAACGGCACAACCAGGGAGAAGGAGAAGGGCTCCGGCGGGTGGTCGCTGCGGGTGTACCGCCACATCACCTACCCCGAGGGCCACTGGGACTACCCCGACGGCGGCGAGAGCACCGAGGAGTGGTACGTCCACTACGACGGGTCGTTCAAGGTGATCGAGTACGACACCGACGACTGCCCTGAACCGCCGCCGCCCGACACCCCGTAGCGGGCGCCGCCGCCGGCGCCGCCGCTACCAGCGGAGCAGCATCGACCCCCAGGTGAAGCCGCTGCCGAA
>JAHLKU010000048.1 GCA_020444505.1 Actinomycetota bacterium | reverse complement strand
GATGGCGCTGGCCGTCTGGGTGTTCCGCAGCCGCATGGTGGAGTAGCCGGGCGGCACGGGCCGCCCGCCGGAGTGGGAGGAGCCTGCGATGGACGTGCACCGGCGCGTGGTGATCGAGCACCGTGGCGGACCCGACGTGCTGAAGGTGGTCGAGGAGGCCGTCCCCCTGCCGGGGCCGGGTGAGATCCGGGTGCGCACCCTCGCCGCCGGGGTGTCCAACCACGACCTGATGCTCCGCCGCTCGTCCTTCCCCGGGTTCCCCAAGGTGCCGTTCACCCCCGGTGTCGACGTCGTCGGCGTGGTGGACGCGCTCGGCGAGGGGGCAGGCGGCGTGGCGGAGGGCGACACGGTGGCGGCGCTGCTGCCCGGCGAGGGCGGCTACGCCGAATCGGTGTGCCTGCCGGCCGGCCAGGCGGTGGCCGTCCCCCACGGGGTGGATCCCGCCGAGGCGGTCTGCATGGTGGCCAACTACCTGACCGCGCACGCGATGCTCCACCGGGGAGCCCAGGTCGTCCACGGCGAGCGGATCCTCGTGCACGGCGCCGCCGGCGGCGTCGGCACCGCCCTGCTGCAACTCGGCGGCCTCGGCGGCCTCGAGCGCTACGGCACCGCTTCGGCCGGGAACCACGCCTTCGTCGAAGCCCTCGGTGCCACCCCGATCGACTACCGCGGCGAGGACTTCGTCGAGCGGATCCGCAGCCTCACCGGCGACGGCGTCGACGCGGTGTTCGACCCCATCGGCGGAGCCCGCCAGTTGCGCCGCTCCTACCGGACGCTGCGCAAGGGCGGCCGGCTGGTGTGGTTCGGCGTGGCGGCGACGGCGTCGTCGGGCATCGGGGTGATCCCCTCCAGCCTGGCGATGCGGTTGCTCCTGTCCCTGCTCCCCGACGGCAGGAGGGCGCCGATGCCGCCGAACGTCGGCAAGCCGCAGGACTGGTACCGGGAGACCCTGGCGCTGCTGCTGGGCGATCTCTCCGGAGGGTTGCTGGCACCGGTGATCGCCGACCGCATCCCCCTGGTCGAGGCGGCCCGGGCCCACGAGGTGCTCGAGGCCGGCGGCCACCGCGGCAAGATCGTCCTCGTTGCGGCCTCCTAGGCCGGTCCTCCGGATCCCGGCCTCCGCCGCCTCCCGCGCTGCCGCCGCACCCGCCTGAGACCCCCCAACGTGGGGGCCCCACCCGGGATTGGTACCCCACCCCCCAACGTGGGGGCCCCACCCGGGGTTGGTACCCACCCCCCAACGTGGGAGCCCCACCCGGGTTGGTATCCCACCCCGGGTGGGTAGGGTGTGCGGGTCCGCGAAGGAGCAGGTATGCAGCCCGAGCACAAGCGATCGGCGCTCAACCGGCTGAAGACGGTGCGCGGCCACCTCGACGCCGTCATCGCCATGGTGGAGGAAGAACGCTACTGCCCAGACATCATGAAGCAGGTCTCGGCCCTCCAGGGGGGCCTCGAGAAGGTCAACCGCGTCCTGCTGGAGAACCACGTGGAGACGTGCGTCATGCACGCGGTCGAGGAGGGGCGGACCGCCCAGATCGCCGACGAGTTGATGCAGACCCTCCGCTACACGCCGGGAGTGACCGGCCCGATCCAGGAGAGCCCATGACCGATCTCACCCTGAACGTCCCCGAGATCCACTGCGACCACTGCAAGATGTCCATCGAAGGCGCCGTCGGCGCCCTCGACGGCGTCGCCTCCGCCCGGGTGGACGTCGCCGCCACCACCGTGGCCGTGGAGTTCGACGCCCCCGCCACTGCGGAGGCCATCGTGGCCGCCATCGAGGGCCAGGGGTACGAGGTGCCGCCCCAGGGCTGAGCAGAGGGAGGGGGCCATGGCAGACCAGATCACGTTCGACGTCGAAGGCATGACCTGTGCCTCGTGCGCGCTCCGCATCGAGCGCGTGCTCGGCAAGCAGGACGGCGTGGAGCGCGCCGCCGTCAACTTCGCAGGGCAGGAGGCGCGGCTCCAGGTGGCGCCCGGCGTCGACCTCGACGCCCTGACCGCCGCCGTGGAGCGGCTCGGGTACTCGGCGACCGTGGTGGACGAGGACGACCAGCGTGAGAGCATCGTCGAGCGCTACTCCGCCGAGACCCGGTACCAGGCCCGCATGGCGCTGCTCGCCGCGCTGTTCACGCTGCCGGCGTTCGCCCTCACCATGTTCGGGCCGTCGGATCGATGGGTGGCCGCGGTGGTGTGGGCCCTGGTCACGCCCGTCGAGTTCGTGTTCGGCTGGCAGTTCCACCGCATCGCCGCCAAGCGCCTCCGCACCTTCGACGCCACCATGGACACGCTGGTGTCCATGGGCACGCTGTCGGCCTACGCCTACTCGGTGTGGGCGTTCTTCGCCGAGCGGCCCGTGTTCTTCGAGACCGCGGCGTGGATCGTCACGTTCATCCTGCTGGGCAGGTTCTTCGAGGCACGTGCCAAGGGGCGGGCGTCGCGCGCCATCGCCGGGCTGCTCGAACTCGGCGCCAAGCACGCCACCGTCCTGCGGGACGGCATCGAGACGCCGCTGCCCATCGACCAGGTGGTGCCCGGCGACCACATGGTGGTCCGTCCCGGCGAGAAGGTGCCCACCGACGGCGTCATCCTCGAGGGTGAGTCGTCGTTCGACGAGAGCATGCTGACCGGCGAGTCCGTGCCCACCGGCAAGGGGCCCGGCGACGGGGTGTTCGGGGCGACCATCAACCAGCAGGGCCGGGTGATCGTCGAGGCCACCAGGGTGGGGAGGGACACCGCCCTCGCCCAGATCGTCCACATGGTGGAGGAGGCCCAGGCCACCAAGGCGCCCATCCAGCACCTCGCCGACCGGGTGGCCGGGGTGTTCGTGCCGGTGGTGCTGCTGATCGCCGCGGGGACGCTGGTGGTGTGGCTGGCGCTCGGCAACGACATCTCCGACGCGATGCGGGCCGCCGTGGCCGTCATGATCATCGCCTGCCCCTGCGCCCTCGGCCTCGCCACCCCCACCGCGATCATGGTGGGCGGGGCGCGGGGCGCCGAACTGGGCGTGCTGTTCAAGGACGCCGAGGTGTTCGAGCGCACCCGCACCATCGACACCATCGTGTTCGACAAGACCGGCACCCTCACCCGGGGGGCCATGACCCTCACCGACGTCGAGGCCGACGACCCCCGCCGCGCCGTGCAATTGGCCGCATCGGTGGAGGCCGCCGCCGAGCACCCCGTGGCACGCGCCGTCGTGCTGGGCGCCGAGGAGCGGGACATCCCGCTGCTGCCGGTGGAGGGGTTCCGGGCGGTCCCCGGCCTCGGTGCGGTCGGGACGGTGGACGGGCACGCCGTCGCCGTCGGCAGAGAGGCGCTGATGGCCGAGCAGGGCTTCACCGCCGCCGAGCGCTTCCTCGCCGCGACCCGCCGGATGGAGCAGGCCGGGCACACCGCCTTCCTGATCGGGTGGGACGGCGAGATCCGGGGGGCCGCTGCAGTCGCCGACACGCTGCGCGACAGCGCCCCCGAGGCCGTGCGGGCCCTCCGGGACCGCGGCATCGAGGTGGCCATGATCACCGGCGACAACCGGCGCACCGCCGATGCCATCGCCGCCCAGGTGGGCATCGAGTCGGTGACCGCCGGGGTGATGCCGGGCGGGAAGGCCGATGCGGTCGCCGCCATCCAGGGCGAGGGCCGTGCGGTGGCCTTCGTGGGCGACGGGGTCAACGACGCCCCGGCGCTGACCAGGGCCGACCTGGGGATGGCGGTCGGCTCCGGCACCGACATCGCCATCGAGGCAGGCGACCTGGTGCTGATGTCCGGCGACCCCGCCCTGGCCGACACCGCCCTGCAGTTGGCGGGGGCCACGTTCCGCACCATCCGCCAGAACCTGTTCTGGGCGTTCGCCTACAACACCGCCGCCATCCCGCTGGCGGCGGCCGGCGTGCTCGACCCGATGATCGCCGCGGCCGCCATGGCCATGAGCAGCGTGTCGGTGGTGACCAACTCGCTGCGGTTGCGGCGCTTCGCCCGGCGCTGAGGGGTACCCTCCCGCCGATGGCCACGCCTCCCCCGCCTCCCGCCGCCGGCGCCGCCTGGCGCCCGATCGCCGCCGACGACATCGGGGCGCTCGCCGTCCTGGCGCGCGCCGTGCACGACGCCGAGCGCCTCGACTTCGCCGGGGGCCCCGAGTTCTGGGCGTGGTGGCTGGGCCGGCACGACCCGGAGACCGACACGATCGCCGCCGCCGCCCCCGACGGGGCCCTGCTCGCGTGCGGGGGCTCGTACCACTCCGACACCGAGGCCGGCGCCAGGGCCATCCTCTGGTTCGACGCCCATCCCGACCGCCTGGACCTGGAGGGACCGGTGATGGAGTGGGCGATCTCCAGGGGGAGGGAGCAGATCGCCGGGTCGGCCCACCCCGACGGCGCCGTCGTCCGGATCGCCGTGGAGGAGCATCGCGAACGGCGGCGCCGCCTGCTGGAGGGAGCCGGGTTCGCCGCCGCCAGGTCGTTCGTGGACATGGAGCGGCCGCTCGACCGCCCACCGGAGCGGCCGCCTCTGCCGGACGGGATCGAGATCGTCCCCTGGACCGGTGAGTGGGACGAGGCGGCCCGCCTCGCCTCGAACGCCGCCTTCGCCGACCACTGGGGCAGCCTCCCGATGGACCCGGAGACGTGGTCCGGCATGGTCATGGACACGATCGTGCGGCGCGACTGCTCGTTCCTGGCAGTCGCCGGCGGCGAGGTGGCCGGGTTCTGCCTCACCGAGGTGGACCCCGAGGAGGACGAGCACCGCCTGTGGGTGGACCGGGTCGGCACACGCCCCGAGTGGCGGCGCCGCCACCTGGCCTCGGCGCTGCTGACCGAGGCGCTGCGGGCCGGCGCCGCCGCCGGCCTGGCCACCTCGGGACTGGCCGTCGACGAGGAGAGCGCCTTCGACGCCACCGCCCTGTACACGCGGCTCGGCTACACGGTGGGCACCCGGTCGATCTCCTACGTGCTGGAGTGGACGTGACCCGCCGCCTCGCCGTGCTCCTCGCCGTCGCCGTGGCGGCCGCCGCCTGCGCCGATGACGACGCAGGGACCACCACGACCACCACGGTGGCCGCCACCACCACGGCCACGGCCGCCACCACGACCACCCGGCCGGCGCCGCCCGGCATCCCGGTGGACCCCGACGTGGTGCCCGACGGCGACCCGGACCTGCTGGCGGCCCTCGTGTGGTTCCCCGACGAGGTGCCGCCGCCGTACGACGCGCTGGACCTGGACCCGTTCGAGTCGGGGTACGCCCCGGCCGGCGGCAGCCTCGCCAGCGCGCTCGATGCATCCGACGAGGCCGACGACATCGTCCGCTTCGGGCAGGTGGCCGAGTTCACCACCGCCTACGGCGACCCCGACGTGCTGGGCGTGGCGTTCAACGGCACCCAGTTCGCCACGCCGGAGGGGGCCGACGCCTACCTGGAGGACTGGGTGGAGGACCTCCGCCTCGGCGCCGGCGCTCCCGGCGACCGGTTCACCCTCCAGGACTTCCGGGCCGAGCACCTCGACGGCCTCGGCGACCAGGCGATCCGGGTGGGCTACGACGGGCACATCCTGCTCAACGACGGCACCGAGGTCGTCCGCCCCGGCGGCGCGATCGCGGTCCGCTCCGGCGCCCTGGTGCTGTGGGTGTGGGGCAACGGCCCCGACGCCGAGCAGGTGATCGACGACTTCACCGCCCCCGCCGCCGACCGCGTCGCCGCCGTGGCCTCCGGCGAGATCGCACCGCGCGACCACACCGCGCTGGGCCTCTCCGATCCCCCCACCCTGGCGCTCGACTCGTTCGCCTTCACCTACGAGCACGGCATCGACGCGCTCGCCGACGGCTTCGCCGTCGAGGTGACCGGGGTGTTCGAGGGCCCCGACCGCGCCTCGTGCCGGACGGCGGTCGCCGTCACCGGGCTGGAGCCCGTGGAGTCCTACCTGGTGGCGGCCGGCACCCGGGTGTGGCTGGGCGACATCACCGGCTACGAGGAGATCCAGCTGCGCGACCCGGCGGCGCTGTCGGCGCTGACCGGCTGCCCGGCCCACCCCATCCACTGGGAGATCACCAAGCTGCACCGGCTGGAGGTGTCGGGCGGCGAGGAGGTGACCGTGTCGGGCGTCCCCGCCCTGCGGGTGGACCTCGCCGGCGACCCCGGGGCGCTGGTGGCCGCCGGGTTCCACGAGGAGGAGGTGTCCGAGTTCACGCGGTACGAGCTGACGGTGGCCGCCGACGGGGGCTGGCCGATCCAGCTGGACGTGGAGCGGCGGGTCACCCTGGCGGCCGCGCTGCGCACCTACGGGCTGCCGTTCGACGACCTGCTCGACCCGGGGGCGCCGGCCGTCCTCTACGAGCGCCTGCTGCTGACCCGTATCGACGACCCCGCACTGCGGGTCGAACTGCCGCTGCTCGCCGGCTAACGGTCAGAGCAGCCCGGCGATCTCCTCGGTCAGGGCCACCAGTTCGGCGGCGTCCTCGTCGCTGAGCACCCCGATCGCCTGCCCGGCGTGCACCGTCACCCACGCCCCTTCGGCGGCGTCCGGCACCAGGGCGAGCCCGATGCGGCGCGGGGTGCCGCCCAGGTCCACCATCCCCTCCCGGGCCACGCCCTCACCCTCGATGGAGAGCACCCGTCCGGCCACAGCGAGGCACATCAGTCGCCGACCCCGGCGACCTCGGCCATCACCATGCCGCGGGCCACCTCGACGGCATCGTTCACCGAGGGGCTCATCGGCTCTCCGTGACGGAATCGGGAGCCCTCGATGCCGTAGACCAGCAGCCGGGTGGGCATCCTGCCGAGCGTCCGCGCCATCTCGATGGCCTCGGCCGCCCCCATGCCGTGCGACGAGACGAAGTGCACGGCGATGGGCAGCGGCGTGGTCGTGGCGTCGAAGCGCCGCACGGTCCCGGGGGGCGACCCCGACACCATCGCATCGACCAGCACCGCCCGGTCGGCGCCCTTCCAGGCGTCCATGATGGCGGCCGGGTCGCCGTCGCTCTCCATGACCAGCGTGCCGGAGGGGACGGTGTCGCGCAGGGCGGCGGCCACCCGCCGCCCTGCCGCGTCGTCGCCCCGATCGAGGTTGCCGACCCCGATCACGACCGTCTCACTCACGATCCACCTCCAGGTCGAGGAAGTGGGTGGCACACGAGATGCACGGGTCGTAGTTGCGGATCGACTGCTCCAGCTTCCACTGCAACTCGTCGTCCGGCAGGTCGAGCGCGCCGTTCACCACCGACAGCAGGTCGGCTTCGATCGACTGCTGGTTCTGGGCGGTGGGCGGCATGATGTGGGCGTCCACGATCCTGCCGTCGGCGCCCACCTCGTAGCGGTGGTACAGCGTGCCGCGCGGCGCCTCGGTGGCGCCGTGCCCCACTCCGGCCCGCACCTCGTAGGGCACGGCCGGCTCCGCCGGCGTCTCGTACTGGTCGATGATCCGCAGCGCCTCGTCCACGGCGTACACGGTCTCGACGGCCCGCACGATGATGCTCTGGAACGGGTTGCGGCACACCTCCCCCAGCCCGGCGTCGGTCGCCGCCTTGCGGGCGTCGGGGGTCAGCTTCTCGAAGTTGAGGCTGTAGCGAGCCAGCGGGCCCACCAGGTAGGCGCCGCGCCCCTTGATCACCGACTGGAGGGCGTTGGACCGCTCCACGTGGATCTCCTCGAAGGTGTCCAGGTACTCGGACACGTCGATGTCGAGGCCCTTGTTGGACACGATCCGGCCCTCGTTGTAGGGGTACTCGTCCGGGTGGCAGACCGACACGAACTCGTAGTCCTGCTCCAGCTCGGGCATGGGCAGCGACGCGGCGAACTGCACCAGTGCCAGCGACGCCTCCTTGGCCCACACCAGATCGTCCACGATGGTGTCGAGCTCCCTGCGGGACGGCGCCCGATACCAGCCGCCGACCTTGACGTTGATCGGGTGGATCTCCCGCCCGGCCAGCAGCGTCACCAGGTCGTTGCCGATCTTCTTGAGACGCAGGACCAGCTCCACCGTCTCCCGGTGGTCGGCCGCCATGTGGATGGCGCTCTGGTACCCCAGGAAGTCGGGGGCGTGGAGCATGGCCGCGTGCAGCACGTGGCTCTCGATCCACTCGCCGCAGTAGAGCAGCCGCCGCAGCTCGCGCAGCTGGCCCCCCACCGTGATGCCCATCACCTGCTCCATGGCGTGCGCCGAGGACATCTGATAGGCGATCGGGCAGATGCCGCAGATCCGGGCCGTGATGTCGGGCGCCTCGGTGTGGAGGCGGCCCCGCATGAAGGCCTCGAAGAACCGGGGCGGCTCGAAGATACCGAACTCGGTGATCTCGGCCTTCCCGTCCCTGATCCGGATCTTCATCGACCCCTCGCCCTCGACACGGGCGAGGTAGTCGACGTCGATGGCCCGCAGGCCGTCACTCGCTTGCGGCATAGGCCTCACCTGCCTCTCGGAACGCGTCGGCCCAGGAGTTGAAGAAGTGGTACTGGTCTCGGATCACCTCACGGTCGATGCCCAGCTCCAGCCACCGCTCGCCGAGGGCGGCGGTGTTGGGGCTCTCCATGGGCCCGAAGCAGCCGTAGCAGCCCCGGTGGAACGAAGGGCAGATCGCCCCGCAGCCGGCCTGCGTGACCGGTCCGAGGCAGCCGACCCCGTGGGCGACCATGACGCACGTGTTGCCGTTGCGCTTGCACTCCATGCAGACGCTGTAGGTGGGGATGATCGGCGCCCTCCCGTTGAGGAAGGCGATCACCGTCTCGATCAGCTGGTGCTTGCTGATCGGGCATCCCCGCAGCTCCAGGTCCACCTTCACGTGGTCGGCGACCGCCGTCGCCTTGTCCAGCGTGTCGATGTACTCCGGCGAGGCGTACACGTAGCGGGTGAACTCGTCGACGTCCCTGGTGTTCCGCAGCGCCTGGATGCCTCCTGCGGTGGCGCAGGCGCCGATCGAGACCAGGAACTTCGACTCGGCCCGGATCTCCTGGAGGCGCTCGATGTCGCCGGGAGCGCTCACCGCGCCCTCGATCAGGGTCAGGTCGTAGGGGCCGTCGAGCACCTCGCGCGACGCCTCCGGGAAGTTGGCGATCTGGATAGCACCGACGACGTCCAGCAGCGCGTCCTCACAGTCGAGGAGGCTCAGCTGGCACCCGTCGCAGGATGCGAACTTGTGGACGGCGAGTTTGGGGAGTCCCGCAGTCATCACACCTCCTTGATGGGCAGGTACGAGTGGATGTCGTCGTAGCAGAAGACGGCACCGTCCCGACAGACGAACGTGTTCCCGAACTGGCAGTGGCCGCAGAACCCCACGGCGCACTGCATGTTGCGCTCCATCGAGATGTAGATCTGGTCCCTCGGCATGCCGAGGGCACGGAGCTCCGTCACGCTGAAGCGCATCATGATCTCGGGCCCGATGACGAACGCCACCGCGTGCTCCGGATCGAAGTCGGCGCTGGGGATGAGGCGCGTCACCACGCCCACCGAGCCCCGGTAGCCCGACGGCGCCGAGTCCACCGAGACGTCCACGTGGGCGTCGAACCGGCTGCGCCATTCCTTGATCTCGTCCAGGTAGACGAGGTCCTCGGGGCTCCGCGCCCCGTACAGCAGCACGAACTGCTCGTACCGGTCGCGGTGGTTGAGCGCCTCGTAGATCGCCGGGCGCACCGGCGCCAGGCCGATGCCTCCCGCCACGATCACCAGGTCCTTGCCTTCGGCGGCCTCCATCGGCCACGGGGTGCCGAACGGTCCCCGCACCCCGACGTGGTCGCCGATGTCCAGGGCGTGCAGCGCGTGGGTGACCGCCCCGACGTCGCGGATCGTGTGGACGATCCGATCGGTCCTGGAGGGGTCGCCGCTGATGGAGATGGCGCACTCGCCGATCCCGAACGGGTACAGCATGTTGAACTGGCCCGGCCGGGACTCGAAGGGCTCCGGCGCCGCCAGTTCCAGCGTCATCGTGTCGTAGGTCTCCCGACGCTTGCCGACGACCTCGTGGGGCACCGGCGCCATCGGGTTGATGGTGGGGAGTTCAGTCACGGCTTGCATACAGATCCAAGAGTTGGAGTCGGGTGGCCTGGAGGCGTGCTGCGATGAGGCCGGCGAACCGGCTCATCATCAGGTACCCCAGGTCGTGGTGTTCGTCCATGCACTTCCGGACGGCCTCGCCCCTCAGGACGAAGGCGGATGCGGGAGTGAGGACACGGGCGTCGAACGCCCACTGATGCGGCTCGAAGAGCCAGGACCATCCCAGCACCTGGCCGTGCGAGACGGTCTGGACGATCCGAGACCCGACTCCCGGGGAGTGGATCTCGATGGCCACCTCTCCGCCCCGCACGAGGTAGCACATGTCGGCCTCGCCGCCGGCGCGGAAGATCAACGCGTCCTCGTCCCATTCGCGGATGCCTTCCACGCACTCGGCCATCCGCTCGACGGCCTCCGGCGCGAAGCCCCGCATGAACGGGTGCCGGGCGAGCTCGGCGACGAGCTCCTTCTTCTCAGACATGCGCGGCCTCCTCCATCCGGGCACGCACCGCGGCCGCGTTGGCCGTGATGTCGATGCCGACGGGGCACCACGTGATGCAGCGGCCGCAGCCGACGCACCCGTACATGCCGAACTGGTCCACCCACGAGCTGAGCTTGTGGGTCATCCACTGGCGGTATCGCGCCGAGGCGCTGGGCCGCAGCGAGCCGCCGTGGATGTAGGAGAACTCGAAGTTGAAGCAGGAGTCCCAACGCCGGACCCGCTCCGCCTCGGTCGCATCGAGGTTGGTGCGGTTCTCGACCGCAGCGCAGAAGCAGGTGGGGCAGACCATGGTGCAGTTGGCACAGGTCAGGCACGTGGCGGCCAGCTCGTCCCAGATGGGATCCGACAGCGACGCCGCCAGCGTGTCCCGCAGGCCCTCGGTGTCGAGCGAGCGCCCCATCTTCCCGGCGGCCTCCTCGACCGCCTGGGATGCGGCGGCGGCCCGCTCCTCGCCGGCCGGCGCGGCCCCGAGCTCCGCCAGGACGGCGGCGCCCTCCTCGGTGCCTGCCCGGGCGATGAAGGCGTGCCCCTCGTCGTCGAGCACCTCGATCAGGGCGATGTCGTAGCCGGACGTCGCTCCGGGCCCGGTCCCCATCGACGCGCAGAAGCAGGTGCCTCCCGGCTCGGTGCAGTCCACCGACACCAGGAACGCCTTCTGCCGGAGCGTCGCGTAGGTGGGGCACTGCGAACCGGTGCCCAGGAACACTTCGTCTTCGATGGCGATGGCCGCCAGCTCGCACGGCCGCACGCCGACGAAGGCGTACCGGGGTGGGTCGGGCGGCTCGACCGTCTCGAAGCCCTTCCCGGTCCTGCGCCCCGCCCAGACCACGGCGTCAGAGGGTTGCAGGTAGCTCATGGGGGACGTCGCCCCCACCGCGTAGCCGAACAGCCGCCCGTCGCCTCGATCGACGAGACGGTACGTGGCCGCTTCCTGTTCGTCCGTGAGACCAACGGGGAAGTCGTCGGTGGACCCGACGTCCCCGTAGCTGATGATGTGCTCCTGCTCCCGGACCGTCGGACCTACCACCTGGTAGCCCCTCTCCGACAGGATCCCGATCATGCGATCGAGATCGGCCCGGTCCAGCAGAAGTGGTGTTTCAGGCATCACACCTCCTCAACAGCGCAACGTACGTGGGTTGCTGGAAGCCACCTAGGGCACAAGGTCATATCCGAAGCCGCTTCACTGCCTCTCATCTCCCCTCGCCGGGCGTCGTACCCTGGATGCCGTCATGGACCACGGAGCGACCATCCCACCCGACGCGCCGCCCACTCCCGGGCCGCTCCTGTTCGCCCGCTACGCCTATCCCCCCAACGAACGGGGGTACTGCGGCCCCTCCGACGGCAGGGCGTTGCTGGAGTACGGGTCGGCCGGCGTCGTCGACGGCGGCCTGGAGGACATCGCCAAGGCGTTCACCGGCGCCTGGCCGTACCTCGATCTGATCGCCAGGGAAGCCGGCATCCCCGACCCCCTCGACTCGCGGGTGGTGGAGGCCTACTGGATCGGCAACCCGCTCCTCGACCGCATCGACGTCACGCACCTCGGCCACTCGCTGCGGGACCGGTTCGGCCCCCGCTCCGGGTCGTCCTGGTCGTACCTCGCCGAGACCATCCCCGCCGGCGCCCGCCCCCACCACTCGTTCCACGTGTTCGGGGTGTACCCGTGGGTCGGCATGCTGCGCGGCGACCACGGCGACCACCCGCTCCAGGTGCTCGACCGGTGCCGGATCCGCTCCGGCAGGGTCGTGGCCGCCCAGGGCGACAGCGTCGTGGTGCGCAGCCGTCCCCTCACCTTCGACGGCATGCGGCTCGAACTGGGGCCCGAGATGGAGGAGACCGCCGTGGTCGGCGTGGATGGCTACGCCTTCGTCCACGACCTGCAACCGGGCGACTGGGTGTCGCTCCACTGGGACTGGGTGTGCGACCGGATCACCGACGTCCAGCGCCGCCGTCTCGCCCAGTACACCCACCATCACGTCGAGATGACCAACGAGCACCTCGCCCACCCGGGCCCCCACCTGGCGATGAGCTAGTCGGCCCGGGCCGCACCGCCTGCGCCGCGGCGCGCCGCCGCGACGGCGACAGCAGCGGCGGCCCCCCGGGACACCCGCCGGGAACCGGCTGCGGCGGGCTCACGGCGTAGGATCGCCGTCCGGACGAACGACTCGGCAGGAGGGGCGGGGATGGACGACGACGGGAAGAAGCCGTTCGACGGCGAGCGATGGGCGCGGATCTCTGCAGGTGCGGGCGTGGCCGTGGGCGCGGGCGTCGGCGCCGCCCTGTCGGGAGCCACCGGTGACCCAGTCTGGATCCCGGTGGGCATCGCCCTCGGCGCCGCCGTCGGTGTGGGCTAGCAACGGGGGCGCTGAGCGCCTGCCCCGATCCCCTACCCCAGCGCCGTCTCCGACCACCGGGCCACGGTCACCGTGATCGCATCCCCCGGGCGCCACTCGGGCGGGCCGGGGCGGCGCATCGCCATCTCGCCGGCGGGGGTGTCGAGCCGGTAGTCGGTGTGCGGGCCGCGGAACCAGGCGTGGCGGACCGTCGCCGCCATGCCCTCGCCCGGCTCCACCCACTCGGGCCGGACCAGCACCCGGCCGGCGGCCACCCCGGCGGCGGCGCCGTCGATCTCCCAGGCGGGGCCGGTGAGCCGGGCCGCCCACACGTCGGCGGGCCTTGCGTACACCTCGGCCGGGGTGCCCTGCTGCACGATGCGCCCCTCCCGCACCACCACCACCCTGCCGGCCACCGCCATCGCCTCGGCGGCGTCGTGCGTGGCGTACAGCGCGGCGGCCCCGTCGGCGGTCATACGGGCGGCGATCTCGGCCTGCAGGTCGGTGCGGAGCGCCGAGTCCAGGTGGGCGGTCGGCTCGTCCAGCAGGTAGAGCCGCGCCCTGCGGGCCAGCGCCCTCGCCACCCCCACCCGCTGCTGCTGGCCCCCCGACATCTCGGCCGGGCGGCGCGCCGCCAGGCCGCCGAGCCCCATCAGGTCGAGCAACCGGGCCGCCTCCTCCCTGGCCTCACCGGCAGCCGCGCCGGCTCGCAGCAACGGGTAGGCGACCGTCTCGGCGGCGGACAGGTGGGGCCACAGGGCGTAGTTCTGGAACACGAAGCCGACCGACCGCGCCTCCGGCGGGACGGACCGTCCCCCGCCCGACACCACCTCTCCCCCGAGCGACACCGTGCCTGCGTCGGGCACCACGAAACCCGCCACCGTCCCCAGCAGGGTGGTCTTGCCCGACCCCGACGGGCCGAGCAGGGCCACGGCCTCGCCGGGGGCCACCTCGAGGTCGATGCCGTCGAGCACACGGGTGCCGCCCAGCGACACCTCCAACCCGGACACCCGGAGCGCGCTCATCTCACCCGCTCCGGGCGGCGCGCCAGTGCCAGGGCGCCGCCGGCCGCCAGCACCACCAGGGTGAGCAGCACCGCCATCGCCGCCGTCACGCTCACGTCTCCGATCTGACGCAGATTGAGGATCACCACCGCCAGCGTCTCGCTGCCGGGACCATAGAGCAGCGCCGACATGGTCAGTTCGTGGAAGGCGAACAGGAACACCAGCAGCCAGGCGGCCGCCACCGCCGGGCGCAGCAACGGCAGCACGACGGTCCGCAGCGCCGACCACGGCCCCGCCCCCGACGCCCGGGCCGCCCGGACCAGGTCGGGCGGCAGGTTCTCCACCGAACCGGCGATGGGGCGGTGCCCCAGCGCCCAGAACTTCGCCAGGTAGGCGACCAGGATCAGCAGCAGCGAGTCGCGCAGCGGGCGCCCGTAGGCGAGCAGCACCGCCACCGCCAGTGCCGACCCCGGCACCGCGAACGACAGCACCGGCAGCGACCCCAGCCACCCCCGCCTGCCCCGTCCGAGGGCGGCCACCGCCCCGCCGAGCACCACTGCGGCCGTCGCCGCCGCCGCCGCCAGCAGCAACGAGTTCACGAACGCGCCCCCTGCACCGTCGAGCGCCTCGGCGAAGTTGGCGAACGTCCAGTTCGAAGGCCACGGCGCCAGGCCCACCGCCTTCGTCAGGGCCCGCAGCACGAGGGCGGCCAGGGGCACCGCGCTCGTCATCGCGGCGTAGGCCCCGACCAGCACGGCCGGGGTCCGGGACCGCAGCCCGGCGGGGGCGATGCCGGCCGGCGCCCCGGGGCGCACCACCGCCCCGCCGAGCCACGACCAGGCGTCCGAGACGGCCACCACCAGGAACGTGATCGCCACCAGCGCGGCGGCCACCGCCACCACCGCCACGAATCCGTCGGGGTCGGCCGACAGGGCGAGGTTGCGGTAGATGCGGGTGGTCATGGTCTCGAATCCCGCAGGGGTGCCCAGCAGCACCGGCACCCCGAACGAGTTGACGGCCACCACGAACACCAGGCCCCCCGCCGACACCAGCGAGGGGCGGAGCAGCGGCAGCGTGACCGTCCGGAACGCCTGCAGCGCCGTCGCCCCCGACGCCCGGGCAGCCCGCTCCAGGTCGGGTTCGGCCGCCGACGCGAGGCCGGCCGCCACCACCAGGTAGGCGAGCGGCACGGTGTTGACGGTGATGACCGCCGCCACCCCCGCCGGGCCGAACAGGCCGGGCAGGTCGACGCCCAGCAGATCGTCCAGCAGGCCGGCAGGGCCGTACGCCTCGGCCCACCCGAGCGCCGACACGAACGGCGGGATCAGCACCGGCAGCAGCATCCCCAGCCGCAGCCAGCGCCGCCGCCCCGGCGCCGAACGCTCCGTCACCAGCGCCGCCGCGGTGCCCAGCGCCAGCGACGCGGCGGCCGCCGCGGCCCCGGTCCACACCGTGTTCCACACCGCACCCGCCGTGCCGCCCCGCAGGCCGTCGGCGAACGCCGACCACCCCCGCTCGAAGGCGGCGCGCAGCAGTTCGACCAGGGGGTACCCGATCAGGACGGCCAGCAGCACCGCCAGCAGGAGGAGCGCCGCCCGCTGCCGGGCGGCGCCGCCGTCGGTCTTCACCCTCCGAAGACTACGGCGTAGGTGTCGAGCAGTTCCCGGCGGCGATCGAACACCTGTGTCCAGTCGGGCACCACGAGGCCGCCGCTGCGGTCCCAGGCGACGTCCTCACGGACGGGACGCCACCCGGTGCCGGCGATCGCCTCCTGCGCCTCGGCGGTCAGCACCCACTCGACGAAGTCCCTGGCAGGCCGCTCCTCGTTGCCCGCCACCACGGCGATCGGGCTGGAGATGCCGATCGCCCCGGGCTCGGGGCGGGCGATCGCCACCGGCGAGCCCTTGTCGATCGCGCTGCGGGCCGAGTACTCCAGCGTCATGCCCGCCAGGAACCGGCCCTCGGCCACGCCGGCCACCACGTCGCCCGGCGAGGGGACCTGGGTGGCCCCGTTGGCGGCGAGCGCCTCGTAGAACTCGAAGCCGTACCCTTCGGCGAGGGCGAACCACCCGAGCGCTCCGAGTGCCGAGCCGGCGAAGCCCGGGTCCGGCATCGCCACACCGCCCGCGTACTCGGGCCCTGCCAGGTCCGCCCACGTGGCCGGGGCCGGGACGTCCGTGCCGTGCACCACCACCATCGTGAGCAGCCGGGTGCCCCAGAACGTCCCGGTCGAGAGTCCCTCGGGGATGGCGCCGGCGCCCTCCGGCCGCCACGCCAACAGCAGGCCGTCGGCCTCGTACTGCTGCATCGACAGCGGATCGCTCAGCCACAGCACGTCCGCCTGCAGGCCGCCGTCGCGCTGCTCGGCGGCGATGCGGGCCGTCACCTCGCCGGTCGGCGCCCGGAACACCTCCACCTCCACACCCGGGTGCCCGGCGCGGTAGCCGTCCACGACGGCGTCCACGGTGTCCTGGGTGACGGTGGTGTAGATCCGCAGCGTGTCGCCCTCGCCGCCCCCGCACCCCGGCAGCAGGGTGGCGGCGAGCAGCAGCGTGACAAGAGCCCGGGTGCGCATGACGGCAGCAACCTAGCGCCCGCCCGGGCCGCTGTGGCCGGTCCCCGGTACCCTGGAGGCATGGACCCGATCCGACGACTCGGACGTCCCGCCCTCGGCTCCCCCCGCGCCGTCCTGGCCTTCGAGGGATGGAACGACGCCTGCGACGCCGCCTCCGGCGCCGCGGCGTTCCTGCTCGGGCAGTTCGAGGCGGAGCCCCTCGCCACGCTGGAGCCGGAGGACTTCTACGACTTCCAGGAGCACCGGCCGCACGTGCAGATCGACGACGGCGGCACCCGCCGCCTCACCTGGCCCGACACCCGCCTGACCGCCCTCCACCCCGGCGAGCGGGGCACCGACCTGGTGGTCGTGACCGGCGAGGAACCGAGCCACCGGTGGAAGACCTACACCCGCCTCATCGCCGGCCTCCTCGCCGAAGCCGATGTCGAGATGGCGGTCACGCTGGGGGCGTTCATCGGCCAGGTCGCCCACACCCGGCCGGTGCCGATCGTCGGCGTCGCCACCGACCCGGCGCTGCTGGCCCGCTACGACCTGCCGGCGAGCACCTACGAGGGCCCCACCGGCATCGTCGGCGTGGTCCACGAGGCCTGCCGCGAGGTGGGGATCCCGGCGATCGGGTTGTGGGCCGCCACCCCGCACTACCTGGCCGCCAACCCCAGCCCGAAGGCGATGCTGGCGCTGCTGGAGAAGGCGGGCGAGGTGACGGGAGTGGCCGTGGACACCACCGAACTGGCCACCGCCGCTGCGGAGTTCGAGGCCCGGGTGGACACCGCCCTGGAGCGCAACGCCGACTTCGCCGCCTACGTTCGCCAACTCGAGGACGAGTCGGGGGTCACCCCGGTGGACCCGGCGTCGGCCGGCAACCTGCTCGTCTCCGAGATCGAGGAGTTCCTGCGGGAACGGGACTAGCGCCCCGGCGCCCTCCCGGGCGCGCGGCAGCCTCCCACGTGCACGGGACCAGTGAGGTGGCGG
>JAHLKU010000001.1 GCA_020444505.1 Actinomycetota bacterium | reverse complement strand
TCACCCCCGGTGTCCATCGCAACTGTATCGACGCACCGCAGCGGGCGGCCGCAGAAGGGGGGGAGGGCGTGCGCCCGACGAGCACGGCCCGAGCCGCGCTCGGGAGCTTCTCCCAAGGTTCCGGGCCCCACCCGGACACCCGGGAGAAGCCCAGGCTCTGCATGGGGTTCTCCAAAGGTTCCGGGCTCTGCCCGGACACCCGGGAGAAGCCCAGGCTCTGCATGGGGTTCTCCAAAGGTTCCGGGCTCTGCCCGGACACCCGGGAGAAGCCC
Source organism: Actinomycetota bacterium (assembly GCA_020444505.1). GTDB lineage: Bacteria > Actinomycetota > Acidimicrobiia > Spongiisociales > UBA11373 > JAHJML01. The sequence goes on along the minus strand of JAHLKU010000001.1, from coordinate 146,200 downwards.
AGGCTCTGCATGGGGTTCTCCAAAGGTTCCGGGCTCTGCCCGGACACCCGGGAGAAGCCCAGGCTCTGCATGGGGTTCTCCAAAGGTTCCGGGCTCTGCCCGGACACCCGGGAGAAGCCCAGGCTCTGCATGGGGTTCTCCAAAGGTTCCGGGCTCTGCCCGGACACCCGGGAGAAGCCCAGGCTCTGCATGGGGTTCTCCAAAGGTTCCGGGCTCTGCCCGGAACCCGTAGCCCCGACCAGATTCGAACTGGCGTTACTGGCTTGAGAGGCCAGCGTCCTAGGCCGCTAGACGACGGGGCCGTTCGGGTCGATCACTCGACCTGCTCGGGGGGGAGGACTCGAACCCCCAATGACAGGACCAGAACCTGCTGTGTTGCCAATTACACCACCCCCGAAGGGCAACGGGAGGATACGGGCGGACGCCTTTCAAGGCAACCCGGGGCCCCGTCAGAGGCGGGCGGCGCAACCGGCCAATCGGGCCAGGGTGCGGGTGCGGCCGAGCGCCTCCATCGACTCGAACAACGGGGGGCTGATCGATGATCCGCTGATCGCCACCCGGAGGGGCTGCAGGCCCTTGCGGGCCGACAGTTCCCGGGCCTCGAGCATGCCCCGCAGGGCCGTCTCGATGGATGCCGTGTCCCATTCGGGGACGGCGCTGAGGGCGTCGATGGCGGCGGCGAGCACCCCGTCCACCCCCTCGGCGCCCATCACCTTGTCCCAGGCGGCCTCGTCGTAGGACACCTCGTCCACGAACAGGAACCGGACCTGGGGGGCGATCTCGGTGAGCAGCTTGGCCCGCTCCTGTACCAGCGGGGCGACGAAGGCGAGCCGCCCCAGTTCGTCGTCGTCGAGCGCCCGGCCCACGTCGGCCTCGACCAGCGGGAGCGCCCTGGCGACGAAGTCGTCGGCCTCGAGCGCCCGCAGGTACACGCCGTTCATCCACTCCAGCTTGGCGGGATCGAACACCGCCGGGTTGCGGGACACGTCGCCGAGGTCGAACCGCTCGATCATGTCGCCGAGCGGCACGACGGTCTCGTCCTCGCCCGGCGACCAGCCGAGCAGGGCCAGGTAGTTGACCATCGCCTCGGGGATGATCCCCCGCTCCCGGTAGGCCCGCAGCGCGGTGTCGCCGTGGCGTTTGGACAGCTTGCGGCCGTCGGGGCCCATCAGCAGCGAGAGGTGGGCGTAGGTGATCGGGTCGCCGCCCATCGCCCCGGTGATCAGGATGTGCTTGGGGGTGGACGAGAGCAGGTCCTCGCCCCGGATCACGTGGGTGATGCCGAAGTCCACGTCGTCCACGCTGCTGGCCAGCTGGTACGTGGGCGAGCCGTCGCTGCGGAGGATGACGAAGTCGTCCACGTGGTCGTGGCCGATGTGCATCTCGCCCCGGACCGCGTCGGTGAAGTCGGTGGCGCCGGGGCGGGGCACGGCGAAGCGGACGGATGCGGCCTCCCCGGCCTCGCGGCGGGCGGCGGCGCCGGCGGGCGGGATCTGGCGGCAGCGGCCGTCGTACCCGGGTGGGCGCCCCTCGGCCATGGCGGCCTTGCGGCGCTCGTCGAGCTCGCCGGGCGTGCAGAAACACGGGTAGGCCTGCCCGGCGGCCAGGAACGCGTCGGCGACCTCGTGGTACCGGCCGAGGCGGAGGCTCTGGCGGTACGGCTCGTGGGGCCCGCCCACCTCGACCCCCTCGTCCCAATCGAGGCCCAGCCAGCGCAGGTGCTCCAGGATGTCGTCCTGGTACCCCTGGGTGCTGCGCTCGGCGTCGGTGTCGTCGGAGCGCACGATGAACACCCCACCGTGGCGGCGGGCGTAGAGCCAGTTGTACAGCGCGGTGCGGCCCACCCCCACGTGGAAGTAGCCGGTCGGCGACGGCGCGATGCGGACTCGGACGGTCATGAGGGGGTCACGATACCGGCCGGCGGGTCACTCGCCGCCGGTCTCGGTCCACGCGGCGATCTCGTTGCCGGACGGCTCCCGGAAGTGGAAGCGCCGCCCACCGGGGAACGAGAAGATGTCGCGGGTGATCTCGCCGCCGGCGGCGGCGACCCGGTCCCGGAGCGACTCCAGGTCCTCGGCGTACACCACCGGCAGCGGGACGGGCCCGGAGCCCGGGGTGGCGCTGACGCCGCTCGTGGTGCCACCGTCCCCGGTGTCGGCGTACCCGTCGCCCCACATCTGGTACTCCCAGCCGAACACGGCGGCGAAGAAGTCGCGGGTGCGGGCCAGGTCGTCGGGCGAGGGGACGGGGAACTCCAGGTAGTCCCAGGTGCCGTCGCGGTGGCCGCTCATGCCCGGGCCACCGTGTTGACCAGCGACCCGATGCGGTCGACGACCACCTCCACCTGGTCGCCGTGGACGAGCGGCCCGATGCCGGCCGGGGTGCCGGTGAGGATGACGTCGCCGGGAAGCAGCGTCATCACGTTGCTGACGAACGAGACGATCTCCGCCACCCCGAACACCATGTCCGAGGTGCTGCCGGCCTGGCGCACCTCGCCGTTGACCCGGCAGATCACGTCGAGGCCCTCCAGAGGGTCCACCTCCGTCTCGACCGCCGGCCCCAGCGGGCAGAACGTGTCGAAGCTCTTGCCGCGGGTCCACTGGCCGTCGCGGTCCTGCAACTCGCGCGCCGACACGTCGTTGGCGGCGGTGTAGCCCAGGATGTGCTGCCCGGCGTCCTCGGGGGCCACGTGGTGGGCGACGGTGCCGATGACCACGGCCATCTCGGCCTCGTGGTGGATCACGTCCACCCCGGCCGGGAGCACGATCGGGGCGAGCGGGCCGATCACCGAGGTGGACGGCTTCAGGAAGATGAGCGGCTCCTCCGGCACCTCGGCGCTGCGCTCGGCGGCGTGGTCGGCGTAGTTGCGCCCCACCCCGATCACCTTGGTGGGGAACACCGGCGCCAGCAGGTGCGCCTCCTCGAACGGCACGACCGTCTCGGTGGGCTCCCACGCCACGAACGGCGTGCCCCGGTGGACGCGGATGCCCTCGGGCTCCGCCGCCCCGTAGGCGATCTCGTCGGTGCCGATGCGGATGCGGACGATCTTCATGGGTAGTACTCGTCCGGTGAGAATCGGGCGAGCCGCTCACGCTGTGCGGCCGGCATGTCGTCGAGCGCCTTCACGAAGTGCTCGGCGTTGACGGCCAGGTACAGGGCCCGGCACTCCACCAGCGGCTCGCCGGAGCCGTCCCGCCCCACCGAAGCGGCCCACAGCTTGCGGCCGTCGCGCTCGGTCAGCCACGCCTCACCACGGACGGTGGTGCCGAGCGGGATCGGGCGCCGGTAGTCCACCTCCAGGTGGGCGGTCACCGCCGGGACGAGATGGGCGACGGGCACGAAGCCCATCAGGTCGTCGAAGAACGCTGCGACCGCCCCGCCGTGGACCACGCCCGGCCCACCCTGGAACCAGGGGGCGAACTGGATGTCGGCGACCACCAGGTCGCCTTCGATGCGGGCCTCGAGACGGAGGCCCTCGGCGTTCTCGGGGCCGCAGCCGAAGCACCACGGCAGGTGGTACGGCGGGATCCTGGCCCCTTCGGGCATCGGGACGGGGGCGGCGGCGCCGTCCATCAGAACCGCGCCAGCTCCTCGCCGGCCGCCACCCTGGCGGCGACCTCGTCGAGCGGCGCCGTCAGCGCGTCCCGGGCGACGCCGGCCAGCAGGGCCCGGGACCGGTGGCGGTGGTGCGCCATGCCGGTGACGGCCGCGGTCCGCTCGGCGGCCCGGGACCCGGCCGCAGGGCCCGCGTAGCCCAGGATCACCTCGGCCACGTCGGCGTCGCCCGCCACCGGGGCGCGCCCCATGGCGGCCGCCCGGGCGGACATCACGGCGGCGATCGCCGCCACCGCGTCGCGCCGGTGCTCCCCGGGGGCGGTGGCGATGTCGCGGCCGGCAAGCAGCGTCAGGGCGTACCCGGCATCGGGGCCGGGGGTGCCGAACGAGCCGCCGGAGGGGACCTCTGCGGGGCCGCCCAGTTCGCCGGCGCGGCGGGGCGCCCAGCGGCGCGGCTGCCGCGTCCGGTCGGTGGGGCGCGGCAGGTCGGCGATCTCCAGGTCGATGTTCGGCTGCTGGCCCAACGCGTCCTCCTCTCGGCTCAGCCGTATGTTGTCACAGATGGCGTCCGTGCCAGTCGAGGATCGCCTCGAACCTGGCCTTCCGCAATGCCGGCTTCCCGCCGCGGGACAGCTCGTGGCTGCTGCCGGGGAACCGCAGCATCTCCACCTCCACGCCGTTGGCGGCCAGCACCGTGAACAGCTGCTCGCCCTGGCCGATCGGGCAGCGGTAGTCCGACTCCGAGTGCACGATCAGCGACGGGGTGGTGATGCGGTGCGCGCGCGACAGCGGGCTGGCCGCCCACAACGTGCCGATGTCCCCCGGCTCCGCGTCCCCCACGTACATGCGGGCGAAGCGGGGCCCGATGTCGGACGTGCCGGCGAACGAGGTGAAGGCGTACAGGCCCCGCTCGGGCACCGCCGAACGGAACCGGTCGGTCACCGCCAGGATCCGTGCGGTGAGGAACCCGCCGTACGAGCCGCCCATCACGCCCAGCCGCTCTGCGTCGAGACGCGGGTGCCTCTCGAGGGCGGCGTCGAGCACCGCCAGCACGTCCGTCAGGTCCGGCGGCTCGTCCTCGTCCCAGCGGCCCACCGGGGTGCGCACGAAGTCGCTGCCCTTGCCGCTCGACCCGCGCGGGTTGCAGGCCACCACGCCGTACCCGGCCCCCACCTCCACCTGGAACTCGTCGAAGAACCCGAAGCCGTACTGGGTGGCCGGGCCGCCGTGGATGTTGAGGAGAGCCGGCACCTTCTCTTCGCCGGGCGGGAGGAACACCCACGCGTCCAGTTCGACGCCGTCGTGCTCCACCACGAAGTGCTCGGGAGCGGTCAGGCCGGCGGAGAACTCGTCGTTGAGGCCGGTGAGCCGCCGCTCCTCGCCGTCCTCCCACCACCACAGCGCGCCGGGGTCGGTGGGCGTGGTGGCGGTGAAGGCGAACGCCGAGCCGTCGGGCCGGGGCGACACGCCGGTGATCAGCCGGTCCCCGCCGGCGACGTCGTCGACGGCGCCGCCGGGGTGGAACCGGACCACCCGCACCCGCCCCGCGTCCTCCAGGGTGCTCAGGAACGACCCGTCGGCCAGCCACTGCGGCCCGGCCGGCGCCGGGGCAGGCGTCGGCGCGATCAGGTTGCGGTCGAGCAGGGGGGCGGCCGGCACGGCGGCCCCGTCCTCCAGCCGGTGCAGCACCGACACGTCGGGGTAGGCCCACAGGTCCTCGATGCCGATGACGTACGGGGTGCCCGACGGGTCGTAGGACACGTGCATCCACATGCCGAGCGGCGAGATCGACCGGTCGCCGCCGCCGTCGGCGGCCGCCTCCCACACCTCGACACCGGAGTCGAGGTGCCGGGTGTCGTGGCGCGAGCCCAGCACCGCCACCGCCGTCCCGTCGGGGTGCCAGGCGATGCCGCCGTGGTGCCACGGCCCGTCGGCCGTCAGGCCGACCGGATCGCCGCCCTCCGGGTCCACCAGGTACAGGCGGCTGCGGCGGTCGTGGATCCACCCCTGGGTGTCGAAGCGGTAGCCGAACGACGTGATCCGGCGCGGCCGTTTGGCCCGCTCGTCGTCGTCGAGTCCCGCCCACTCCTCCTCCCACGTGGTCCCGATCACGGCGAGGCGCGTGCCGTCCGGCGACCACTCGGCCTCGCCGGCGCCGAGGTCGAAGTCGGTGACCACGGCGGCCTCACCGCCCGAGGCGGGCATCACGGCCACCTGGGCGGGGTCCTTCGGCTCGCCGGAGGCGCGCAGGAACGCCAGGCGCCCGCCGTCCGGCGACCAGCGCGGCCGCACGTCGGCGGGGCCGTGGGTGAAGGGTCGGGCCTCGTCGCCGTCCCACAGCCAGATCGAGCGGACGTAGCGGTCTTCGTCCAGATCGATGCGGGTGACGACGAAGGCGATGCGGGTGCCGTCGGGGTGCAGGCAAGGGTCGGAGACGGCGGAGAACCGACCGAGGTCTTCGGGTCGCATGGTCGCTGAGCGTAGCCCGCCGCCGGTACCCGGGGCTACGCTCGGCCCGGTGCACCGCCTGACCGCCTCCACCTTCGGGCTCGGGTTGATCCCGCGTCGCCTGTGGGGCTCCGACGCAGGAGCCGGCACGTTCGGCGCCGCCTTCGCCTGGGTGCTCGGGGGCGCCCTGCTCTGGGCAGAAGCCGCATGGTGGTGGACGGCCGCGGCGGCGGCCCTGGCGACCGCCGCCTCACTGTGGGCGGCCCGGCCGTTCGCCCCCGAAGGCGACCCCGGCTGGATCTGCATGGACGAGACGGCCGGCACGCTGCTGGCCCTGATCGGCCTCGGGGGCTGGCCGTGGGTGGCCGCCGCCGCCGTCGCCAGAGCGGCCGACATCTGGAAGGTGCTCCCCGGCGTGCGGGCGGCCGAACGGCTGCCGGGCGCGGTGGGCATCACCGCCGACGACCTGGCGGCCGGGCTCTACGGCCTGGGGGTGGGTTGGCTGTTGCGGGCGCTCGGCCTCTAGGAGCGGCGCCGGCCCAGTTCGACGAAGAACGCCTGCCGGTTGATGTCGAGCGCCCGCAAGCCGTCCACCTCGGCCGTCGTGAGCGCCCGCTCCAGGCTCAGCCCCATCAGCGACGAGTCCTCCCCCTCGGTGGGCCGTCCCACCACCATGTCGGCGATGTTGACGCCCAGGTCGCCCAGGTAGGTGCCGACCTTCCCGATCACGCCCGGCACGTCGTCGTTGAGCACCACCGCCACGTACCTGCTCAGCGGCAGTTCGATCAGGTGGTCGAAGGCCTCGATCAGCACCGGCCCGCGGCGATCGGCCAGCGTGCCCGCCACCGACACCGGGCCGTCGCCGACGTCGCCGGTCAGGCGGATCGACGAGGGGTACACCCGCGACTCGGCCGTCTTCTCCTCCACCACCGTCACCCCCCTGGCGCGGGCCAGCGCCGGGGCGTTGGCGAACGACACCGGGCCGTCGCTGACCGAGGCGAGCGCCCCGGTGAGCGCCGCCAGGGCGATCGGGCGCACCGGCACGTCGGCGAGCGTCCCCTCCACCCGCACCACCAGCCGCTCCGGCAGGCCGCGGGTGAACGCGACGAACAGCGAGCCGAGGTCCTCGGCCAGCGGCAGCACCGGGACCACCTCGGCCGGCACCTCGGGCCCCGCATCCACGTTGACGGCGCTCGGCACCAGGTGCCCGCTGAGGGCCTCCACCACCGCCTCGGCCACCGCCGTGCCCGCCTTGTCCTGCGCCTCCACCGTCGAGGCGCCCAGGTGCGGGGTCACGACCACCTGGGGCAGGTCGAACAGCGGGCTGTCGGTGATCGGCTCCCGCTCGAACACGTCGAGGGCGGCGCCCGCCACCCTGCCGTCCCGGATGGCCCGGGCGAGGGCGGCTTCGTCGATGACGCCGCCCCTGGCGGCGTTCACCAGGCGGATGCCCGGCTTCACCGCCCGGAGCGCCTCCTCGCCGATGAGGCCCTCGGTCTCGCGGGTGCGGGGCAGGTGGACGGTCACGAAGTCGCACTCCGCCAGCAGGTCGGCGAGGCGCTCGCGCGGCTCGGCCCCGATGCGGCGGGCCCGGTCGGGTCCCACGTACGGGTCGTAGGCCAGGATGCGCATCCCGAAGGCGGCGGCGCGCTGGGCCACCAGCGTGCCGATGCGGCCGAGCCCGACGATGCCGAGCGTCTTGCCGTACACCTCGACACCCCGGAACCGCTCCCGCTCCCACGACCCGCCGCGCAGCGCCCGGTCGGCCTCGGGGATGCGGCGCGCCTGGGCCAGCAGCAGCGCCATGGCGTGCTCGGCGGCCGACACGGCGTTGGCCCGGGGGGCGTTCACCACCACCACCCCGGCGGCGGTGGCCGCCTCCAGGTCGATGTTGTCCACCCCGATCCCCGCCCGCCCGACCGCCTTGAGGCGGGGCGCCGCAGCGAACACCTCGGCGTCGACACGGGTGGCCGAGCGCACGACGAGGGCGTCGGCGCCGGCGAGGCGCTCCAGCAGCTCCCCGCGGCTCACGCCGATGGCGAGATCCACCTCGGCATGGGCGCGCAGCACCTCGATGCCGGCCTCGGCGATGGTCTCAGCGACGACGATGCGCATGCGGGGGTGCCTCTCGGGGCTGCGGCCGGGTGCTCAGCGGATCTGGAAGTACCAGAACCAGACGCCGGCGCTCAGCAGGCCCGCCACCAGCGCGGCCTTGAACACCTGCTTGACGAGGCCCCAGAAGAAGATCCCCAGCGTGACGACGCCCACGCCGATGAGGACCGCCAGCAGCGTGGGGTCGGCCTTCGCCGCCTCGACGATCTGGCTGACGGTCTCCCTGCCCTGCTCGATGAGGTCGGCAGGGGTCGTGGTCGTGGTGGTCTGGAAGAAGAGCCGGAGCATGGCGGCCAGGTTACCCCCGGCCGGCGCACACGCGGCACCTCCGATCCCCGGGACTGCCGTAACCTGGACCCGTGAGCATCCGTGATCGCGCGCGCCCCCACGGCCGCGGTCCCGTCCACCGGGCCCCGCAGCCGCTCGTCGCCGCGCTCCTCTCCCTGGTGGTGCCCGGCGCCGGGCACCTCTACGCCGGCGACCGGGACCGCGGCATCCGGTTCCTGCTGATCACCGGCCTGCTGGTGGCGCCGCTGTTCATCCTGTTCGTGATGGTGTTCTTCTGGCAGGGGCTCGACCTGGCGATCACGATCAGCCGCCCGTTCTTCGACCACCCCACGTTGCTGGCCGCGCTGCTGGTCGCCAACGCGCTGCTGCTGGTGTTCCGGGCCTTCGTGGTGCTCGACTCCTACTACGTCGCCATCCGGGCGGAGGGCGTCGTCGGCGGAGCCGGGATGACGGTGGCCACCGGCCTCGGCGTCGCCTTCCTGCTGTTCCTGACCCTGCTCCCCCACGGGTGGGTGGGCCGCCGCAACCTGGCCCTCTACGACCTGTTCACCTACGACTACAGCATCGACGAGGGCCAGCAGGCCATCTCCTCCGGCACCACCGACCCGACCGCCTCCACGCTGGCGCCCCCGTCCTCGACCGCCTCCACCGCCGTCACCACCACCACCGAGGCGGGGCCCGACCCCTTCGAGGGCGAGGACAGGGTCAACGTGCTCCTGATGGGCGGCGACTCCGGCGTGGACCGCGAGGGCATCCGCACCGACACGATGATCGTGGTGTCCATCGACCCGACCACGGGGTGGACGGCCATGTTCAGCGTGCCCCGCAACAACATGAACGTGCTGTACCCGCCCGACCTCCCCGCCTACAACGCGTACGACTGCCACTGCAACCCGCAGCTGCTCAACCTGCTGTACGGGTGGGCGTTCAGCCATCCCGAGCTGTTCCCCGGTGAGAACAACCCCGGCGGGGTGGCCATGAAGGAGACGCTCGGGTACCTGCTGGGCATCGACATCGACTACTTCGCCCTCGTCGACCTCTTCGGGTTCGTGGACGTGATCGACGCCCTGGGCGGGGTGGAGATCACCGTCACCGAGCGGGTGTACGACCCCAACTACCCGCACGAGGACGGCACCCGCGAGGTCATCGACATCCAGCCCGGCACGTACGACATGGACGGCCACACCGCGCTCGCCTACGCCCGCATCCGGGCCAACAGCGACGACTACAACCGCATGGGCCGGCAACGTTGTGTCATCGAGGCGCTCGCCGAGCAGTCGAACCCGGTGGAGCTGCTGTCGGAGCTGCCGAACCTGGTCCCGGCCATCCAGGACAGCATCACCACCGACATCCCGGTGAACCGGTTCCCCGACTTCATCGACCTGCTGCGCAGGGCCGACCTGGAGACGATCGTGTCGATCCGGTTCATCTACGACGCCCCCGAGTTCGCAGGCACCTCCACCTCGTACGTGGCGGAGTGGATCGGCGAGGGGTACCCGTTCCCGAACTACGAGCTGATCCAGCAGACCGTGGCGACGGCGCTCAGCATGTCGCCCACCGACGCCATCGCGGCCCTCAACCTGCAGCCGATCGAGGAGACCTGCGGATAGGCGTCCGGGGACCGTCGAACGCCGCCGGTCCGGTACCCTGGGCGCTCGGCCGCACCCGGGAGCACCACTCGCCATGACCGACACCGCCACGCGCCCTTCCCGCTGGCTGCGGTTCATCTACGCCATCTGGCGGCGCCGCTACCGGTGGCTCGCGGTGGCGGACGCGCTCATGTGGGTCGTGGCCCTCCCGGCCGCCACCTTCGCCCGCCAGGAGTTCGCCATCCGCAGCGTGAACGTCGGCGACCTCGGCATCGCGCTCGCCATCGTCATCACGGTGCACGTGGCGGCCGGCATCGCCACCGGGCTCTACCTGGGCCGGCACCGGCTCGCCTCCTTCGACGAGGTGCGCTGGGTGGCCATCACCGCCCTCATCCCGGTGGCCGTCCTGCTGCTGGTGCTGCTGATCTCGCCGGGCGAGAACCTGGTGCCGCAGAGCGCCATCCTCGCCGGGGCCGCCTACCAGGTGGTCGGGGCGCTGGCGGTGCGCTACGTGCTGCGGGTGCTGGTGGAGCAGCGCCGCATCTCGGCGCACCCCCGCAAGGGCCGCCTGCTCATCTTCGGCGCCGGCGACGCCGGCTACCAGGCGATGCGCCTGCTGCGCGACGACACCACGTCGGAGTACCTGCCGGTGGCCTTCCTCGACGACGACCCGGGCAGGGCCCGGCTCCGGGTCGGGGGGCTGCCCATCGTCGGGGGCCGCGACGCGATCGGCGACGCCGCCCGCCAGTTCGACGCCGAGGCGCTGCTGATCGCGATACCGTCCGCCCAGCACAGCGACGCCATGGAGGTGGCCGACCTCGGCCAGCAGGCCGGCCTCGAGGTGCGGATCCTGCCGCCGATGGACAAGTTCCTCACCGAACCGGTGGAGGCGCGCGACATCCGCAGCGTCACCCTGGCCGACTTCCTGAGCCGCGACGAAGTGCACCTCGACCTGGAGCAGATCGCCGAGTACCTGCAGGGCAAGCGGGTGATGATCACCGGCGCCGGCGGGTCGATCGGCGGCCAGATCTGCGAGGCGGTGGCCGGGTTCCGCCCGGAGACGATGGCCATGGTGGACCACAACGAGAACGGCCTGGCCGCCCTGCAGCTGCGCCTGGAGGGCAGGGCGCTGCTCGAGGACCCCTCGCTGGTGCTGGCCGACATCCGCGACCGCGACGGCATGCGCCGGATCATGGAGCGCCACCGCCCCGATGTGGTGTTCCACGCCGCCGCCCACAAGCACGTCACCTTCCTGGAGCGCTTTCCTCGCGAGGGGCTGCTCACCAACGTGTTCGGCACCCGCAACGTGCTCGACGCCGCCGCCGAGGCCGGCGTGGAGCGGTTCGTCAACGTCAGCACCGACAAGGCCGCAGACCCGGTGAACGTGCTGGGCCTCACCAAGCGCCTCGGAGAGATGCTCACGTCGCACGTCGGCGCCGCGCTCGGGCGCCCGTACATCTCGGTGCGCTTCGGCAACGTGCTGGGCAGCCAGGGCTCGGTGATCCCCATCTTCCGGGAGCAACTGGAGCGCGGCGAGAAGCTGACGGTGACCGACCCGGGGGTGACCCGCTACTTCATGACGCTGGAGGAGGCGGTGCAGCTGGTGGTGCAGGCCGGGGCGGTGGGCGACGGCGGCGACGTGCTGGTGCTCGACATGGGTGAGCCGATCCCCATCCTGGAGCTGGCCCGGCGCCTCGCGGCGGAGATCACTCCGGGACGCGCCCCCGAGATCGAGTTCACCGGCCTGCGTCCCGGCGAGAAGCTGCACGAGACCCTGGTGAGCGACGACGACGCCGACCGGGGCAGGCCCCACGAGCTGCTGCTCCGCTACCGGGTGCCCGCCATCGGCCACGACGCCCCCGACCCGCTGCTCGAGATCACCGACCCCGCCGCCCTCGTCGAGGCCATGCGCCGCCTGGTCTCCTCGGTGCGGCTCCCGTCGTGATGGCGCCGCCGGTCGTCATCGTCGGCGCCCCCCGCTCGGGCACCAACATGCTGCGGGACCTGCTGACCGCCTTCCCCGGACACGGCACCTGGCCCTGCGACGAGATCAACCCCATCTGGCGCCACGGCAACACCACCCACCCCTCCGATGCGTTCGGCCCCGACATGGCCACGCCGGAGGTGGCGGCGTTCATCCGGGGCCGGTTCGACTCGCTCGCCCGCCGCCGTGGCCTCGACACGGTGGTGGAGAAGACGTGCGCCACCTCGCTGCGGGTGCCGTTCGTGGACCGGGTGCTCCCGGAGGCGAGGTACGTGTTCATCGTCCGCGACGGCTACGACGCCGCACCCTCGGCCCGCAAGCGGTGGCACGCCCGGGCCGAGCCCCGGTACCTGCTGGCCAAGGCCCGCTGGGTGCCGCTCTCCGACCTGCCCCGCTACGCGTGGCGGTTCCTCCGCAACCGGTGGCACAAGCTGACCAGCGGGCAGCAGCGGCTCGCCTGGTGGGGCCCGACGCTCGACGGCATGCAGGACGTGCTGGCGTCGCACACCATCGACGAGGTGTGCGCCCTGCAGTGGAAGGCGTGCGTGGAGTCCTCGCTCGACGCATTCGAGTCCATCGACCCGGCCCGGGTCCACCGCCTCCGGTACGAGGACGTGGTGGCCGACCCGGCCGGGACCGTGGCCGGCCTCGCCGCGTTCCTGGGCGTCGAGGCCCCCGACCTGTCCGGCCATCCCGCCTTCGACGGCATCTCGCCGCGCAGCGTCGGCAAGGGCAGGGCCGACCTGGGCCCCGACGGCCTCGCCCTGCTGGCACCGATCGTGGCGCCCACCATGGAGCGGCTCGGGTACCCGGAGACGGCATGACCCGCCGCCAGGCCTTCGCCAAGCGCTCGTTCGACCTGGTGCTGGCGGCGGTGGGCCTGGCGGCGACGCTGCCGCTGATCCTGCTGGCGGTGGCGGCCGCCACCGTGGACACCCGCCGGTTCGGGTTGTTCGTGCAGCAGCGGGTGGGCCGGCGCGGGCGCACCTTCCCGCTGCTCAAGGTGCGCACCATGCGCCCCCACGCCACCGTCACGACGTCGGTGACCACCGCCGACGACCCCAGGGTCACCCGCCTCGGGGCGCTGCTGCGCCGCTTCCGGATCGACGAGTTGCCGCAACTGGCCAACGTGCTGGCCGGCCACATGAGCTTCGTCGGCCCCCGGCCCGATGTGCCGGGCTTCGCCGACCGCCTGGAGGGCGCCGACAGGATCGTGCTCGAGGTGCGGCCCGGCATCACCGGCCCGGCGACGCTCAAGTACCACGACGAGGCCGGGATCCTCGCCGCGGTGGACGACCCCGAGGCGTACAACCGGGACGTCATCTTCCCCGACAAGGTGGCCATCAACCGGGCGTACGTGGAGGAGTGGTCCTTCCGGGGCGACCTGGGCTACCTTGCACAGACGCTGCGCTCGGTGATGGGGAGGGAGGAGACATGAGCGGCAGGCTGGCCGTCGACGGCGGGACGCCGGTGCGCACCGCGCCCCTCCCCCATTGGCCCCACTTCGACGAGGAGCAGATCGAGGCCGCCGCCGCCGCGCTCCGCTCCGGGTACACCAACTACACCAACGGGCCGCAGGGGCGGGCCTTCGAGGAGGCGTTCGCCGAGCGCCACGGCGCACGGCACGGCCTGGCCGTCGCCAACGGCACGGTCGCCCTCGAACTGATCGCCGAAGCCCTCGGCATCGGCCCCGGCGACGACGTGGTGGTGACCCCCCGGTCGTTCATCGCCTCCGTGGCCTCCATCGTCCGCAGGGGCGCCCGGCCGGTGTTCGCCGACGTCGACCCGGACTCGCAGGCGATCACCGCCGCGTCGATCGCCGCCGTCCTCACCCCGGCGACCAAGGCGATCATGCCGGTGCACCTGGGCGGGTGGCCTGCCGACATGCCGGCCATCAACGACCTGGCCGCCGAGCGCGGCATCGCGGTCGTCGAGGACGCCTCCCAGGCCCACGGGGCGACGGTGGAGGGGCGGCCGGTCGGCTCGTGGGGGACGGTGGCGGCCTTCTCGTGCTGTCAGGACAAGATCATCACCACCGGCGGGGAGGGCGGGGTGATCACCACCGACGACGACGCCCTGGCCGAGCGGCTCTGGTCGCTGCGCGACCACGGCCGCGACCGGGCGGCCGCCGCCAGGGACGACCACCCGCCCGGCTACCGCTGGGTGTACCACTCGTTCGGCACCAACGCCAGGATGACGGAGTTCCAGTCGGCCCTGGGGCTGCGCCAGGTGGGCCTGCTCGACGAGTGGCTCGACACCAGGCGCCGCAACGCCGCCGTGCTGGAGGCCGCGGCCGTGGAGGCGCCGGCGCTGCGGGTGGCCGCCCCGCCCGAGGGGATCGGGCACGCCTACTACAAGTACTACGCCTTCGTCCGGCCGGAGCGGCTGCGGCCCGGATGGGACCGCGACCGGGTGATGCTCGCCGTGGAGGCCGAGGGCATCCCGGTGTACACCGGGGCGTGCCCGGAGCTCTACCTGGAGGAGGCCTTCCCCCCGGCCCTGCGGCCGGAGGAGCGGCTGCCCGTGGCCCGGGAACTGGGCGAGACGTCGCTGATGCTCATGGTCCACCCCACCCTGTCGCACACCGACATGGCCGACGCGGCGGAGGCGCTCCTCAAGGTGCTGGACGCGGCGACGGCCTGAGCGTCAGCCCGCCCGCCGCAGCGCCCGCCGCAGCCGGGCGCCGTCGTCCCGGAGCCCTGCGGTGGACAGCACCTCCCTCCACGGCGGCAGCGCATCCCGCGACCGCAGTCCCAGCCACCGCACCGCAGCGCCCGCGGCGTGCGCCAACGCCACCGCCAACGCCGCCCACACCACGCCGCCGACGGCGAGGAACGAGGCGGCCGCGGTGGTCAGCGACGTCGCCACCTGGCTGGGCACCAGCCATCCCCCTGCGCCGAGGGCCAGCAGCGCCGACTTGGTGAGCCCCATCCACGGCGACAGCACCAGCATCACCCCGAGCAGCGCAGGGGCGACGCCGAGGGCCAGGTCCTTGCCGAGTGCAGCCTCGAGCGCAGGGGTCAGGAACAACGCGGCGGCCGCGGCCAGCACCACGGCGGCCAGGGTGGGGAGCCGGAGCGTGCGGGCCAGCAGCGAGGGGACCGGCTCCCGGCCGCGGACGAACGCCGGCAGCACGACGATGCCGATGCCGGCCAGCACCTCTGCCACGCCCTGCATCAGCTTCAGCAGCAGGTCGAGGCCGCCCGCCTCGGTGAGCCCCAGCACCAGCGCCACCACCAGGATCGGGACGTGCTGCTCCACCCAGCGGAGGGCCTCGGTGCCCACCTCCGGCAGCAACCATCCCATCGCCCCGGTCCCGGCGTCGGGGCGCTGCCACATGGCAGCCGCCCCCACCACCGACCCCACCGCGACGGCGGCGAGCGCGGTGCGGGGGGTCAGCGACCCGGCGCCGATCAGCGCCGCGGTCAGGGCGAGGCGGGTCGTCTGGGCGCCCATCATGCCGATGGCCAGGCGCCGCTGGCGGCCCTCCAGGACCAGCGTCGGGACGTGGTGGAACATGAGGGCGCTGGCGGCCGACGCACCCACGAGCAGCGCGGCGCTCTCCCAGCCGTCGAACCACCACGCCACCGGGGCGAGCACCAGGGACCCGACCGCCCACCACCGCACCTGGGACACCAGCCATCCCCGCCCGCCGGCCTCGCGTCCCAGCCGGGTGGCCGCCCCCTGCTGCACCGTCGGCTTCCAGGGCACCATCGCCGCCTCCAGCAGGGCCAGCAGCACCACGAAGCGCCCGTAGCGGGCCAGCTCCAGGTCGCGGGCCGCCAGCAGCAGCGACACCAGCGCCGCACCCCGGCCGAACGCCAGGCTCCCCGCCTGCCAGGCGAAGCGGTGCACGGTGGTGGTGGGGCGGGCCATCAGGCGGTCCCGGGGCTCCCCTCATCCCCGTCGCCGGCCGGCGGCTCCGGCTCGGGAGGCGGGGGCGGCGCGGCGAAGGCCCGGCACCGCATCGCCCGGGCGATGGTGTCGTCCTCCTCGATCAGCATGCGGCGCAGCATCGGCCCCACGTCGTCGCGCGCCAGCAGGGCGGCGATGGCGTCCCGGGTGGGCTGCTCGATCCGGTAGTGGGGGAAGAAGCTGGTGAAGTACGCCCTCGCCGCCTCCTGCTCCCACTCGGAGAACACCCCGGGGAGGGCCTCGAAGAACCGTCCCACGAACGGCTGCAGCAGCGCGTCCTGGCGGCGCCGCCAGAACCCGCCCGCGGCGGCCAGCGCCAGGTGCAGCGACTCGTAGCCGTGGCTGTGGATGCGCTCCCACACCTCCTCCTTCACGGCGGCGTCGGGACGGGCCGCCTCGGCCCGCACCATGGCCCGGTCGCCGCGGTCGCTGGTGTCGCGCCGCCGCTCGGCGGCGAGCCGCTCCGCCGCGTCCGGGGCGTCGGCCGCGGCGCCGGCGACGGCGACCGACCAGCGCATGTCCTGGTCGATGGCGAGCCCCTCCGGCGGTCCGTCCACGAGGGCGGCGGCGGCCGCCTGCTCCTCCGGCCCCGACGCCGAGCGGATCAGCGCCCTGGCCCACAGCACCCGGATGTCGCCCTCGGCGGCGTCGATCGCCGACCGGGCGGCCGCCACGAACGCTGCGGCCTCCCCGTCGATGAGGTCGGCCGGCACGTAGGAGCCGAGGGCCGCCGAGGCGGTGGCGGTCACCATCTGCACGATCACCAGGCTCCGCTCGGCCGGCAGTTCGGAGCGGATCAGCTCCAGGTAGTCGAGCGACGAGAACGCCTGGTCCCGGACCATCTCCCACAGCGTCGCCCACACCTGCTGGCGCAGCAGCGGGTCGGCCACCGTGGACAGGTTGGCCTTCGCCCAGGCGATCGACACCGGGTCGAGCGCGACCTTGGCGAAGCCGTGGTCACCGGCGTTGGGGTACACGAACACCGGGGCGACGGTCCCCACGGCGGCGTCCACCCGATGCTCGGCGCCGTCGAAGGCGGCCGGGAAGGCCCGCACCGAGCCGTCGGCGTCCACCAGGCCCACCTCGACGGTGTGGGGGCGCAGCGTCGGCCACTCCTCGGGGGCGGTCTGGAGGATGCGCAGGTCGGCGACCCGGCCGCCCTCCGCCGACCACTCCACGCCGAGGGTGTTGAGCGACGGCGCCTTCAGCCACCGCGCCGCCCAGTGGACCAGGTCCACCCCGCTGCCCTCCTGCAGGGCCGCCAGGAAGTCGGCCAGGGTGGCGTTGCCGAAACGGTGACGCCGGAAGTAGGTCTGCATCCCGGTGCGGAACGCCTCCATCCCGACGGCCGCCACCAGTTGCTTGAGCACCGAGGCGCCCTTGCCGTAGGTGATCCCGTCGAAGTTGAGGAAGGTCTCGTCGGTGCTGGGGATCTCGTCGGCGATGCGGTGGGTGGTGGGGAGCTGGTCCTCGCGGTAGGCCCACAGCTTCATGCGGTAGTTGAAGTCCTGCCACACCGCGGGGAAGCGCCCGTCGGCGTCGATCGCCAGGTAGGCGGCATAGGACGCAAAGGACTCGTTGAGCCACAGGTCGGCCCACCACCGCATCGTCACCAGGTCGCCGAACCACATGTGCGCCAGCTCGTGCAGCAGGAACTCGGCCCGGCGGGTCAGCTGATCCTCGGTGGGAGGGTCCCGGAAGACCACGGTGTCCGTGTACGTGACGGTGGCGACGTTCTCCATGCCGCCCCAGTTGAACTCGGGCACGAACAACTGGTCGAACTTGCCGAACGGGTACGGCTCGTCGAACAGGTCCGAGTAGAAGTCGATGCCCTTCTTGGTGATGGAGAACACCTCCTCTGCGTCGAGGTGCTCCAACCACCCGGCCCGCACGTACAGGCCCAGCGGGATGCCGTCGTGCTCGTCGTGCACCGAGGCGAAGGGCCCGGCGCACACCGCCAGCAGGTAGGTGCTGAACGGCACGGTCTCTGCGAACGTCCTGCGGCTGCGGCCGTCGGGGAGCTGTTCACGGTCGATCTCGGCGCCCGCCGTGACGACCGCCCACTCGTCGGGGGCGGTCACCGACACCCGGTACACCGCCTTCAGGTCGGGCTGGTCGAAGCAGGGGAACAGCCGGTGGGCCGAGTACGGCTCGAACTGGGTGTACAGGTACTCGGCGCCGTCCTCGGGGTCGATGAACTGGTGGAAGCCCTCTCCGGTCTTGTCGTACCGGCGCTCGTAGGAGATGCGGATCTCGTTCTCCGCCGCCAGGATGCGGGCCGGCAGGGCGATACGGTGGCCGTCCCAGGCGGCTTCCATCTCCGAGCCGTTCACCTCGAACCGCCCGATCGACCCGCCCATGAACTCCAGGAAGGTGTCGCCGCCGCGGTGAGCGAACGTCACGGTGACGTCGCCGCGGAAGGTCTTCGCCCCGGCCTCCAGGTCGAGGTCGAGGGCGTAGGTGATGTCGGCGAGCTGCCCCGCCCGGGCCTCGGCCTCCTCCCGGGTCAGGCGATCGCGGGCGACACTGGACGGCTCCATGGGGCTCCTTCGACTCGTCCCGGCGACGATACCCGACCCGCGGGGACGCGAGGCGCCCCTACCGGGACGGCCTCGCTAGCGTGTGCCGATCGCCGTCACGGAGGACCTCGTGCAGCCAAGAACCCGCCTCGCCGCACTCGCCCTGGCCGCCGCCCTCGGGACCGCCGCGTGCGGCGGCGGGAGCGGGGCCGAGCCGGTCGACCCGGGCGCCATGGACCTGAGCCCGGAGGCCGCCGCCGGCGAGAGCGTGTACGTCCTCCGGTGCACCGCCTGCCACGGCGCCGACCTCACCGGCGCTTCGGGGCCCGCCCTCGGCCCCGGCTCGTCCGCTGCGGGCCGGTCGCTGGACACGCTGCGGGCGGTGATCGCCGGCGGGGCCACCGGGATGCCGGCGTGGGAGGGCGAGCTCTCGGCTGCCGAGATCGACGGGCTGGTGACCTTCCTGGCCGAGGTCCAGGGCCGCTGACCGGCTGCTCCGGCCGGTGCCAGGCCGGCCGCGCAATGCCTGCGCGGACCCCCCTAGACTCGCCCGGATGACCGAGCCACTGCTGGATCTGCGCGCCGTGGGCGTCCGCCTCGGCGACACCCCCATCCTGCGGGGCGTGGACCTGCGGGTCGGCCCCGGCGAGGTGGTCGGCCTGGTCGGCGCCAACGGCTCCGGCAAGACCACGCTGCTGCGGGTGGCGGCCACGCTGCTGGTGCCGTCCGCCGGGGAGGGGTCGGTGCTCGGCGCCGGGCTCAAGGACGATGCCCGCTTCGACGTGCGCAACCGCATCGGCCTCATCGGCCACACCCCCGCCCTCTACCCCAATCTCTCGCTGGAGGAGAACACCCGCTTCGTCGCCCGCCTCGTCGGGGCCCCCGCGGGCGTGGTGGGAGCGGCGCTCGACCGGGTCGGGCTCGCCGGCGCCCGGCACCGCCGCGCCGTCCAGTGCAGCCACGGCATGCAGCGCAGGGCCGAGTTCGCCCGCCTCCTCATCACCAGGCCCGACCTGGTGCTGCTCGACGAGGCCCACGCCGGCCTCGACCGCCACGCCGCCGACCTGGTGGCCTTCATCCTCCAGGACGTCCGCAGCCGCGACGGCGGGGCGATGCTCGTGTCCCACGAGCACAACCGGATGGAGCCGCTCGTCGACCGGGTGGTGGAGCTCCGCAACGGGGCCGTCCGGGCATGGGAGGACGGCGCATGACGGGGTTCTGGACACAGGCGATCGAGGTGGCCCGCAAGGACCTGCGCACCGAGATGCGCACCGGTGAGGTCTTCCTCATCACCATCCCGTTCGGGGCGGTGGCGCTGATGCTGATCCCCCTGGCGGTGGGCACGGACACCCCCCTGCTGCGCTCCATCGGCCCCGGCATGTACTGGGTGGTGGTGCTGCTGTTCGGGGTGATGGTGGCCCTCCGCCAGAGCGCGGTGGAGGCCGGCCCCCAGCAGGACCTGCTGTCGCTGCTGGGCATCGACCCGGGTGCCCAGTTCACCGGCCGGGCAGGGGCCACCACCGCGCTGCTGCTGGCCTTCGAGGTCATCCTGGGCCCGGTGGCGATGGCGCTCTACGACCCGCAGCCGCGCGGCTGGCCCTGGATCGCCGCCCTGGTGGTGCTGGTGGCCATCGGCCTCGGCCTGCTGGGCACGCTGGCGGCCACCATCGCCGGCAGCATCGCCTCGTCGGCCCTGGTGCCGCTGCTGGTGGCGCCGCTGTCGGTGCCGATCCTGCTGGCGGCCAGCCAGACCATGGACGGTTTGCGGTTCGGCAACACTATTCTCGGCTGGGTCCTGCTGCTGGTGACGATGGATTTGCTCCTCGCGGTGGCAGGCGTGCTCAGCGCCAGACCGCTGCAGGAGGCTTCCCGGTGACACGTTCCAGGTTCTTCGAGTTCGCGGCCGTCGCCGCCGTCGCGGCGGCGCTCGCCGTCGCACTCGGCATCGGCGAGGAGCGGACCATGGGCAACCTGGCCAGGGTGCTCTTCGTGCACGTGCCCAGCGCCTGGCTCGCCTACCTCTCGTTCGTCGTCACGCTGGTCGGCAGCGGCCTGTACCTGCGCACCAAGGACCTCCGCTGGGACCGCTTCGCCGCCTCGTCGGCGGAGGTGGGCGTGTTCTTCACGACCCTCGCCATCGCCCTCGGCATGATCTGGGGCCGCAGCACCTGGGGCGTGTGGTGGACGTGGGACGCCCGCCTGGTGCTCACCGCCGTCATGCTGTTCGTGTACCTCGGCTACCTGGCGTTGCGCCGGTCCATCCCCGACCGTCTCGCCAGGGCCCGCCGGTCGGCGTGGCTCGGCATCCTCGGCATCGTCCAGATCCCGCTGGTGCACTTCTCGGTGGTGTGGTGGCGGACGCTCCACCAGCAGGCCACCATCTTCAACACCGAGGGCATGCAGATGGACTGGCCGTTCCGCAGCGCGCTGTTCGCCGGCCTCGCCGCCTACACCCTGGTGTACGTGGTGCTGATGCGCCGCCGCATCGAGCTGGCGCGGCTCGAGGACCGCTTCGAGGACCTGGTCGCCGCCGAAGAGCGCGAGGTGGCCGGCGAGGCCGTCACCGCGCCCCGCTACGAGGGCTCCACCGAACTCGAGATCGAGGAGACGCCGCCGCCGGCCCGGAGCCGCCGTGCCGTGGTGCTCGCGCTGGCGATCGCCGCCTTCCTGGTCGCCGCCGTCGCCGTCGTCAGTTCCCAGGCCACCTCCCTCAGCCGCTGGGGGTGGGTCGCCTACGCCTACACGGTCGCCTACGTGGCGATGCTCACCTACGTCGCATGGCTCGCCTGGCGGATCACGGTCACCCGCCGGCGTGTTGAGGAGGTCTCATGAGACGCTACGCCCGCTTCGTCATCCCCGCGCTCGGCCTGGTGGCCGTGCTGCTGGGGTTCCTGCTGTTCAACCTGAAGGACAGCCTGGTGTTCTTCCGCACGCCCACCGAGGTGGTGCAGGAGGCCCAGGCCGGAGACGGCGACCGGATGCGGCTCGGCGGCCAGGTGGTGGCCGGCACGATCGACGAGACCACCGACGGCGTCGCCTTCGACGTCAGCGACGGCACCACCACCATCGCCGTCATCCACACCGGCGCACCCCAGCAGTTGTTCCAGGAGGGCATCGGCGTCGTCATCACGGGGACGTGGGACGGGACCATGTTCCACTCCGACGAGATGATGGTGAAGCACGACGAGCAGTACCGCACCGAGGACGGCGGCGAGTACCACCCGGGCGACTACCCGGACTCCGCCACCGGCTGATCAGCCGGTCTCGAACAGGTCCTCGAGCAGCGACCGCACCGTGTCGGGCAGCCCTTCCGCCAGCCCGCGCGGCTCGTAGCCCAGTTCCTCGCGCGATGCCGTGTCGTCGCCGAGGAAGGTGACGCCGGCCCGCCTCCGCAGCCGCGCCGCCGGGGCCCGCAGCGGCGGGACCACGGCGCCGAGCGCCCCCAGCACCGCCGCCGGCGCCCGCAGCGCGCCGCCCGGCACCGGGATCGGACCCCGGCGCTTGCCGACCAGGCGCCCGGCGGCGCGCACCACCCCGAGCAGCGGCCGATCCTCGCCGCCCAGCACGTACGTGCGGCCGGGGACGCCCTCCTCCATCGCCAGCAGGTGGCCGCGGGCGGCGTCCTCGACGTGCACCCACGACGCGGCGGTGCGGGTGGGCACCACCGGCACCCTTCCCCGCAGGTAGCGGCGGAGCAAGCGAGCCGTCTCCGACGCGTCGCCCGGCCCGTACAGCAGCCCGCACTGGACGGCCACCACCGGCGCCCCGCTCCGCATGGCCGGGACGGCCACCTCGTGGTACGCCTCCCAACGGGTCCGGTCGGCCAGGCACAGGTGCGGCCCCCCGTGGCGGTGGCCCGGGGGGAGGCGCCGGCCGGCGGTGTCGCCGAACACCTCGATCGTCCCGGTCAGGACCGCCTTGGGCACCTGCATCTCGCTCACCAGTTCCAGGACGTTGCGGGTGCCGCCGACGTTGACCGCGGTGGCGGTGGCCCGGTCGCGCGAGCCGATCCGGGCCCACGTGTCGGTGTGGAAGAGCCCCTCGGCCCCGCGCAGCCCCCGCCGCATCGACTCCTTGTCACGGACGTCGCCCATGTGCGGCCTGACCCCGTAGTCGGCCAGCGCCGCAGCCTGGTCACGCGACCGCACGAGCGCGGTGACCGAGTGGCCCTCGGCCAGCAGCAGCGAGGTCAGGTACCGCCCCACCAGCCCGGTCGCCCCGGTGACGAAGTAGTGCACCCGGGCATCCTACGGACGACGGGGCCCGCAGTACCCTGCCCTCCCGTGCACACCGACCTCACCTCGTCCCCCGCCGACCGCGCCCTGCGGGCCGACATCCGGCGCCTCGGCGACATGCTCGGCGAGACCCTGGTCCGCCAGGAGGGCCCGGAGCTGCTGGCGCTCGTCGAGGACGTGCGCAGGCTGGCCAAGGAGGTGCGGGACTCGCCGGGGGCCGGCTCCGGGAGGCTGGAGGCCCTCATCGACGGCCTCGACGTGGACACCGCCACCCGCCTGGTGCGGGCGTTCACCACCTACTTCCACCTCGCCAACGTCGCCGAGCAGACGCACCGCCTCGACCCCGCCAGCACGTTGTCGGGGGGCTCGCCCGGCCATCTCGCCGACGCGATCGCCCGCATCGCCGGCGCCGGCCTCCCGGCGGCGACGATCCGCGACGTCGTCGGTCGCCTCGAGGTGCGCCCGGTGCTCACCGCCCACCCGACCGAGGCCGCCCGTCGATCGATCCTCACCAAGCTCACCACGATCGCCACCCTGCTGGAGCGACGCGGCGACCCCCGCGCCACCGCGCAGGAGCGGGAGGCCATCGACCGCCGCATCGCCGAGACGGTCGAGGTGCTCTGGCAGACCGACGAGTTGCGCCGGGAGCGCCCGACCCCGGCCGACGAGGCCCGCACCCTCATCTACTACCTCGAGGCGCTCGCCTCCGACGAGGTGGCCGGGCAGTTGGCCGACACCGTGCGGCGGTGCCTCGGCAGGCTCGGAGCCGACGTCCCGCCGGAGCGCGCCGTGCTCCGCTTCGGCACCTGGGCGGGCGGGGATCGCGACGGCAACCCGAGCGTCACCTCCCGGGTGACGCTCGACACGCTGGCGGCCCAGCACGACCACGGCCTGCGGATGCTGATCGCGACCGTGGAGGAGCTGGCGTTCTCGCTGTCGCCCTCCGAGCAGGTCGTGGGCATCAGCAGGGAGATGGAGGCCTTCCTGGCGCAGTGCCGGGACGACCTGCCCGACGTGTACGCCCGCTTCGGGGTGCTGAACGCCGAGGAGCCCTACCGCCTCGCCTGCGCCTACGTGCACCAGCGGCTGCTCGGCACGCGGCAGCGCCTGGAGGAGGGAGGCTCCCACCACCCGGGCCGGGACTACGAGACCGCCTCGGCGCTGATCGCCGACCTGGGGGTGCTCCACCGGTCGCTCGGGGCCAACCGCGGCCAACTCGTGGCCGACGGGATGCTGGGCCGCATCATCAGCCGGGTGGCGACGTTCGGGTTCGGGCTCGCCTCGCTCGACATCCGCGAGCACGCATCCCGGCACCACCTCCTGCTCTCCGCCCTCTACGAGCGGACCGGAGAGCTGGGGCGCCCGTACGCGGACCTGTCCCCCGCCGAGCGGACCGTCCTGCTGGCCGCCGAACTGGAGAGCCCCCGCCCGCTGGCGCCGGCCACCGTCGACCCGGGGGACGGCGCCCGCGAGGTGGCCCGCGTGTTCGCGACCATCCGCACCGCCCTCGACACCTACGGGGACGATGCCATCGAGAGCTACATCGTCAGCGAGACCCGCGGGCCCGACGACGTGCTGGCCGCCGCCGTCCTGGCCCGCGACGCCGGGCTGGTGGACCTGCGGGCCGGCATCGCCCGCATCGGGATCGTCCCGTTGTTCGAGACCATCGAGGAGGTGCGGGGCGCCGCCGCCACCCTCGACCGGCTGCTCTCGGCACCGGGGTACCGGCGCATGGTCGCCCTCCGCGGCGACCTGCAGGAGGTGATGCTCGGGTACAGCGACAGCAGCAAGCACGGCGGCATGACCACCTCCCAGTGGGAGCTGTACCGGGCGGCCCGCGGCCTGTTCGACAC
Source organism: Actinomycetota bacterium (assembly GCA_020444505.1). Classification (GTDB taxonomy): domain Bacteria; phylum Actinomycetota; class Acidimicrobiia; order Spongiisociales; family UBA11373; genus JAHJML01. Next base: position 121,702 of record JAHLKU010000001.1, on the reverse strand, counting down.
CGCAGCCCGCCACGGGGTCCGGGTCCGCTTCTTCCACGGCAGGGGCGGGACGGTGGGCCGGGGCGGCGGCCCGTCGGGGGAGGCGATCCTGGCCGAGCCGTACGGCACGGTGGACGCCGCCATCAAGGTGACCGAGCAGGGCGAGGTGATCTCGGACAAGTACGGGCTCCCGGGCCACGCCCGGCGCAACCTGGAGCTGACGCTGGCGGCGGTCCTCGAGGCCTCGCTGCTGCACCGCGAGCCCCGCCAGGCACCCGGGACCCTCGACCGGTGGTTCGGGGCGATGCAGGTGGTCGCCGACGCCGCCTACCGCTCGTACCGCGAGTTCGTGGAGCATCCCGGCCTCACCGAGTTCTTCCTCACCGCCACCCCGGTGGAGGAGCTGACGGCGTTGAACATCGGGTCCCGCCCTGCCCGCCGTCCCGAAGGCGGGTCCGGCCTGGCGTCGATGCGGGCGATCCCGTGGGTGTTCGGGTGGACCCAGACCCGCCAGACGGTGCCGGGCTGGTTCGGGCTCGGCACCGGGATCGCCGCCGCCAGGGCGGCCGGCCTCGGCGACCTGCTCCACGAGATGCACGCCGAGTGGAGGTTCTTCTCCTCGGTGGTCTCCAACGCGGAGATGACCCTGTTCAAGACCGACCCCGGCATCGCCCGCCGGTACGTGGACCGCCTCGTCGACCCTGCGCTCCACCCGGTGTTCGACGCGATCCTGGCCGAGTACCGGCGCAGCGTGGACGAGGTGCTGTTCGTCACCGGCAACGACCGCCTGCTCGCCGACAACCCCACGCTGCGCCGCACCCTGGAGGTGCGCGACACCTACCTCGACCCGCTCCACCTGCTGCAGGTGGCGCTGCTGGCACGGGCCCGGTCGTCGCCCGAACGCGACCCCGCCCTCGAGCGAGCGCTGCTGCTCACCGTCAACGGCATCGCCACCGGCCTCCGCAACACCGGCTGACCGCCGGGCCCGCAGTGCCGCCGGGAGTACGCTGCACAGAGGCATCCGAACCCTGGGGGCGCGTCCGTGAGCGACGGTTCCCGCTCCCCCCGCATCCGCGGGGGCCGGGTCTGGCGATGGCGGTTCGCCGCCGTCTCCCGCATCACGCTGTTCGCCGCCCTCGCCGCCGCCGCGGTCACGGCGGGCCTGGCGTGGGGCGCCGACGGTGCCGGGACGGAAGGCCCTCCGTCGGGGGTCTGGGCGCTGGTTGCACTCGCCGTCCTGTCGATGGCCGCCGAGTACGTGGACACCTCCGTCGGCATGGGCTACGGGACCGTCGTCGGGCCGGTGCTGCTCATGACCGGCACCCCTCCCGAGACGGCCGTCGCCGTCGTGCTCATCTCCGAAGCTGCGACCGGCCTGCTGGCCGCCGGCCTCCACCAGCGCGCCGCCAACGTGGACTTCCATCGCGGCTCGCGCGACATCGGGGTGCTCGCTGCCATCGCGGCGCCGGCCGTCGTCGCTGCGGCAGCCACGGCGGCGGTGGCGGCCACGCTGGAGATCGGGCCGGCGCAGGTGGTGATCGGGGCGACGGCGCTGGCAGGCGGCGCGGTGGCCCTGGCCGGCAAGCGGCTCCGCAGCCGCTACTCCACGGCCGGAGCCGTCGGCATCGGCATCGCCGCCGCAGCGGCCAAGGGCCTCAGCGGCGCCGGGTTCGGGCCCCTGGCCACCACCGGCCAGGTGATGATCGGGATCCCGGAGCGCAACGCGGTGGGCGTGACCACGGCGGCAGAGGGCCTGGCGGCGGCAGCGGGGGCCGCGGTGCTGGTGGCGGTCGAAGGGTGGCCGGACCCGGGCCTGCTCACGGCGATGCTCGCCGGAGGTGTGGCCGCCGTGCCCGCCGGGGTGTGGACGGTCCGGCTGCTGCGCCCGGCGACGATCCGGGCGGCACTGGGGGCGGCGGCCTGCTTCCTGGGGGCGATGGTGATCGCGGGAGCGGTCAGCGGCTGATCGCAGCGCCGGGGGGCGACCATGCGCCGCCCGCTGCGGCGGCCAGCGTCCCGAAGTCGGTTTGCTCCAGCACCTCGATCGTGTGGTCCCGGATCCCGGCCCATACCCGCTGCAGGGAGCACCCCACGCTCATCGTGCACGGCTCCGGGTTCGCCCTGGTGGCGCAGGCGATCGGCGAGAGCGGGCCCTGGAACAGCCGGACGATGCGCTCCAGGCTGATCTCTCCGGGAGGGTGGTTGAGCCGGTACCCGCCGGTCCGGCCCCGGGCGGACCGGACGATCCCCGCCCCGCGCAACTGGGACATGATCTGCTCCAGGAACCCTTGCGGCACGTCCACCCGGTCTGCGATCTCGGCCACGCTCAGGTAGCCCGCCCGGTCGCCGGCGAGCGCCAGGGCCAGCACTGCTCTCGTCGCGTAGTCGGTCTTGTTGGTGATCCACATGGCTGCGCTCCCATCCTCTGCCGCGAGGAGTATGCTGATCCAGAGGAATACTACATAAATCCGATTGGAATTGAAAGGATTCTACGGATGCCCGGCCTCATCGTTCTCCTCGTCATCGGGTGGGCCGCCCAACTGGTCGACGGCTCGCTCGGCATGGCGTACGGCGTCACCAGCACCACCTTGCTGCTCTCTGCAGGGCTCGCCCCGGCGGCCGCCTCCGCATCGGTGCACCTGGCAGAACTGGGGACCACGCTCGCCTCCGGCGCCGCCCACTGGCGCTTCGGCAACGTGGACTGGCGGACGGTGCGCCGCATGGCAGTGCCCGGCGCCGTCGGAGCGTTCACCGGCGCCGTGCTCCTGAGCAGCGTCAGCACCGAGGCGGCCAAGCCCTGGACGTCGGGGATCCTGCTCGCCCTGGGCCTGTACCTGGTGGTCCGCTTCACGTTCGGCGCCGCTCCGCGTCCGCGAGGCCGCCCATGGGTCCGCCACCGCTACCTCGCCGCCCTCGGCCTGGTGGCCGGGTTCATCGACGCCACCGGGGGCGGCGGGTGGGGTCCGGTCGCCACGCCCACCCTGATCGCCACCGGGAAGATGGAGCCGCGCCGGGTCATCGGGTCGGTGGACACCTCCGAGTTCGTGGTGGCCCTCGCCGCCAGCGCCGGCTTCCTCACCGGCATGGGCATGGCCGACATCGACCCCGCCGTGGTGGGCGCGCTGCTCGCCGGCGGCCTGCTGGCCGCTCCCCTGGCCGCCTGGCTGGTGCGCATGGTCAGGCCCCGCCTGCTCGGCTGCATGGTCGGCGGCCTGATCGTGCTGACGAACGCCCGGACCATCCTCGGCGCCGCCGGGATCCACGGCGCGGCCCGCGCCGCGGCCTACGCGGTCATCGCCGGCCTGTGGGGGGCGTCGGTCGCGCTCACGGTCGCGAGACTGCGGTCCGAGCGGGACACACGGCACGCCGCCGCCGCCGCTCCCCGGGACTGACCCGACGGCCCGCCGGCCGGAGCGAGCGCAACGCCCCTCCTCCGACGCCCGCCGGGCCCGTCACTCCCCGGCGCCGCCGTCGTCGATCTCCTCCCAGGCGCCGTCGGGACGGCGCCGCAGCACCATCTCGCGGCCGCCGGGGCAGTCGGGCTCCTGCCACCACCGCGCCGTGGACACCTCGAACCAGTGCTGCCACAGCGAGCCGTGCTCGCACGGCCTGGTGTGGTCCCGCACCCGGACGATCTCGCCGCTCACGCCGTCCACCGTACCGCTGCTCAGGCGCCGGCCATGCGCAGCAGGTGCTCCGGTTCGAGGGCGTCCACCACCACGGCACCGGCCCCGCCCATCGCCGCACGCTGCTCTTCGAGTCGGACCACCCCGACCACGGCCATGCCGGCGGCGCGCGCCGACCTGCAGCCGTGGAAGGTGTCCTCCACGGCGACGCAGGACCCCGGTGGCACGCCCAGCAGGGCGGCGGCGCGCAGGTAGACGTCGGGATGCGGCTTGGAGCGGGGCACCTCGTCGCCGGCCACCACGGCGGCGAACCGGCCGTCCAGCCCGGCCCTGGCCAGGGTCAGGTCCACCCGGGACCGCCTGCTCGACGACGCCACCCCCTGCGGCGCCCCGGCGGCGGCGAGCGCGTCGATGCACGACACCGCGTCGGCGAACGGCGCGAGCGACGGCCCGAACGAGTCGCCGAGCGCCTCCAGCAGCATCGGCCACAGCGCCTCGGCGCCGGGGATCGGCTCCGTGGAGGGGAACGCCGCCAGGTGGGCGTAGGTGTCGGGGTAGCCGAAGCCCATGCATGCTTCGACGTCGGATGCCGACGCCTCGCTGCCGAATCGGCCCAGCACCGCCACCCACGAGGCGACCGAGTGGGGCTCGGAGTCCACCAGGACGCCGTCACAGTCCCAGACGACCGCCCTCAACCGGTGGCCTTGCCGCGGATCAGGTCGGACACCATGCGGGGGTCGGCCTTGCCGCCGGTGGCCTGCATCACCCGCCCCACGAAGAACCCGATCAGCTTCATGTCGCCGTCGCGGAGCCTGCCGGCCTCGTCGGGGTGCGCCGCCAGGGCCTCGTCCACCGCCGCCTCCAGGGCGCCGGCGTCCCCGATCTGCATCAGGTCGCGGGCCTCGGCCACCTCCCGGGGAGAACCCTCGCCGTCGAGGACGCCCGCCAGCACGGCCTTGGCGGCCGTCGCCGACACCTCTCCCCCGTCGATCATCGCCAGCAGCGCCGCCAGCGCGGCGCCGTCGAGCGGCGTGGCGCCGAGGCGGGCATCGGTGCGGCGCAGGTGGGCCACCACCTCGCCGGTGAGCCAGGTGGCCGCCGCCTGCGGATCGGCCCCGGCGGCGGCCGCCTCCTCGAACACCTCGTCCAGCCCGTCGCCCTCGGCGACCAGCCGCGCCGTCCCGGCGTCCAGGCCCATGCCGCGGTACCGGGCGCGCCGGGCCGCGGGCAGTTCGGGCAGCGACGCGGCGATGCGGTCCCGTTGCTCGTCGCCGACGTGCAGCGGCACCAGGTCGGGCTCCGGGAAGTACCGGTAGTCGGACGACTGCTCCTTGCTGCGGCCCGGCTTGGTGACACCGGCCGCCTCGTCCCAGTGGCGGGTCTCCTGGGCGATCGGCTCGCCGGCCTCGGCGAGGGCGGTCTGCCGTTCGATCTCGTGGGCGAGCGCCCGCTGCAGCGACCGGAGGCTGTTCATGTTCTTCACCTCCACCTTCACGCCCAGCCCCTCCGCCCCGGCGGGACGGACGGAGACGTTGGCGTCGAAGCGGAGGCTGCCCTCCTCGAGGCGGGCGTCGGAGACGCCGAGGGCGAGGACGATCGCCCGCAGCTCGTCGGCGTAGGCCCGCGCCTGCTCGGGCGTCCGCATGTCGGGCTCCGTCACCACCTCCATCAACGGCACCCCGCAGCGGTTGAAGTCGATGAGGGCGGCATCGGCCTCGTGGATGCGCCCCGTCTCCCCCAGGTGGGTGCTCTTGCCGGTGTCCTCCTCCAGGTGCACCCTGGTGATGCCCACCGCCACGGTCTGCTCCCCCACCTCGACGTCGAGGCTCCCCTCCAGGCACAACGGCAGGTCGAACTGGGAGATCTGGTAGTTCTTCGGCAGGTCGGCGTAGAAGTAGTTCTTCCGGCTGAACTCGCTGTCGGCGGCGATGCGGCAGCCCAGCGCCAGCCCGACGGCGACGGTCATCTCGATCGCCCGCTCGTTGGGAACCGGCAGCGCCCCGGGCAGCCCCAGGCACACCGGGCACACGTTGGTGTTGGGCTCGGCCGTGGTGTCGGCCGGGCAGCCGCAGAACATCTTGCTGGCGGTGCCCAACTCCACGTGGGTCTCCACCCCGATGACGGCCTCCCAGGCGCTCATGCCGCCCCCTCCGAGGTGGCCAGGGCCGGGCGGGCATCGAAGGCGGCGAGGCGCTCGACGGCGGCCGCCGCTCGCACCAGGGCCGCCTCACCGAGCGCCGGGGCGATCACCTGGAAGCCGATCGGCAGCCCGTCGCGATCCACGCCCACCGGCACCGAGATGCCGGGGTCGCCCGACAGGTTCACCGGCACCGTCGCCACGTCGCTCAGGTACATCTGCAGCGGGTCGTCGGCCCGCTCCCCCACCCGGAAGGCGGTGGTGGGGCTGGTGGGGCACACCAGCACGTCCACGTCGGCGTAGGCCCTGCGGAAGTCCTCCACGACCAGCGTGCGGACCTTCTGCGCCTGGCCGTAGAAGGCGTCGTAGTAGCCGGCCGACAGGGCATAGGTGCCCACCAGGATGCGGCGGGTCACCTCGGGCCCGAACCCGTCGCGGCGGGTGGCCCCCATCATCTGCTCCACCGTGTCGCCGCCGATCCGGGGCCCGTAGCGGACGCCGTCGAAGCGGGCCAGGTTGGCCGAGCACTCGGCGGGGGCGATCAGGTAGTAGGCGTTCAGCGCGTCGGCGCACGAGGGGAGCGACATGGGCGTCACCGTGGCGCCCGCCCCGGCCAGGGCGTCGACGGTCCGCTCGAACGCCTCGAGCACATCGGGGTCGTTGCCCTCCCCGGACAGCTCCCTCAGCACTCCGACCCGCAGGCCTTCGGGCCCCTCGGCGAGGCCGGCCCTGGCGTCGGGGACCGGGCCCCGGTACGAGGTGGCGTCCGACGGGTCGTGCCCGGCGATCACCTCGAAGATCCCCACGGCGTCCTCCACCGTGCGGGCGAAGGGGCCGATCTGGTCCAGCGACGAGGCGAAGGCGATCAGCCCGTAGCGGCTCACCAGGCCGTAGGTGGGCTTCATGCCGACGATGCCGGTCAGCGCCGCCGGCTGGCGGATCGAACCGCCGGTGTCCGACCCGAGCGCCCCCAGCGCAGAGCCGACCGCCACCGACGAGGCCGAGCCGCCGCTGCTGCCCCCCGGGACCCGGCCGGGGTCCCACGGGTTGCGGGTGGGCCCGTACGCCGAGTTCTCGGTGGACGAGCCCATCGCGAACTCGTCCATGTTGGTCTTGCCGACGATCACCGCCCCGCCCCTCGCCAGCCGCTCCACCACGGTCGCGTCGTAGGGCGGCACCCAGCCCGCCAGGATCCGCGACCCGGCGGTGGTCTCGACGCCCCGGGTGACCATGTTGTCCTTGAGCGCCACCGGGATGCCGTGCAGGGGCCCGAGGTCCTCGCCCCTGGCCAGCGCCGCATCGGCCCGTTCGGCCGCGGCGGCCGCCCCCTCGGCGTCGATCGTCAGGAAGGCGTGCAACTGCGCCTCGGTCATGGAGGCCCGGCGGCGCACCGCGTCGAGCAGGCCGGCGGCGGTGAGGCCGCCGTCGCGCAGCTGCCTCCCCGCTTCGGCGATCGTCAGGTCGGCGGGATCGCCCATCACTGCTCCAGGAACGGCGGGACCCGGAAGAACGGGCCGTCCCGGTCGGGCGCCTGGGCGAGCACCTCTTCGCGGTCCAGGGTGGGCTCCACCTCGTCGGCGCGGTGGGCGTTGCGCATCGGCAGCGGGTGCGATGTGGGCGGGACGCCCTCGGTGGGCAGCGCCTGCACCCGCGCCGCGTAGTCCAGGATGTCCTGCAGCTGCCCCTCGTAGGAGGCCAGTTCCTCGTCGGTGAGGTCGAGGCGGGCGAGACGGGCCACGTAGGCGAGGTCGATGTCGATGGGCACGGGGCGATGGTAGCCCCGGGCGCCTCCGGGGCGTCCCGGGCTCAGGAGGTCAGGAACCGGCGCAGCGCCTCGAACGCCACGCCCAGCGAGACGGCGTCCACCGACTCCCCCTCGGTGTGGGCCTGCGCGGTCTCCCCCGGCCCGTAGTTGACGGCCGCGATCCCCCGCGCCGAGAGCCTGGCCACGTCGGTCCAGGCCTGCTTGCCGTTGCGGCGGGCGCCGCTGACGGCCACCAGGCGGTCGAGGTGGGGGTTCCCCTGCGGGATCGGCGCCGGCTGCGCCCGGTCGACGATCTCGACGGCATCGGCGGCGGCGCACACCTCCCGCAGCCTGGCCTCGGCCTGGGCCATGGTGCGGTCGGGCGGGAACCGGTAGTTCACGTTGAGGTCCATCCGGGGCGGGATCACGTTGCGCGCCACCCCGGCCGCGGCCATGGTCACGTTGAAGGTCTCCAGGAAGCGCAGGCCGTCGAGATCCACCTCCTCGGGCCGGCGGGCCGCCATCTCCGCCAGCCACGGCACCGCCCTGGACACGGCGTTCTCGCCCAGCCAGGGGCGGGCGCTGTGGGCCGCCTTGCCCAGGAAGGTGACGGTGGCGTTCAGCGCCCCCTGGCACCCGAGCTCCAGCTGCAGGTCGGTGGGCTCCAGGACCACGGCGAACTCGGCGTCGGCCAGCCACGGCACCGCGTCGAGGACGTCCTCGAGGCCGTTGTCGTGCGAGGGGCCCTCCTCCTTGTCGTAGAACACGGCGATCACGTCGTAGGGGCCCGCGGCGACGGCGTCGTCCTCGAGCAGGCCGAGCATCACCGCCAGGCCGGACTTCATGTCGGAGGCGCCCAGCCCGCGGACCCGGCCGCCCTCGACGGTGCCGCGCTGGTTGCCCTGCGGCGGCACGGTGTCGAGGTGCCCGTACAGCGTGATCTGGGGCTTGCCGGTCGGGCGCCCGACCACCAGCGAGTTGCCGACCCTGGCGATGCCGTCGGCGCCGAATCGCGGCGAGAGGCGGCGGGCGACGGCGTTGCAGAGCGCCTCCTCCTCGCCCGTCACCGAAGGCGTGTCGATGAGCCAGACCAGGTCGTCGACGAGGGTCACACCGGCACCTCGAAGGTGCGCAGCGCGTCGTTGAGCGAGGTCTTCTCGTCGGTGGACGCCGAGCGGCGGCCGATGATGAGGGCGGCGGGGATGTGGTAGGTGCCGGCCGGGAACTCCCGGGGCCGGGTGCCGGGGATGACCACCGAGCGGGCCGGGATGCGCCCGCGGTGCTCGACCGGCTCGGGGCCGGTGACGTCGATGATCTTGGTGGACGAGGTGATGACGGTGTTGGCGCCCAGCACTGCGCCCTCTTCCACGATCACGCCCTCCACCAGGATGCAGCGGCTCCCGATGAACGCCCCGTCCTCCACGATCACCGGTGCGGCGCCGGGCGGTTCGAGCACCCCGCCGATGCCGACCCCGCCCGACAGGTGGACGTGCCGCCCGATCTGGGCGCACGAGCCGACGGTGGCCCACGTGTCCACCATGGTCCCCTCCCCCACCCAGGCGCCGATGTTGACGTACCCGGGCATCACCACCACGCCCGGCTCGCAGAAGGCGCCGTAGCGGATCGTGCCGGGGGGCACCACCCGGATGCCCTGGGCGGCCAGGCCGCGCTTGGTCGGGATCTTGTCGTGGTACTCGAAGGGCCCGGCCGTCATCGTGTCGAGGCCGCGCAGCCGGAAGTAGAGCATGATGGCCCGCTGCACGGTCTGGTCCACCACCCACCCGCCCTCGCCCCTGGCCGCGACCCGCACCTCGCCGCGATCGAGGGCGGCGATGGCCGCCTCCACCTCCGCTGCGGCCCCGGGGAGCAGCGAGAGGTCGTCGTAGGCCCGGTCGATCACATCTCGGTCAAACACGCTCGCAACACCTCCGCGGCCTCGCCGCACTCCTCCAGCGTGGGCACCAGGGCGAACCGCAGGTACCCCTCCCCTCCGGCGCCGAACGCCGACCCGGGCGAGGCGACCACCCCGTCGGCCAGCAACCGCTTGGCGGCGGCGTGCTCATCACCCGGCACCCGCACCCACAGGTACAGGCCGGCCTCCGACCCCACCACCTCGAACCCGGCCTCGTCGAACGGCGCCCGCAGCGCCGCCCGCTTGGCCGCAAACACCCGCCGCCGCTCCCCGGCGTGCTCGTCGTCGGCCCAGGCCGCCGCGGCGGCGGCCTGGACGTACTCGGCGGGGGCCACCCCCACCGAGTTGCGCAACTGCTTCAGCGCCGCCACCAGCGACGCGTCGCCCACCACCATGCCGCTGCGGTACCCGGTCATGCCGGAGCGCTTCGACAGGCTGTAGTAGGCGAGCGTCCCCTCGAAGCCCGGCTCCGCCGCCTGCAGCACCGACGGCGGGGGGGCGCCGTCGTAGAGGTCGGCGTAGCACTCGTCGCTGGCCAGGACCACGTCGTGGCGCCGGCACGCCTCCACCAGGGCGTCCAGGTCGTCGCGGCCGGTCACCGACCCGGTGGGGTTGTGCGGGGTGCAGATCCACAGCAGCCGGAGCCGCTCCCATGCGCCGTCGGGCACGTCGGCGGCGCGGAGCACGAAGTCTCCGGACAACGGGATGCCGAGCGCCTCGGCGCCTGCGAACCGGGTCCCCCGCTCGTACACCGGGTAGCCGGGCGTGCCGAACGCCACCGCGTCGCCGCCGCGGCCGTCCACGAGGGCGAACGGCGTGGTGAAGATGGCCTCCTTCGACCCCGAGGTGGGGAACATCTGCGTCGCCGGGTCGGCCACCACCCCGAAGCGGCGCAGCAGGTACCCGGCGAAGGCCTCGCGCACGGCGGCGATGCCGGACACCGTGGGGTACTGCGACACCGCAGGCACCGCCGCCTTCATCGCGGCGGGGATGAACGGGGGCGTCGGCTCCCGGGGGTCGCCGATCGAGAAGTCGATGACCCGCTCGCCGCGCTCCCGCATGTCCCTGGCGAGGGCCTGCAGATCGGCGATGACGTACGCACCCAACTCGTCGAGCACGGGGTTCCTGCGCATGCGGGAAACGGTAGCCGCGCACCGGAGGCAGGCCCCGACATCGCCGTATGATCCCGCCCGTGCCACGCCATCGCCTCGCCTACCTGTGGCTGACGGCCGCGCTCGTCGCGGTCGTCGCCGCCGCCGTGCTCCTCTCCCCGTCCGGTGACCCGGCCGGCCCGCCGGCACCGCTGGAGGAGGTGTTCCCCGCGCCGGGCGATCAGGTGGTCCGTCAGACCGTCGTCGAGGTGGACCTCCCGGTCGGGTACGAGATCGCACTGTTCGTCGACGGCCGCCGGGTGCCGCCCGACGAGATCGGGGCCACCCCGTCCACCGGCGTGTTCGTCTGGCAGCCGGCGCCCGGCGGTTCGATGGAGGTCTGGGCCGCCGGGGAGCACACGGTGCGGGTGGAGTGGGACCGCACCGAGGGCGGGCGGCCCGATCCCGGCGAGTACGAGTGGTCCTTCCGCGTCCGGTAGCGCCGTCCCCGCGCCCCGGCGGCGCACCGATCCAGAAAGGCCGGACGGCCCTACCGGCCCGCTCCCGCGAGCGCCACGATGGACGGCGGACACGGGCCCGCGGTCGTGCGCGGGCCTGGGCTGAGCACAGGAGGACATCGTGGGAGACGTTTCGACGCGCAGCGCCCGGCGCAGGGCCATCAGCATGGGAGTGGTGGGGGTGATGGTCGCCGCCTTGCTCCCCTTCGCCGGTGCGGCGCCGGCCCTGGCCAACGGCATCGACGCCGTGGCCTACGACATGGTGGGCTCGGCGTCGAGCAACCTGACGTCGTACACCAACGCGTGGGAGTTGGGATTCCCCAGCTCCGCGTACGACAAGTTCGAGAAGCTGGACCGCGACGTCGACGGCGACATCCCCTACGCGCTGCTCGACGACAGCCTCGTCTCCTACCCGGGCGACACCGCCGGGATCGTCGACGACAACAACCACGACGAGTTCTTCGGGGTGTCCGACACAGAGAACAACGACAACAGCGGACCGGTCGTCGCCACCTGGGTGTTCGACACCTCGGGAGCCGGCAGCAACCTGGAGCTGTCCATCGACATGGGGGCGATGGGCGACTTCGAAGCCGACGACTCCTTCACGTTCACCTATCAGTTCGACGGCGGGTCCGAGTTCACCGCGTTCGAGTCCTCGGTGGACGAGGCAGGCTCGCTCACCTACACGCTGGCGAGCGGCACCGAGACCACCCTCGACGACCCGATGCAGGTGGACGGCGAGAACCTCACCAACGTCCTCACCACCCGGACGGCCGCGCTGACCGGGGGCGGTGACGAGTTGACGCTCACGCTGACGGCGACCACCAACGGCGGGGACGAGGCGTTCGCCTTCCAGAACATCATCGTCTCCGATGCGACGCCGCCGTTCGTGTCGGCGTACGACATGGTGGGCTCCGCCAGCCAGAACCTCACGTCGTACACCAACGCGTGGGAGTTGGGATTCCCCAGCTCCGCGTACGACAAGTTCGAGAAGCTGGACCGCGACGTCGACGGCGACATCCCCTACGCGCTGCTCGACGACAGCCTCGTCTCCTACCCGGGCGACACCGCCGGGATCGTCGACGACAACAACCACGACGAGTTCTTCGGGGTGTCCGACACAGAGAACAACGACAACAGCGGACCGGTCGTCGCCACCTGGGTGTTCGACACCTCGGGAGCCGGCAGCAACCTGGAGCTGTCCATCGACATGGGGGCGATGGGCGACTTCGAAGCCGACGACTCCTTCACGTTCACCTATCAGTTCGACGGCGGGTCCGAGTTCACCGCGTTCGAGTCCTCGGTGGACGAGGCAGGCTCGCTCACCTACACGCTGGCGAGCGGCACCGAAACCACCCTCGACGACCCGCTGTCGATGAACGGCACGATCGTCACCAACGTACTCACGACGTTCAAGACCAACATCGACGGCACCGGCAGCGCACTCACGCTGACGTTCACGGCGGCCACCGACGGCGGGGAAGAGGGCTTCGCCTTCCAGAACGTGCTCATCGACGAGACCGCCACCGTCGAAGAACCGCCCACCGTCTACCTGAGCGAGATCCACTACGACAACGACGGCACCGACGCCAACGAGTTCGTCGAGGTGACCGGCGACGCCGGCACCGACCTGACCGGGTGGAGCGTCCTGCTGTACAACGGCAGCGGCGGCGCCGTGTACGACACCATCGCCCTGTCCGGCACCATCGACGACGAGTCCGGCGGCATGGGCGCACTGTCGTTCCTCAGGTCCGGGATCCAGAACGGCGCCCCGGACGGGTTCGCGCTCGTCAACGACTCGAACGAACTGATCGAGTTCCTGTCCTACGAGGGCACGTTCGAAGCCACCGACGGCGCAGCCTCCGGCGTCACCAGCACCGACGTCGGCGTCGCCGAGGGCTCGTCCACACAGCCCGACGAGTCGCTGCAGTTGTACGACGGCACCTGGGTGGGCCCGGGGCTCGCCAGCCCCGGCGACCTGAACACCGAACTCGCGGTGGAGATCACCTGTGGCGACCCCGCCACGGCCATCCACGACGTGCAGGGCGACGGTGATGCCAGCCCACTGGTCGGCGACGTCGTCGAGATCGAGGGCATCGTCGTCGGCGACTTCCAGGCCTTCGACGGCGGGCCCGACGACGAGCCCCTCGACGGGTTCATGCTGCAGGAGGAGGACGCCGACGCCGACGCCGACGCCGCCACGTCCGAGGGCGTCTTCGTCTACGCCCCGGGCGGCACCGACGTGTCGGTGGGCGACCTGGTGCGGGTGCAGGGCACGGTGTCGGAGTACTACGACCTCACCGAGGTCGGCTCCGTGGACGCCATCGCCGTCTGCTCCTCCGGCAACGCACTGCCGACCGCCGCCGCCCCGGTGCTGCCCACCGACCCGGCCGACGAGGAGGTCGATTGGGAGTCGATGGAGGGCATGCGGGTGGCGATCGCCCAGACCCTCCACGTCACCGAGACCTACCGCCTCGGCTCGTTCGGCGAGGTGGTGCTGTCGGCCATCGGGCCGCAGGACCAGCCGAACCAGGTGGCGGCCGCCGACTCGGCCGCCGCCGACGAGGTGCGGGCCCTGAACACGGCCAGCCGGATCGTCCTCGACGACGGCGAGGAAGAGAACGAGTCGTACCCCAACGAGACCTGGAACCCGGCGACCACCCCGTACCTGCAGAACGGCGGGACGCTGCGCAGCGGTGACGCCATCACCGGGCTCGCCGGCGTGCTCCACTACGCGTTCGACCAGTACGAGATCCAGCCGGTGAACGTGGCCGATCCGCTGCACCCGGCGGACGCGATCACCTTCACCGGTTTCACCACCCGCCCGGCGCTGCCGGACGTGGGGAGCGGCTTCACCGTCGCCTCGTTCAACGTGCTCAACTACTTCACCACCCTGGGCAGCCGGGGAGCGGAGACGGCGGACGAGTTCGAGCGCCAGGCCGACAAGATCGTGTCGGCCATCGTCGAACTCGACGCCGACGTGGTCGGGTTGATCGAGATCGAGAACAACGGCACCGCCATCGCCGATCTCGTCGGGCGGCTCAACGCCGCCGCCGGAGCCACCCGGGTGTACGACTACATCGACACCGGGGTCATCGGCTCCGACGAGATCGCGGTGGGCTTCATCTACGACACGCTCACCACCACCCCCGACGGCGCGTTCGCGCTGCTCGACTCGACGGTGAGCCCGGCGTTCCTCGACGAGAAGAACCGCCCGGCGCTGGCCCAGACGTTCCAGGAGACCGCCACCGGCGGCTCGGTGACGGTGGCCATCAACCACCTGAAGTCGAAGGGCAGCGATTGCGACGACACGGCCAACCCCGGCGACCCGGCCTACGGCGTGGCACCCTACGCCGAGGACCCGGACACCGGCGGGTATGCCGGGAACTGCAACCTCACCAGGACCGCAGCGGCCCAGGTGCTGGGGCAGTGGATGGACGACGACCCGACCGGCACCGGCGCCGACGCGGCGCTCATCCTCGGCGACCTGAACTCGTACGCCAACGAGGACCCGATCACGGCCCTGGAGGGGCTGGGGTGGACCGACCTCATCGAGGCGTACGTCGGGAACTCGTTCGCCGAGGGCGGCTACTCCTACGTGTACGACGGCGAGCACGGGACGCTCGACTACGGGCTGGCCAACGACGAGGCATCCGGTGCCGTCACCGGTGCCGCCGCGTGGCACATCAACTCGGTGGAGCCCCCGGCGCTCGACTACAACGACTACAACCCGGCGGCCAACTACTCCGACGACGAGTTCCGCTCCAGCGACCACGACCCGGTCCTGGTCGGCCTCGACCTGCGGACCACGCCGGCCGATCTGAAGCGAGACGCCCAGGCCGATCTCACCGACATCCTCGGGCTCGGGGGTGTGGTCGACGACCGGCGGATCACCAGGGCCATCGCCGACATCGAGGCGAGCCTGGCGCCCGAGCTGTGGACGTCGGAGCGGACGCTCGACAAGGACACCGGCAAGCGCGTGTTCGCGGCCGAGCGGCGGGCGGTCCGACGCCTGCTCTGGACCTCGCCGGCGATCGACGCCGAGGTGACCGCCGTGATCGAGAAGCTGCTCGAAGCCGATCGGCTGCTCGCCACCATCGCACTCGAGGAGTCCAACGCCTCGGCGTGGGACCAGTCGAGGGCCGAGAAGTGGATCAGGTGCGGCGACAAGGCTGCTGCCGAAGGCGACTACTTCCGGGCCGTCGCGCTCTACATGAAGGCGTGGATCAAGGCCACCAACGAGGTGTTCTAGTCCCGACGACCACGACGAGGCCCGGCGGCTCCGGCCGCCGGGCCTCTCGCGTCGGGCCTTCGCCTACGGGTCCGGCAGCGCCGCCGGGCCCTCCTCCAGGAGGCGGGTGAAGGCCGCCTCGTCGAGGATCGTGACGCCCAGATCCCCGGCCCTGGCGGCCTTGCTGCCGGGGCTGGCGCCCACCACGACGGCCGTGGTCTTGCCCGACACCGATCCGGCCACCTTGCCGCCCCGGTCCTCCACCGCCGTCTTGGCGGCCTCCCGGCTGTAGCCCTCCAGCGTGCCGGTGACCACCAGCGTCACCCCCTCCAGGAGCCCCCGGTCCACGCCCTCGGGCTCCGGGTCGGCGGTGCGGACCCCGGCGGCGGCGAGCCGCTCCACCAGCGCCCGGTTGTCCGGGTCCGCCGACCAGGCGCGCACCGAGGCGGCGATCTCGGGGCCGATGCCGTCGATGGCCGCCAGCTCCTCCTCGGTCGCGTCCAGCAGGCGGTCCATCGACAGGAAGCGGCGGGCCAGCGTGCGCGCCACGGTGCCCCCCACCAGCGGGATGCCGAGCGCCGTCAGCAGCCGCCCGAGAGGGCGGCCCCGCGCCGCATCGATCGCGGCCATCAGGTTGCCGACCGACACCTCGCCCCACCCCTCGAAGCCGAGCAGGTCTCCGGGCTGCAGCGTGAAGATGCCCGACGGGTCCCGGATCAGGCCCTCCGAGAGCAGGAGGTCGACCGTCTTGGCGCCGAGGCCCTCGATGTCCATGCCGCTCCGGCCCCCGAAGTGGGCCAGGTACTCGCGCAGCCGGCCGGGGCAGTCGAAGCCACCGGTGCAGCGGGCCACCGCCTCCCCCTCGGCGCGGGTGATGGGGTTGCCGCAGAACGGGCAGGTCGCCGGCATGGACCACACCACCTCGTCGCCGGTGCGGAGCGACGGCACCGGGCCGACCACCTCGGGGATCACGTCGCCGGCCCTGCGCACCACCACGGTGTCGCCGATGCGGAGGTCCTTGCGGGCGATCTCGTCCTGGTTGTGCAGCGTGGCGTTGGTGACGGTGGCGCCGCCGACGAAGACCGGTTCCATGACGGCGTACGGCGTCGCCGCCCCGGTGCGCCCGATGTTCACCTCGATCCCGACGAGGCGCGTGGTCTGCTCCTCGGGGGGGAACTTGTAGGCGATCGCCCAGCGCGGGCTCTTGGCCGTGAACCCCAGTTCGCGCTGGTCGGCCAGCTCGTCCACCTTCACCACCACCCCGTCGGTCTGGTAGGCCAGGTCGTGACGGGACTCCCGGGCCCGGTCCAGGTAGGCGAGCACCCCGGCGGTGTCGGCGACGCGCTCCCCCTCGGGGTTGACCGGCAGGCCGTGGTCCCGCAGCCATGCCATCGCCCCGGTGTGCGAGTCGAACGCCGGCCCGCCCTCCACGTGCCCCATCTGGTACACCCAGACGGCGAGCCGGCGGGTGGCGGTGACCGACGGGTCCTTCTGGCGGACCGCCCCGGCGGCCGCGTTGCGGGGGTTGACGAAGAGCCGCTCCCCCGCCTCGGCCTGCGCCGCGTTGAGCGCCTCGAAGGCGTCGAGCGGCATGTAGATCTCACCGCGCACCTCCATGACGGAGGGGACGTCGTCGCCCAGCAGCACCAGCGGCACGCCGAGCACGGTGCGCACGTTGGCGGTGACGTCCTCCCCGGTGATGCCGTCGCCCCGGGTGGCCGCCCTGGTGAGCCGGCCCCCCTCGTAGGTGAGCGACACCGCCAGGCCGTCGATCTTCAACTCGCACGAGAAGCCGGACGGGGGCCTGCCCAGGGCCCGTTCCAGCCGCGCCTCCCACGCCTCCACCTGCTCGGGGGTCTCGGCGTTGTCGAGCGAGAACATCCGCTCGCGGTGCGTGATCGGGGCGAACAGGCCGGAGGCGGGTGCGCCCACCCGGCGGGTCGGGGAGTCGGGGGTGACCAGATCGGGGTGGGCCTCCTCCAGCGCCTCCAGTTCGCGGTATCGCGCGTCGTACTCGGCATCGGAGATCTCGGGGGCGTCGAGCACGTGGTAGCGGTGCCCGTGGTACCGCAGCAGCCGCCGCAACTCCTCGATGCGGGCGGTGGGGTCAGCCACGGGGCGCCTCCCGGCGTCGTCGAACGGGCACGGCAGGGATCATACGGCGCGGCGCCGACGCGTCAGCGCCGCAGCACCCCCTCGATCGTGCCCCCGCCGAGCACCTCGTCGCCCCGGGAGAACACCGCCGCCTGCCCGGAGGCCGGCGCCTCCAGCGGCGCGTCGAACCACACCTCCCACCCGTGCCCGGCAGGGACGAGCCGGGCGGGGACGGGCTCCGACCGGTACCGGACCTTCACCTCCACCCCGCCGCCTTCGGGGGGGCGGCCGGACACCCAGGACACGGCCTCCACCCGGCACCCGTCCACCAGCAGGTCCTCCCGCCGCCCCACCACCACCGTCGCATCGGCCGGCCGGACGTCCAGGACGTAGCGGGGCTCGCCGAGCGCCAGGTCGAGGCCGCGGCGCTGGCCCACCGTGAAGCCGACCGCCCCCCGGTGGCGGCCCACCTCGGTGCCGTCCCGGTCCACGATGGGCCCGGGGGCGTCCACCTGAGCGAAGCGGTCCCGCAGGAACGCCCGATGGTCGGTGGCGATGAAGCACAGGTCCTGGCTGTCGGGCTTCGCGGCGGTCCGCAGGCCCCGGCGGGCGGCCTCGGCCCGCACCTCGTCCTTGGTCATCTCCCCCACCGGGAAGCGGATCCGCGCCAGGTCGTCCTGGCCGAGCATGTGGAGGACGTAGGTCTGGTCCTTTCGGGGGTCGGCGGCGCGCAGCAGGTGGAACCCGGCGGCGTCCTCCCGGATGCGGGCGTGGTGGCCCGTGACCAGCAGGTCGCAGCCCAGCTCGGCCGCCCGGTCCAGCAGCGCCCGGAACCGGACCCGCCGGTTGCACTCGATGCACGGGTTGGGGGTCCTCCCGGCCAGGTACGCGGCGGCGAACGGCGCCACCACCCGTTCCTCGAACGCCTCCACGTAGTCCAGCACGTAGTGGCGGATGCCGAGGCGCCCGGCGACGCTGCGGGCGTCCTCGGCGTCGGCGACGGTGCAGCACCCGTGCAGCGGCAGCGATCCATCGGGGCCCTCCCACTGCTTCAGGGTGGCGCCGACGACCTCGTGGCCCTCGTCCATCATCAGCGCCGCCGCCACGCTGGAGTCCACACCGCCCGACATGGCGACCAGGGCCCTCACTGCAGCCCCTCCAGGGCCTCCAGGACCATCGTGGCGGCCTCGTCGCCGTCGCCCGGTCGGGTGGTCCACCCGAAGGAGAACCGGACCGCACCGGCCGCCTCATCGGCTCCCACCCCCATCGCCGCCATGACGTGGCTCGCCGACGTCGCCCCGCTGTGGCAGGCCGAGCCGGCCGAGGCGGCGAGGCCCATGCCGTCGAGGACGATCAGCAGGCTCTCGGCGGACACGCCGGGGAAGCGCAGGTGGCTGTGCTGGACCAGGCGGTCGCGCCGCGACGACACCACGAGGCCGTCCACGGCGGCGGCGAGGGCGCTCTCGAAGCGGCGGCGTGCCTCGCCGACGTCGCGCCGGAAGCGCTCCCGGTCGGCGGCGGCCGCCTCCATGGCGGCCACCATCCCGACGATCCCCGCCACGTTGTGGGTGCCGCTGCGGCGGCCCAACTCCTGCCCGCCGCCGTGGAGCACCGGCTCCAGTGCCACGGCGCGGGGGGCCAGCAGCAGGCCGACGCCCTTGGGGCCGCCGAACTTGTGCGAGGCGAGCGTGATCAGGTCGGCGCCGGTGGAGGCGGCCGTCACCTCCTCGGACACGAACGCCTGGACGGCGTCCGTGTGCACCACCGCCGGGCCCGCCGCCCGCACCGCGTCGGCGATCTCGCTCAGCGGCTGACGGGCTCCCGTCTCGTTGTTGGCCGCCATCACCGACACCACCGCCGTGCCCTCCCCCACGGCGGCGGCCACCTCCGCCGGGCCCGCGATGCCGTCGCCGTCCACCGGGACCACCCGCAGCGGGCACCCGAGCCGCTCGAGGAACCGCGCCGTCTCCAGCACCGCCTCGTGCTCGACGGCCGTCGTCACCACACCGCCGCGCCGCCCATCGGCCAGCGCGGGCCCGGCGACGCCCAGGTTGTCCGACCCGGTCCCGCCACCGGTGAACACGATGTCGAGGGGATGGGCGGCGCCCAGCAGGGCCGCCGCCCGCTCACGGGCGTCCTCCATGGCCTGCTTGGCGCGGCGCGACACGGAGTGCACGCCCGACGGGTTGCCGAAGCCGTCCCCCAGCCACGGCTCCATGGCGACGAGGGCGCCGGGGCGCAGCGGCGTGGTGGCGGCGTGGTCCAGGTACAGCATCGACGCCGGAGGGTACCGGGTCGCCGGGCGTGCGGCCGGGCCTACTCGACGCCCGAGCCGGGGCTCCCCTCGACCTCGGCCTCCGGCAGGCCGCTGGGCCCCACCGCCACCCGCCGGAGGAAGTGGCCGACGGCGCCCTCGTAGCGTGCCGGGTCGGCGGCGAACCCGCCCAGGTGGCCCGCGCCGGGCACCACCAGGTCCCGGATCAGGCCGGGCCGCGCCGCCGCAAACGCCTCCGCGACCCACGCCGGGGCGACGGCGTCGTCGCCTCCCCTGATCAGCAGCACCGGCGCCGCCAGGTCGTCGGCGCCGGCCACCTGGTCCAGCATCGACCAGTCCACGCCGAAGCGGAACGCCGCCACCGCCTTGCCCCACCCCGACACGAAGCCCGGGACGTTGTCGGCCGAGGCGCGGACGTCCACCATCGCGCCGGGGTCCAGGTACGGGGAGTCCAGGACGATCCCGGCAACCCGGTCCGCCCAGTCCGACTCCCTGGCGAGGACGAGGGCGGCGGCGCCGCCGGTCCCGTACCCGGCCAGCACCACGTCGCGCGCCCCGGAGTCCAGGGCGAAGGCCACGGCGGCGTCCACGTCCTCCCATTCGTCGGCGCCCAGTGCGTGACGGCCCCCGTCCGCAGGCGGGGCGGCGGCGTCGTTGCGGTGGGTGACCACCAGCACCGGCACGCCGTGCTCCACCAGCACGGGGAGCAGGTCGAGCGCCTCGGCCCGGTTGGCGGTCCGATCGTGCACCACCACGGCCCAGGTGTCCTCCTCCGGATCGCCCTCGAGGAACCAGGCCGGGTAGTTGCCGAGCGGGCCCGGCACGTCCACCTGCTCGAAGGCCAGTCCGATCGCCGACGGGTCGGCCTCGGCCTCGCCGGCGGTCATGGAGAGGAACTCCTGCTCGATCATCTCCGACGTGAACCAGGAAGCGAGGGCGGCGACGACCGCGGCGGCGATGAGCGCCGCTGCGATGCCTCGCTGCACCCAGCGGCGGGCGCGTCTGGTCACCATGAGCGCGCGCATCGTACCGGCACGGGAGGCCGGGTAGGGGCGGCCCGGCGCCTACCGTGGCCGGCCATGAGCGGCGTCACGGTCTCGGTCCACCTCACCGCCCCGCCTGCCGAGGTGTGGGACGACGTGGCGCGCCTCGATCGGCACGTCGAGTGGATGGCCGACGCCCGCACCATCGAGTTCACCGGCGACAGGTCGGAGGGGGAGGGCACGACGATGGCGGTGGAGACCCGCATCGGACCGTTCCGCACCACCGACCTGATGGAGGTGACCTCCTGGGAGCCACCGCGACGCATCGCGGTCGAGCACCGCGGCCTGTTCACCGGGCGCGGGGCGTTCACCCTGGAGCCGGAGGGCGGCGGGACGCGCTTCACCTGGAGCGAGCACATCGCCTTCCCCTGGTTCCTGGGCGGGCCCGCCGGGGCGTGGGCGGCCCGGCCCGTGCTGCGGTGGGTGTGGCGGCGCAACTTGCGGCGACTCGCCGCCCGTTTCACCTCCCGCTGAACCCCGGCTCGCGCTTCTCCAGGAATGCCGCCACGCCCTCGCGGGCGTCGTCGGTGGCGAAGGAGGCGTCGAACCCGGCGGTCTCCAGCGCCAGCGCCTCGGGCACCGGCAGGCCGAGGCCGTCGGTGACGGCGCGCCGGGCGGCGCCCAGGGCGACGGTCGGCCCGGCGGCCAGCGCGGCGGCGTACTCCATGGCGGCCTCGTCGAGGCCGTCGGCCGGCACCACCCGGTCGGCGATGCCCAGGTCCAGCGCCTCGGCGGCACCGACGAAGCGGCCGGTGTAGATGAGGTCCTTGGCCTTGGCCGGGCCGATGAGCCGGGTGAGGCGGATCGTGCCGCCGGCGCCGGGGATGATGCCCAGCTTGATCTCGGGCTGGCCGACCGTGGCGTCCTCGGCGAGGAAGCGGAAGTCGCAGCCCATCGCCACCTCCAGGCCGCCGCCGAGGGCGTAGCCGCGCACCGCAGCGATCACCGGCTTGGGGAGCGTCTCCAGGCGGCGGACCACCTCGGACAGCCGATTGGCGAGCGCGTCCTCGCCCCCGCCGTCCATCGCCGCCTTGAACTCGGAGATGTCGGCGCCCGCGGCGAAGTGCGGGCTCCCGGTGAGCACCACGGCGCGCACCGCCGGGTCCTCCGCCTTGGCGACCGCCTCGTCCAGGTCGGCCGTCAGGGCGGCCGACAGGGCGTTGACGGGCGGGCGGTCGAGGGTGACCAGGGCGACGTCGCCCTGCATCTCGAATCTGACGAGGCTCACGGATCCTCCTGGACGACTCGTCCCGAGGCTACCGAGCCGGCGGGCCCCCGGCGTCCAGCATTCGCAGCGCCGCGCTCCACGGGTCGGCCTCGCCGCGGGCCACCGCCTCCACGAGCCCTCCGCCGGACGCCGCCGCGACCGCGATCCCGGCCCGCCGCCGGTACTCGGCGGCGAGGGCGCCCTCCAGTTCGCCGATGCGGCGGCGGCGCCTGCCGTCGGCCAGTCCGCCGGTCTCCTCCAGGTGGCGGCGGTGGGTGGCGATGGCCTCGCGCACGTCCTCGATGCCCGCGCCCTCCGCAGCCACGGTCTCGACGATCGGCGGCTTCCACGGCCGCTCGCCGCCCAGTTGCAGCATCGTCTTCAGGTCGGACACCGTGTCCCGCAGCCCGGGCCGGTCGGCCTTGTTGACCACGAACACGTCGCCGATCTCCAGGATGCCGGCCTTGGCGGCCTGGATGCCGTCACCCCACCCCGGGGTCACCACCACGATCGTGGTGTCCGCGGCCTCGGTGATCTCCACCTCGTCCTGGCCCACCCCGACCGTCTCGATGAGCAGCCAGGGGAAGCCCGCGGCGTCCAGCAGCGCCAGCGCCTTCGGCGCCGCCGCCGACAGGCCGCCCAGGTGGCCGCGGCTGGCCATGGAGCGGATGTAGACGCCGTCGTCGGAGACGTGGTCCTGCATGCGCACCCGGTCTCCGAGCACGGCACCGCCGCTGAAGGGGCTGGTCGGGTCCACGGCCAGCACGGCGACGGCGTCGCCTGCGGCGCGCAGCGCGCCGATCAGCCCGTCGGTGAGGGTGCTCTTGCCCGCCCCCGGCGCGCCGGTGATCCCCACCCGGTAGGCGCCGCCCGCTGCCGGGTAGGCGGCGGCGAGCATCGGGCCGGCGTCGGGGCGGCCGTCCTCGACGATCGAGACCAGCCGCGCCAGGGCGCGGCGGTCGCCGTCGAGGGCGGCGGCGACGAGCGCGGAGGGGTCGGAGGGCAGCGCCACCGGGGCAGGATACCGCCGGAGGGGTGGGGGCCCCGCCCCTCAGTACTCCACCCGCGGATCGAGGACGCCGTACACCACGTCCACGGCCAGCCCGATGGCGGCGACCAGCAGGGCGAACATCGCCACCGCCGACTGCACCGCCTGGAAGTCCCGCACCTTGATCCTCTCCACCAGGTAGAGGCCCATCCCCGGCCAGTTGAAGACGGCCTCGGTGAGCACCGTGCCCGCCAGCAGGATGGCCACCTGCAGGCCGATCACCGTGACCACCGGGATCATGGCGTTCCGCACCGCGTAGGCACCGACCACGGTCCGCTCCCGCAGGCCCCGTGCCCTGGCGGCCGCGACGTAGTCCTGCTGCAGCGTCTCGATGACGTTGATGCGGACGAGGCGGGCGAACAGGCCGGAGATGCTCACGCCCAGCGTCAGCACCGGGAGCACCATGTGGTGGAGCGCACTGCGCAGCGCCTCCCAGTTCCCCGAGAGGATCGAATCCACGACCAGGAGGTTGGTGGTGCGTTCCAGCGTGGCGTTGGCCAGCACGTCGATGCGGCCGGCCACCGGCGTCCACCCCAGCCAGATGCTGAAGACACCCTTGGCCAGCATGCCGAGCCAGAAGACCGGCATCGAGTACACCACGACACCGAACATGCGCACGGCGTAGTCCCGGAGGCGCCTGCGATGGCCGGCGGCCGACGCCCCGAGGACCAGGCCGAGCGCGATGGCGACGCCGGCCGCCGGGAGCACCAGCTCCAGGGTGGCGGGGAGGCGCTCCCCCAGTTCGTCCACCACGGGGCGCCGCGCCCCGACGAAGGAGTCCCCGAGGTCGAAGGTGGCGACCTGGCCCAGGAACCGCGCGTACTGCACGACCAGCGGGTCGTCGAGGCCCAGGGTCTCCTCGATGTTCTGGCGGACCTCTGCGTTCGCCTTCGGGCCGAGCGTGGCCGAGGCCACGTCGCCCGGCATGACGCGGAGCACCAGGAACACCACCGACACCAGGACGAAGACCATCGGCAGGGTGAGTGCCACCCGCGTCGCGATGTAGCGCCGCAGGGCGCCGCCGCCGCGCAGGAACACCCATCCCAACGCGATCGCCGCCGGGACGCCGAAGATCAGGACGGACAGCAGCAGCGGATGCACCGATCGCGAGGCTACCGGCACGGCCGCGCCGGCACGGCTGCCCTAGGCGGACGGGCCCCCGGTGCGGGCCGGGTCGAGATGGGTGTGGTCGCCGGTGCGGAGGTGGCAGGACACCAGGTGGTCCTCCGACCCGGGGACGGGGCGAAGCGAGGGGAGCTCACCGTCGCAGACCCCCGCCGCGGCGATCGGGCACCGCGGGTGGAAGTTGCAGCCCGGCGGCGGGTTGATCGGGTTCGGGATCTCGCCGGTGGGCAGCGGCTCGGTGCGGCGGTGGCGGGGGTCGGGCACGGGCACCGCCGACAGCAGGGCCCTGGTGTAGGGGTGCTGCGGGTTCTCGAAGACCTCCTGCAGGGGCCCGATCTCGACGATCTTGCCGAGGTACATGATCCCGATCCGGTCGCAGATGTACTTGGTCGTGGCCAGGTCGTGGGTGATGAACAGGTAGGTGAGGTCGAACTCGTCCTTCAGCTTGATCATCAGCTCCAGCAGCAACGCCTGCACGGACACGTCCGCCGAAGCGATGGGCTCGTCGGCCACGATCAGGTCCGGCTGGGTGATGAGGGCCCGGGCCAGCACGATCCGCTGCCGCTGGCCGCCCGACACCTGATGGGGGTACTTGGAGTAGAAGAAGTCGGGCGGGCTCATGCCGACCGCGTCGAGCAACTCGAAGACCAGGCGCTTGCGCTCCTCGGGGGTCGTGTCCGGGAGGTGGATCTGGGCGGGGTGCTCGATCGCCTGGCCCACCGTCATGCGCGGGTTGAGCGATGCCAGCGGGTCCTGGAACACCACCTGCATCTTGTGGCGGTAGACGCGGAGGTTCTCCTTGTCGAGGCGCGCCAGGTCGACGCCGTCCACGACGACCTCGCCCTCGGTGGGGTCGAGGAGGCGGAGCACGAGGCGGCCGACCGTCGACTTCCCCGACCCGCTCTCCCCGGCCAGGCCCAGCACCTCTCCGCGCTTGATGGTGAAGCTGACGTCGTCCACGGCCTTGACGTAGTCGGTGTGGCCGCGCGACAGGAGGTTGGCGATGAAGCCCTTCTGCACCGGGAACCACTTGCGAAGGCCCCTCACCTCCACCAGGACCTCGCCGCCCGCCCCCACCGGGACGGGGTCGCGCGCCGGGAGCAGGGCGAGGACGGCGAGCGGGAGGATGAGCATGCCGAGGAAGAACCACGCGTACCGGCTGCGCCGCCTCCTGACGGCCAGCCACGCGGTGCCCACGCCGATCGCCGCCAGGACGGCCAGGCCCCCGAGGACGATGAGGAGGATGCCGATACGGCTCACCGCTCCCCCTCCCCGTCGTGTTCCTGGAACAGCCAGCACGAGGCGCGGTGCCCCGGTGTCACCTCGGCGAACGCCGGCTCGCGCTCGGAGCAGATCGGCATCACATGCGGGCACCGGGGATGGAAGGGGCAGCCCGAGGGCGTGTGCAGCAGGTTCGGAGGCGCCCCCTCCATCTGGTACAGGTCCGAGCCGTCGAGTTCGATGTTGGGGACCGCCCGGAGGAGGCCCTGGCCGTAGGGGTGCTTGGTGTCGAGGAACACCTCGTCCACCGACCCCAGTTCGGCCATCCGGCCGGCGTACATGACCGCCACCCGGTCGGCGACCTCGGCCACCACGCCGATGTTGTGGGTGATCATGATGATCGTGAGGTCGAACTCGGCCCGCAGCTCCCGCAGCAGGTCGAGGAACTGCGCCTCGACGATCACGTCGAGGGCCGTCGTCGGCTCGTCGGCGATCACCAGGTCCGCCCGCAGGGCGAGGGCCAGGGCGATCATGATGCGCTGCCGCATGCCTCCCGAGAACTGGTGGGGGTAGTCGTCGATGCGCTCGACCCGCAGCCCGAGCCTGCCGATCAGTTGCTCCGCCCGATCACGGGCCGCCGCCTCCGACACCGACGGCTCGTGCGTGGTGATCGTCTCGGTGAGGTGGTCCACGATCTTCGACAACGGGTTCAGCGAGGTCATCGGGTCCTGGAACACCATGCCGAGCCGGGCGCCGCGGATCTCACGCATCTGGGCCTCGGACACCGTCATCAGGTCCTCACCGGCGAACCACAGCTCCCCCTGTGTGATCCTGCCGGGCGGCGAGATCATCCTCATCATCGCCTTGCCGAGGGTGGACTTGCCGCAGCCGGACTCTCCGACGAGGCCGAGGATCTCGCCCTTGCGGATGTCTAGCGAGACCCGGTCGACGGCGGCGACCTCGCCCGCCCTGGTCCCGTACTCCACCGAGAGGTCGCGGATCGAGTACAGCACGTCGCCGGTGGCGACCGAGCTGCGATCGGCGGCGATGGCGTCCTGCGTCATGGTCTACCGGTCCCTCAGCTTCGGGTTGAAGATCTCCACCAGGCCCTCGCCCATCATGGTGAAGGCCAGCACGATGAGCATGACGGCCAGGCCGGGGAACGTGATGAGCCACCACGCCGAGCGGATGAACTCCTGCCCCCGTGCGAGGTCGATGCCCCAGTCGGGCGTGTCGAGCGGCAGGCCCAGGCCGAGGAACGAGAGGCCGGCGCCGGTGAGGATGGCGTCGGCCACGTTGACCGAGAAGATCACGGCCACCGACGGGATGACGTTGGGGAAGATGTAGCGGCCGAGGATGACCCGGGACCGGGCGCCGAGGCTCTTGGCGGCCTCCACGTACAGCTCCTCCTTGGCCGAGAGGGTCTGGCCGCGCACGATCCGGTAGTACGTCGGGATGTACAGCACCGCGATCGCCACGATGATGTTGACGATGCTGGGCCCCAGCACCGCGGTGATGGCGATCGCCAGGATCAGGCCGGGGAAGGCGTAGATGCTGTCCATGACCAGCGTCATCAGCCGGTCCAGCTTGCCTCCGGCGAAGCCGGCGATGAGGCCCAGCGGCACCCCGAGCACGAAGGAGGCGATCGCCGCCGAGAACCCGATGATGATGGCGATGCGGGCGCCCCAGATGAGGCGGCTCAGGACGTCCTGCCCCACCTGGTTGGTGCCGAGGATGAAGCTCGTGGTGTCCTGGGCCTCGCTGGACACCCCGCCCGCGTTGCGGAGCGTCGGGTAGCCGGCGGCGGCGGCGGCGAACGTCTTGGAGGATGCGACGGCGGCCGTCGCCTCGCCGGACACCACCGCGTCGAGGGTCTCCTCGATGGACTCGAACCGCATGATCTGCAGGCGGATCCGGCCCTCGCCCCCGGATGCAGCGATCTCGTCGGTGACGCGCTCCGCCTCGTCGCGGGCGGCTTCGCTGGACGGCGTGTCGAGCATCACGGCCACCGGGATGCGTTCGTCGCGTGTGAAGTCGGCGATCCCTCCGAACGGGGAGTCCTCGGGCAGGATGAGGACCTCGCTCTCCGGCAGCTCGCCCGGCGACAGCAGCCGGGGACCGACCTGCTCCAGGGGGTCGTGGGGAGCGAACCACTGGGGCCAGATGGCGATGATCAGGAACCCGACCACCATCAGGCTCGAGATGACCACGAACCACCAGTCGGCCCGGTACCACTTCCGGGCGCGCAGCACGCGCCGGACGAACCCCACCTTCTGGAGTTCCAGCTCCCAGTCCGCCACCTGGGCGGGGGCCGGGGTCTCGAGGTTCTCGTGGTCGGTCATCAGTACTTCACCCGCGGGTCCAAGACGGAGTAGATCACATCCACCGCCAGGCTGATCAGGGCGACGAACATCGCAAACACCGCGACGGTGGACTGCACCGCCTGGAAGTCACGCGCGCTGATCCGCTGGATCAGGTACCTGCCCATGCCCGGCCAGTTGAACACGGTCTCGGTCAGCACGGCGCCGGCGAGCAGGATGGCCACCTGGAGGCCGATCACGGTGACCACCGGGATCATGGCGTTCTTGAGCGCATAGGAGTAGGTGACCACCCGCTCGCGGATGCCGCGAGCCCTGGCGGAGATCACGTAGTCCTCCTGCAGCGTCTCGATCACGTTGATCCGGGTCAGGCGGATGAACACGCCGGACAGCACGAGGCCGAGCGTGAGGGTGGGAAGGATCATGTGGTGCAGGACGCTCAGCAGTGCCGACCAGTTCCCCGAGATGATCGAGTCCACCGTCAGCAGGTTGGTCGTTCGCTCCAGGGTGGTGTTGGCCACCACGTCGATGCGCCCCGCGATCGGGGTCCAACCCAGCCAAACGCTGAACACCAGCCTCAACAGCAGGCCCAGCCAGAAGATGGGCATGGAGTAGACGATCACGCTGTACAGACGGAGCCCGTAGTCGGCGGTCCGTTTGCGGCGCACGGCCGCAAACGTGCCGAATAAGAGCCCGGTCCCCAGCGCGACGATGGCGGCGGGGATGATGAGCTCGAGGGTCGCCGGCAGCCGCTCGCCGAGCTCGTCCACGATGGGCCGGCGAGCCCCGATGAACGAGTCGCCGAGATCCAGGGTGACCACGTCGCCGAGGAACTTGAAGTACTGAACGATGAGCGGGTCGTCGAGGCCGAGCGACTCGATGATGTTCTCGCGGACCTCTTCGCTCGCCTTGGGGCCCAGCGTGGAGGACACCACGTCGCCCGGCATCACCCGGAGCACGAAGAACACCACCGACACCAGGATCAGCACCATCGGCAGCGTGAGGGCGATGCGGGTCAGGATGTAGCGCCGGAGCGCCTCGCTGCCGCGGATGAACACCCACAACAGGGCCAGCGCCGCGGGGACGCCGAACACCATGAAGACGAGTAGGAGTGGATGCACGGTAGGGAAGCGAGGCTAACGGAAGATGCCGAAAAAGAGAACCGGGAGCGGGCAAGCCCGCTCCCGGTTCTGTCTCGCTTGGGTCGCTGCGACTAGCTCATGTACTCCAGGACGGAGTAGATGAACTCGAAGTCGGGACCGATGTTCAGGGTCTGCGGGTTCGGCAGATCCGCCCTACCGGAGATGTACTCCCAGTAGATGATGAACTCGGGCTCCAACCACAGCGGGATGGTCACGACCTCGTCGGCATACACGTCCTGCAGATCGGCGATCAGCTGGGCACGAGTGTCCAGATCGCTCTCAGCGCGCTGCTCGAGCAGCAGCTGCTCGAGCTGCGGGTCGATGCCGGTGGCCTGGTCCGTGAGGACCATCGTGCCGAGCCCGTCGCCCTCGATGAAGGGCTGCAGGTAGTTCTCGGCATCCGGGAAGTCGAAGAACCAGCCGAGCACGCACACGTCGTACGTGTCACCGTTGGTGCAGTTCGCGACGTAGGTGCTCCACTCCTGCTCGACGATGTTCACGTCGATCAGGCCGGAGTCCTCCCACTGCTGGGCGACCAGCAGGACGCCGTCGGCAGTGGTCACGCCGTAGTGCTCGGGCGGGTAGCCCAGGGTCACCTCGACCGGGTTGTCCGCCGAGAAGCCGGAAGCCGCCAACAGGTTCTCTGCCAGGGTCTGGTTCGGAGCCTGGAAGGCGGTCTCGAACGCCTCCGTCGCGCCGAGGAACCCCGGGGGAACCGGCGACAGCAACGGCGTCACGGCGCCGCCGAACACGACGTCGGACAGCTCGTCACGATCGATCAGCGCGGCCAGGGCCTGCGCCACGTTCTTGTCGGCGGTCGCGAAGCCGTCGGCGTGGTTGACGATCAGGTACCGGATCGGCGCCTGAGGGATCGTCTCGACGGTCAGGCCTTCGACGGACTTCAGTTCGTCGGCGGCCTCGGAGCCGAGGATGCGCCACGCGACGTCGATCTCACCGGCGCGGACGGCGTCAGCCATCGCGGCCGGGGTCGAGAAGCGCTGCACGATGATCCGGTCGACCTGCGCCGGGTAGGTGCCGTTGTAGTACGGATTCGGCTCGAGCACGGTCTGCTCGTTGGGGACCACATCGGTGATCATCCAGGGGCCGAGGCCGTAGATCGGCGCCTCGGGCAGCAGGTTCATCTCGTCGAGGGCGAAGATGTCCGGGTGCGCGATCGTGTACGGCGCACCGGCCAGGATCTGCGGGAAGAAGCCCGCGGGCCCGATGAGGTTGAACCGGATCTGATTGTCACCGACCGCCTCGATGCTCTCGACGTACGGGATCGCGAGGGTGTTGCCCACCTGGTTCGGCGAGCTGTCCTGCAACTCCGCGTTCATGAGCCGGTTGAGCTGCGCAACGGCCGTGTCCAGGGTGAGCGGCGTGCCGTCACCGAAGACGAGGTCGTCGCGGAGCGTCACGGTCCAGCTCATCCCGTCCTCGCTGGCGACCGGAAGGCTGGCGATGCCGGGCTCGAGGACCGAGTTGCTGCCGGGCGTGAACCGAAGGATCGGCTCGTTGAACGCCTTGATCAGCTCCCAGTCCGCCGTCGCGTAGGCATCGGCGGAGTCGAGGCTCGAGATCGTATCGGTCGTGCCGATGATGATCGTCGTCTCTTCCATCGCCTCGGTCGTCGTCGGCGCCTCGGTCGTCGTCGCGGCCTCGGTCGTCGTCGCGGCCTCGGTCGTCGTCGCAGCCTCGGTCGTCGTCGGGGCTTCGGTGGTGTCAGCGTCGTCGTCGCCACAGGCGGCCACCACGAGGGCGAACGCCAGTAGCACGGCGACTAGGTACCGAAATCGCTTCATATATATCTCCCATCCATGCGCGGGCACAGCCCGCTGGAATGAGTGAGGGTACTCCAAACGGGCCGCGTTCGCCCATCACACGCCTGCAAACCGGCCGATCGGCGGCCTCCTCCGGCCGCCCCGCGGCCCCGCTGCGGGGCTCGGGTACATTGCGGCCATGTTCGAACCGGTGGTGGTCGGACCCGATGCGACGGCCCGTGCCCGTCTCCTCGACGTGCTGGCCGCCGCCCTGGAGGCCGCCGACCCGAGGCGGGCCGTGGCCGGTGCGCTCCGCCTCGGCGGCGGCGCCGTGTGGGTCGGCGAGCACCGGGTGCCGCTCCCCCGGGGCCGGCTCGTCGTGCTGGCCCTGGGCAAGGCGGCCATCCCCATGGCGTGGGGGGCCCACGACGTGCTGGGCGGGCTGCGCCCGGCGGGGGTGGCGGCGACGCCGGTGGCCGGCCCGGCACCTGCGGGCATCGAGGTCGTCGAGGGATCCCACCCGGTCCCCGACGAGCGCAGCAGGCAGGCGGGCGACGCCCTGATGGCCGCAGCGGGCGCCGCAGGGCCCGACGACCTCGTCCTGGTGCTGGTCTCCGGCGGGGGCTCGGCCTGCGCCGCCACGCCCGTGCCCGGCCTCGGCCCCGGCGACCTCCCGGCCGTGACGGCCGCCCTCCTGGCGTCGGGAGCGCCGATCGGCGAGGTCAACACGGTCCGCCGCAGGCTCTCCCGCCTGCACGGCGGCGGCCTCGCCGGGGCCGTCGCCCCGGCCCGCATGGCCACGCTGGTGCTCTCCGACGTCGTGGGCGGCGATCTGGCGACCATCGCCGGCGGGCCCACCGTCCCCGATCCGTCCGACCCCGCCGCGGCGATCGCCGTGCTCGAGCGCCGCGGGCTCCTGGGAGCCGCCGGCCCGGGCGTGGAGCGGGCGCTGCGGGCGCCGCGGGGCGGGCCGGCGCCGGCGGGAGGCCCGGTGGTGGTGGTCGCCGACGGCAGGGCCGCCGCCGTGGGGGCGGTGCGCGCCGCCGAGCGGCTCGGCATCCCCGCCCGCCTGGGAGACACCGGCGTGACCGGCGACGCGGCGGCCGTCGGGGCCCGCATCGCCGGGACGCTGCTGGCGGAGGACGGCGCCGGCATGTGGGTCTCGGCGGGCGAGACCACGGTCGTGGTGCGAGGCGGCGGGTCGGGGGGCCGCAACCAGGAGGTGGCCGTGGCGGCGGCGATGATCCTGGACGGCCACCGGGACGTGATCGTGGCCTCGCTCGGCACCGACGGCGTGGACGGCCCGACGGCGGCGGCCGGCGGGGTGGTCGACGGGGAGACGGTGCGGCGGGGCAGGGAGGCGGGCCTCGACGCCGAAGCCGCCCTGGCCGCCAACGACAGCGGGACCTACCTGGAGGCGGTCGGGGGGAGGCTGGTCACGGGGCCGACGGGGACCAACGTGGGTGACGTGATCGTGGCGTGGCGCCTCAGACCGCGACGACCTCGGTGACGCCGGGGACCCGGTCGCGCAGGATCCGCTCGATGCCGGCGGTGAGCGTCATCGTCGAGAGCGGGCACCCTCCGCACGCCCCGACCAACTGCAACGACACCTTCCCCTCGTTCACGCCGAGCAGGATCATGTCGCCGCCGTCGGCCTGCAGCGCAGGACGGATGTACTCGAGCGTCTCTTGCAGGACGTCGATGTCGATCGAGAACGGCGTCTCCTCGGCGGCGTCCTGGGCCGTGTCGGCCGTGGTGTCGGTGGTGTCGCTCATCAGATCCTCGGTGGTCTCAGGCCGGGCATTCTACGGCCGCCGGGCACCCTACCCCAGGGGTCGCCTCCCGCGGGTCATGCCGACGGCTCGAACACGAGCAGCAACTCCATGACGCCGACGTCCTCGACGCTGAGGACGGCGAACGACGTGGGCTTGTCGATGTCGTAGTCCGCGAAGGCGATCTCCACCGAGCCGACCACGACGATCCGGCCGTCCACCAGTTGCGCCTGCAGCGGCACCTCGACGGTGCGGGTGACGCCGTGCAGGGTCAGGTCGCCGGTGCCGGACACCTCGATCGGCTCGCCGTCGGCGGCGCCGGCGGGCAGGGTGATCGGTGCCGTCAGGGTGAAGGCGGCGTCGGGGAACGTGGCGGTCTCCAGGGCCTGGCGGCGGATGGCGCCGTCGCGGCGGTCGTCGTCGCTCTGCAGCCCGGTGAGGTCGGCGTCCACCTGCACGGTGGTCACCGCACCCCCCTCGACCACCAGCGCCGCCTCCACCAGCGGCGTCCGGCCCACGGCGGTCTTCGCCCCGATGGAGGCCAGTTCCTCCCGCACCCGGTAGCCGACGTAGGAGGTGCCGTCGTCGGCCAGCACCCACTCCCCTTCGATGCCCCCGTCGGTCTGCGGAGTGGTCGCCGAGCCCTCCGTGGTGGAGGTCCGCTCGGCGACGGCGCCCTCCAGCGTCGGGGCGGGCGGCGAGGTGTCGCGGAACACGAACCACCACACCGCGCC
The DNA here is from genome assembly GCA_020444505.1 of Actinomycetota bacterium. GTDB lineage: Bacteria > Actinomycetota > Acidimicrobiia > Spongiisociales > UBA11373 > JAHJML01. Next base: position 88,725 of record JAHLKU010000001.1, on the reverse strand, counting down.
GGCCGCCAGCAGCAGCGCGACGAGGCCGGCGATCACGAGGATGCGGGCGCGGGACACGGGGATCGACCTCCGGTGGCGTACTGGCCGTCTCAACCCGTCAGGCGGGCCTGACATTCCCGTGCTCGCCGGGGCGCGTAGGGTCGGCCCCGGCCGCACCGTGCGGCCGGGAGGGCCGATGCGACGCCGACCGTACGAGGGAGCAGCCGACCTCGAACTGCTGCAGGCCTTCACCGCGGTCTCCAGTGCCGCCGCCGGCGGCTGCGGGTACGTGCACCCCGGCGACATCCCCCACCGCCTCTACAACGGCAACAAGCACTTCGACCCCGCAGAGGTGATGACCGTCTGGGAGGACGGCGACGGCGTCGCGGCCTGGGTGCTGGTAGGGCCGCGGCATCGCTCCTACGACGCGCAGGTGCGCCACGACCTGCGGGGCGGGGCGTTCGAGCGGGAGGTGCTCGAGTACGCCGACGCCCGCACCGCCGAGTTGATGCGGCGCCACGGTGTGGCATCGGCCGTCATGGCCGGCGATGCCTTCCGGTGCGACACGGCCCGCATCGAGATCATCACCGACCTCGGCTGGGCGCCCGACGGCGACCCGCCGTACGTGATCAACCGCGCCCGGATCTCCGACGTGCCCGGGCCCGAGATCCCCGACGGCTACACGATCCGCGCCGTCACCGGTGTCGAAGAGGCCGGGGCGGTGGCGGCGGTGCACGGCGCCGCCTTCCCCGGCGCGGGGTGGACCGAGGCGCTGTACCGCCGGGTCATGGAGTCGCCCGGCTACGACCCGGCGCGGGAACTGGTGGCGGTGGCGCCCGGCGGCGGGTTCGGCGCCTTCGCCGTCACCTGGTACGACCCGATCAACCGGACCGGGCTGCTCGAGGCCGTCGGCACCCATCCCGATCACCGCCGCCGCGGCCTGGGCAGGGCCGTGGTGCAGTACGCCGCCCACCACATGGCCGCCGCAGGCATGGAGTACGCCATCGTGGCCAACTTCGAGTCGAACGCGGCCTCCGGCGCCCTGTACCGCAGCGCCGGCTTCGAGCCCTGGCACGTCCTCGACGGCTACGAGAAGCCGATCTCCTGAGGGCCCCGCCGCCTGGGCGGCGCCCGTCCGGCTACCTGCCGGCCACCTGCGCGCCGCCCCTGCGCGAAGGAGCATGCCCAGCCCGGCGTCCAGGCCGATCTACCAGGAGCCCGCTGCGATTCGATGCGGCCCGACCACCAGGCTGTGGGTCGGCTCGGCTCGCTCGGTGTCGTTGGGCTACGACCACCCAGGAGCCGACGGCTCAGGCGCCCGTTGGCGCGACATCCTTGACGACAACCCAGCGGTGCTTGCCTATCTTGCGGTCCTTGGTGAACCCTGCGGCTTCGTAGGTCGACAGGGCCCCGTTGTAGAGGAACCCGGCCGGCACGGCATCGGCAGATTCGGGATACCCCTCCACTCGACCACCGCCCAGTCCGGCGATGAGGTCGAGCGCCCCGGCGAGCGCAGCTGCGGCGACGCCTTTGCGGCGGTGACCTTTGCCGACGTAGCAGCAGGCGATTCGCCAGTCAGGCAACGCACCCAGCCCCTTCTGATACTCCCTGAGGCTCTTGATGCGAGGCACTTCCTCGGGAACGCCGAACTGGCACCAGCCGACGCATTCCTCACCTTCGAAGACGAGTGCGGCATGTGCCGTCCCGTTGCGTACACGGTCGAACTTGCGGAGGCGGTTGGGTTCGTCGGCATCGGCATGACGGTCGTCCTCGGGATGGAACCCCATGCACCAGCAACCACCGAAGATCCCGTTGTTCGCCTCCACCAACGCGGCGAACGCATCCCACGTCGACTCATCGAGCGGCTTGATCGAAAAGGCCATGTCGCCCAACTCTACGACCACCGGATCGGCACGCCGAGTTGGCGAGTCGTCGAGCCCCTCGGGACCCCTGACCTCACTCTGGGGGTGTGTACTCGGGAGTCGCCACCCCGGGGCGGCGGGGCGTCAGGCCTCCACCGTCTCCCGGCGGATGTCGGCGCCGAGGGCCTCCAGGTTGGGGACGAAGCGCTGGTAGCCGCGGTCGATGTGGTTGGCGTTGGCCACCTCGGTGTACCCCTCCGCCCGCAGCCCGGCGAGCACCATCGCCGCCCCGGCGCGGATGTCGCAGGCGTCCACCGGGCAGCCGCTGAGCGCCTCGACGCCGCGGATCAGCACGTGCTGGCCCTCCAGGGTCACGTCGGCGCCGAGGCGGTTCAACTCGCCGACGTAGCGGAACCGGGCCTCGTAGATGTTCTCGGTGATCACGGAGGTGCCCTCCGCCACCGACAGCAGGGCGACCATCTGCGGGTGCATGTCGGTGTGGAACCCCGGGTACGGCAGCGTCGAGAACCCCACCGCCTGCGGCCGCTCCGGCCCGGCGAGGCGCACCCAGTCGTCGCCGGTCTCGATCTCGCAGCCGGCCTCCTCCAGTTTGCGCAACTCCATGCGCAGATGCGACGGCACGCACCGCTCCACCGTCACCTCCCCGCCGGTGATCGCTCCGGCGATCAGGTAGGTGCCTGCCTCCAGGCGGTCGGGGACCACGCGGTGATCCATGGGGGCCATCTCGCCGACGCCGTGGATCTGCATCGTGGACGTGCCGGCTCCATCGATGCGGGCGCCCATCGACGACAGCGCGGCCGCCAGGTCGGCGATCTCGGGCTCGCGGGCCGCGTTGGAGATCACCGTGGTGCCCTGCGCCATCACGGCGCCGAACAGCACGTTCTCGGTGGCGCCGACGCTGGGGAACTCCAGGGTCACCTCGGTGCCGCGCAGCCCGCCCGGCGCCGCGGCGTGCAGGACGCCGTGGCGCAACTCGAAGGTGGCCCCCAGCGCCTCCAGCCCGTCGAGGTGCATGTCGATGGGGCGCGAGCCGAAGTCGTCGCCGCCCGGCAGCGCCACCCGGGCCTCCCCGGCCCTCGCCAGCAGCGCGCCGAGCACCAGGATCGACGCCCGCATCTTGCGGACCAGTTCGATGGGAGCCTCCGGCCGCAGGTCGTCGGGGATGTGGACGGTGAGCCTGGAGCCGTCCCGGCGCGCGCTGGCGCCGATGTGCTCCAGCACCCGGCACATGATGTCCACGTCGGCGATGCCGGGCACGTTGTCGAGGCGGTGCTCGCCGGGCGCCAGCAGCATCGCCACCAGGTGCTTGAGGACGGCGTTCTTGGCCCCGCACACCTGCACCGAGCCGCCGAGGGCGCGCCCGCCCGTGACGACGATCTGCTCCATCGGGCCATCCTACGCCGGGCCGACGGCAGCGTTCCCGGGGGCGGCGCCCGCAGCGGCTACGCTGCCGGGACGTGAGAGTCGCCATCGCAGCCGACCACGCCGGGTACGCCCTCAAGGAGGCGCTGGGGGCCCGCATCGCCGCCGCCGGGCACTCGGTGCTCGACCTCGGCACCCACAGCGAGGAGCCGGTGGACTACCCCGACTACGCCGAGGCCGTGGGCCGCGCCGTCGCCGAGGGGCGGGCGCACCGCGGCATCGTGGTGTGCGGGTCCGGCGCCGGTGCCTCCATCGCCGCCAACAAGGTGAAGGGCGTCCGCTGCGCGCTCGCCCACGACACCTACAGCGCCCACCAGTCGGTGGAGCACGACGACGCCAACGTCCTGGCCGTCGGCAGCCGAGTGATCGGGCCCGCCGTGGCCGACGAGGTCGTGGACGCCTTCCTCGGCGCACGCTTCAGCGGCGACGACCGGCACGTGCGCCGGGTGGGCAAGGTGGCCGCCCTCGAAGACCGCTTCGGGGCCGGCGGCGCCTGATCCGGCCCGGCGGGCCGTATCTATCATTGGACGCCCCGCACCGGAGGCGCTCCCCCTGCGAACCGATACGGCCCAGGCCCGCTACTTCAACCGTGAGCTGTCGCTCCTCGACTTCCAGGAGCGGGTGCTGGCGCTGGCCGAGAACCCCAACATCCCGCTGCTGGAGCGCGTCAAGTTCGTGGCGATCGTCACCAGCAACCTGAACGAGTTCTTCCAGGTGCGCGTGGCCGGCCTCATGGAGCAGCGCGCCGCCGGCATCCGCAAGGCCACCGCCGACGGGCGCACCCCGGCGCAGCAGCTGGAGGAGATCGCAGAGAAGACCCAGCGCCTCGTCGCCCGCAAGGAGCGGGTGTTCCTGAACGAGATCATCCCCGAGCTCGAGGCGCAGGACATCCGGCTCACCGACTACGACGACCTCGCCAAGGCCGACCGCAAGGAGCTCGACCACCTGTTCGAGACCGAGATGTACCCGGTGCTCACCCCGCTGGCGGTGGACCCGTCCCACCCGTTCCCCTACATCAGCAACCTGTCGCTGAACCTGGCCGTGCTGGTGACGAACCCCAAGACGGGCGAGGAGCAGTTCGCCAGGATCAAGGTGCCGCAGACGCTCCCCCGGTTCATCGTCCTGCCCGACCAGGAGCGCTACGTCCCCGTCGAGCAGGTGATCAGCGCCCACATCGACCGGCTCTTCCCCGGCATGGACGTCGCCGGGCACCACGTGTTCCAGGTCACCCGCAGCGCCGACCAGGCCCTCGAGGAGGAGGAGGCCGACGACCTGGTCGAGGCGATGGAGTCGCTGCTCGTCACCCGCCACCGCTTCTCGCGCGCCATCCGGCTCGAGGTGGACGCCGGGATGCCGGACGACCTGCGGGACTTCCTCGTCTCCAAGCTGAAGCTGGACCCCGCCGCCCTGTACGTCTCCCAGGCCCCGCTCGCCCTCGACGGACTGTGGGGCCTGTACGGCATCGACCGCCCCGAGTTGAAAGACGCCCCGTGGGCGCCGGTGACCCAGCCGGCGCTCGCCAGGGACGACCACAACATCTTCGAGGCCGTGGCCGCCAACGACCTGCTGATCCACCTGCCCTACGACTCGTTCGTCACGTCGGTGCAGGCGTTCATCGCCCACGCGGCCACCGACCCCGCCGTCGTGGCGATCAAGCAGACCCTGTACCGCACGTCCGACCCCGGCGACCCGGCGCTCGGCGGCGAGCAGTCGATCGTCCGCTCGCTGATGGCGGCCGCCCGCGCCGGCAAGCAGGTGGTCTGCCTCATCGAGTTGAAGGCGCGCTTCGACGAGGAGGCCAACATCGCCTGGGGCCGGATGCTGGAGGAAGCCGGCGTCCACGTGGTCTACGGCGTCAGCGGCCTCAAGACCCACTCCAAGATCGCCCTGGTGGTGCGGCGCGAGCCGTCGGGCCTCCGCCGCTACAGCCACGTGGGCACCGGCAACTACAACCCCAAGACCGCCACCCTCTACGAGGACCTGGGCCTGCTGACGGCCGACGAGGAGATCGGCGCCGACCTGAGCGAGTTGTTCAACGTGCTCACCGGGTTCAGCCGCCAGAAGAAGTACCGGCGCCTGCTGGTCGCCCCCACCAGCCTGCGCCGCATGCTGGTGCGCCGCATCCGGGCCCAGGCCGACCTGGGCGCCGAAGGGCGCATCGTGATGAAGCTCAACCACCTGGTGGACCCGGGCATCGTCGACGCCCTCTACGCCGCCTCCGCCGCCGGGGTGCCCATCGATCTGGTGATCCGCGGGGTCTGCTGCCTGCGGCCGGGCGTCCCCGGCCTCTCGGAGACCATCCGGGTCCGTTCCATCGTCGGCAAGTACCTGGAGCACAGCAGGGTGTTCCGCTTCGGGCAGGGCGACGGCGTCGAGTACCTCATCGGCTCCGCCGACATGATGCAGCGCAACCTGAACTCGCGGGTCGAGGCGGTCATCCCCATCACCGACCCCGGCCTGCAGGCCCGCCTCGAGGAGGTGCTGCGGGTGAACCTGGCCGACGACCTGCTGGCCTACACCCTCGACGCCGACGGCACCTGGGCCAGGGTGCCGTCGATCGAGGGCATCAACGCCCACTTCCGCTTCGAAGAGCTGGCGCTGGCGAGGTCGGAGGGCGCCGAGCCCGACCCGGAGGCCGCCGGGGCCACCACCGCCACCACCGTCATGGCCGCCGGGGGCGTCGTCCATCGCCGCGGGGCGGACGGCGGCAGGGAGGTGCTGGTCGTCCACCGGCCCCGCTACGACGACTGGTCGCTCCCCAAGGGCAAGCTGGAGCCGGGCGAGACCGAAGCCGACGCTGCGCTGCGCGAGGTGTTCGAGGAGACCGGGCTCGACTGCGCGCTCGGCCCCGAGATGGGGTCCATCGAGTACGTGGACGGCCAGGGGCTGCACAAGGTGGTCCGCTACTGGGCGATGACCCTCGAGAGCGGAGAGTTCCTGCCCAACGAAGAGGTGGATGCCACCGAGTGGCTCCCCGTCGGCGAGGCCGCGGTACGGCTGTCCTACGATCGGGACCGGGCCCTGGTCCGCTCGCTCGAGGAGGCACTGAGCCGATGATCCATGTGTTCCGCCACGCCCATGCCGGCCGCAGGGCCGACTGGGACGGCGACGACGTGGACCGGCCGCTGTCGGCCAGGGGCCGCGCCGAGGCCGAGGCCATCGCCGGCCGTCTCGCCCCCCTCGGGGTGCGGCGGATCCTGACCAGCCCCTACCTGCGGTGCGTGCAGTCGGTGGAGCCCCTGGCCGGGGCCGTGGGCGTGCCGGTGGAGGTCGAGCGAGCCCTCGCCGAGGAGGCCCCCGGGCACCTCGTGGACGCCCTCCTCGCCGGGGTCGGCCCCGGGGCGGTGCTGTGCAGCCACGGGGACGTCATCTCCGGTCTCCTCGGGCGGCTCGCGGCCGGGGGCACCGATCTCGACGCCGGCCTGGTGTGGGAGAAGGGGTCGGTCTGGCACCTCGAGCCGGGGGCGAGCGGCCGGGTGGCCAGCGGCGCCTACGACCCTCCGCCCGTCATCGCCTGAGCCCGCCGAGCCATGCCGCCGTCACGGCGGCCAGGCGGTCCAGCACGCCGTCGAACGTCAGACCCGATCGGGCGGGCACCTCGAAGGAGTGCCCTGCGCCCTCCACCACCTCCAGGGTGGCGGAGGGGAGGGACTCCACGACCGGGCGGAGCAGGCCCATCGGGGCGAGGCGGTCGCGTGAGCCGCTCAGGAACAGCATCGGGACGCCGGTCTCCCGCAGGTGCGCGGTGTCCCGCACCGCGCCGCTCGACGGCGACACCAGGGGGTAGCCGTAGACCGCCAGCCCGGCCGGGCCCGCGAGGCCGGCGGCCAGGTGCGACGCCATCCGGCCGCCCATCGACTTGCCGGCCAGCACGACCGGCCACCCGTAGGCGGCCAGGCGGTCGTGGGCGGCACGGTGGCAGGCCAGCAGCGCCGGCATCCGGTCGGGGGCCCTGCGGCCCTCCTCCATGTACGGGTAGTCGAACACCATGGTGGGATGCCCGGCCGCCACGAGCCTCGCCACCAGCCCGGCCATGAACGGATGCCGCCGCCCCGCGCCTGCGCCGTGGGCGAGCAGGACGGCGGGGCCGCGCGGGTCGCCGGGCACCGCCAGATCGGCGGTCACCTTGCGCCCCTTCGACCACTCCACACGCAGCCTGCGCGCCATCGATCGCACCCCTTCGCCGGCCGGTCCGACGGCCCTGCAAGGTAGTAAAGTCGACCGTCCGTGCGCATCCGCATCTTCGACGACGCCGATCGTCTCGCCGAGGCAGCCGCCCAGGAAATCGAAGCCTGGGTGCGCTTGACCGCACCCAACGTCACCATCGGCCTCGCCGGCGGGCAGACGCCCCGCGCCACCTACCGGCGGCTGCGGGAGGCGCGGCTCCCCTGGGACGAGGTCCACGGCTGGATGGTGGACGAGCGGTTCGTGCCGATCGACGACCCCGCCAGCAACGCGGGCATGGCGGCGAAGACCCTGTTCGACCACGTCCCCGCCACGCTCCACCCGGTGCCGTGGGTGGAGGACCCGCAGGCGGCCGCCGCCCGGTACGACAAGGAGCTCGCCGGCCTCCTCGACGCGTCCACCACCGGCCCCAAGCCCGGCCTGGTGCTGCTCGGCGTGGGCGAGGACGGCCACACCGCCTCGCTGTTCCCCGGCGGCGATGCGATCACGGTCCGGGACCGCGACTACGTGGCCGACTGGGTGCCGCAGCAGGAGGCGTGGCGGCTCACCGCCACCCTGCCGCTGCTGCGCAGGGCGCGCCGCACCATGTTCCTGGTGACGGGCCGGGCCAAGGCCGAGATCGTCGCCGAGGTGCTGGAAGGCGACTCGGGCCTCCCCGCCGCGATGGTGAGCGACGCGTCGAAGGACCCGGTGTGGCTGATCGACCGCGACGCGGCCGCACGGCTCTCCGTCTGACCGGCGGCTAACCGCCCGGCGCCAGCAGTTCCAACAGCAGCGTGGCCGTGGAGCCCTGCGGATCCATGCGGGACACCGCTTCCACCACCGCGCCCCGGATGAGCGACTCGTCGCACCCGGCGGCGTCGGACTCGGCCTGGATGGCGCCGCCCTCCTCGTCGAGGCGGACCAGGTCCTCGGGCCACAGGGCCCGGTCGGTGAGGACGTCGTAGCTGATGCCCTCGAGCGCCCCGGCCAGGTCCTCCACCCAGCGGATCGTGTCGTCGGCCAGGTCCTGGCAGACGCGCACGTCGATGGTCGTGGAAGTGCTGGTGCTGAGGCCGGTGCCGCTCGACGTGGTGGTGGCGTCTCCCGACCCGCTGCAGGCCGAAGCAGCGAGCGCGAGCGCCAGGAACAGGGCGGTCCTCCTCATCACGGCGAGGTTAGCGCCGCCCGGGATGGCGGTCGGCCGGCCCCGTCGCAGTACGATCCGGCCCGAGCGCGCCCCGGCCGGTCCCCGGCCCGGCACCGCCCCACCCCTCGCGGGCAGGTGCGGGCGCCTCACGGCGATGGGGCTCGCCGCAACCGCCGCGCCGGCTGATGGCTCCTACGGAACGAGGAGGAGCCGTGCCGCGACCCGCTCAGGGCGGCCGACCACCCATGCAGCGTCTGCTCGTCGTGCTCGCCGGAGGAGCCGCCGGCTCTGCGGCGCGCGTCGGCGCCGCAGCCGCCCTCGGCTGGGAGCCGGGCGGTTGGCCGCTGTCGTCGCTGGCGGTCAACCTGACCGGAGCCGCCGCCATCGGCTGGTTCCTGGCGCGCCACGCCCGGTCGGGCTCCCCGTGGTGGTCGCTCGACTTCTGGGCCATCGGCGTGCTGGGGTCGCTCACCACCTTCTCGGCGCTGAGCGTGGAGACGGTGACGCTGGTGGAGGCGGGGAGGGCTGCGGTGGCGGCCGCCTACGCCGTGGCGTCGGCCGTGGCCGGCGTGGCCGCAGCGGGAGCCGGCCACCGGGTGGGGGCCGGGGCATGACGGCGCTGGTGGCGATCGTGGCCGGAAGCATCGGGGCGGCGGGCCGCTACTGGGCGGCCGGCCTCGCCCAGGCGGCGGGCCGCGGGCACTTCCCCACCGGCACGATGGCCGTCAACCTGGCGGGCAGCCTCGCCGCCGGGGTGGCCCTGGGCGCCACGGAGCCAGGCACGGCCGTCAACGCCGCGCTGGTCGGCCTCCTCGCCGGGTTCACCACCTTCTCCACCTGGAGCGCCGAGACCCTTGCGATGGCCCGGTCGGGGGAGTGGCTGCGGGCCGCACTCAACCTGGCCGGGATGCCGGCGGCCGGCATCGCCCTCGCCGCCCTCGGGTACGCCCTGGCACACTGAGGACCGAGCAGGAGGCACACCATGGAACCCGACCCCCGTCCCTCCCCCGCAGGCGCCCCTGAGGAGGGCGTGCTGCTGCGGATCTTCGTCGGCGAGGACGACCGCCACGAGGGGCGGCCGCTCCACCACGCCATCGTCGAGACGCTGCGGGCCAGCAACCTGTCGGGCGCCACGGTGCTGAAGGGCATCGAGGGGTTCGGCCGGTCCAGCCGTCTGCACACCTCGTCGGTGCTGCGGCTCTCCGAGGACCTCCCCATCGTCATCGAGTGCGTCTCGCGTGCCGACAAGGTGGCGGCCATCCTCCCGGTGCTCGACGAGATGGTCGGCGACGGGCTCATCACCACGCAGCCGGTGACCGTCCACGTGTACCGCGGCGCGGGGCCGCGGGAGGCTCCGGGCGGCTGAGCGGGAGCGGGCCCTCAGCCGTCTCCCAGCAGGCCCTCGATGATCAGCTGCCCGTAGACGCTGCGAGCCTCGAGGCCGCCGGCCCTGGCGGCGATCGCCGCCGTCATCTCGTCGTCGGTGCACCCCAGTTCGGCGGCCCTGGCCTCCAGGGCCGCGCCTGCCTGCTCCAGGTCGGCCACGACGGCCGGGTCGGGCTCGGTGAGCGCATCGGCGGCGTCGTCCACGAGCACGATGTTCTCCTGGATGACCGCAACGACCGCCTCGGCCACCGCGTCGCAGGAACCGAGGCCGGCGGGGTCGGGGCGGCCCTGCTCTGCGCCGCCGCCGCAGGCGGCGAGCGCCACGGCGGCGAGCACGGCGGTGATCCTCCTGCGCATGGGTGACCTCCGGCGCGGACCCTACCCGGGCGTGACGTCGTGCACGACGCCGTCCACGACCATCTCGTCGACGATGCCCACGATCACCGACCGGATGGGCCCGTCCTTCCAGGCCAGCACCTGCCTGGCCCCGTTGCCCTCGTCCAGGATCAGCACCGCCTCTCCCGGCCCCGCCTGCACGGTGTCGACGCAGATGAGGTAGTCGCCGGTGTCGTTGCCGTCGGCATCCAACAGGTCGCACATCAGCAGGCGCCGGTGGTCGTACAGCGGGTGGTTGATCGTGCTGACCACCGTGCCGGAGACGCGCCCGAACTTCACGACCGCTCCACCTGGTCCACGATGCCGACGATGGCGTGGTCCACGGGCACGAACGGCACCGGGCACGCCAGCGCGGCCTCGCGGGACTCCACCACGTACACCAGTTCGCCGGGGCCGGCCATGGCGACCGCGTCGGCGGCCACCACCTGGCGCCCCTTGGGCTTGAGGTCGCGGTCCAGCGGCTGGACCACCAGGAACTTGACCCCCTCCAGCCCCTCGTACTTGATCGTGGCGACCACGGTGCCGGTGACCTCAGCCAGCCGCATCGCCGCCCCCTCCCCTGCCGACCGACGGACCGAACCGGGGGTGGGCGTCGAGGTCGGCGCGCATCTCGTCGTGCAGTCGCGAGATGACGGCGCGGCGCACCAGCGTCCCCTCGTGGGCCCGTGCCGAACCGATGTCCACCGCCGCCTCCACGTCGGACACCGTGCCCCCGAACAGCAGGTAGCCGCGCCCGCCGAGGCCGTCGGCCAGGTGCACCTCCAGCAGATCGGCTGCGGCGCCCTTCACCCCGGCGTCGGCCGCCTCCAGGATGGAGGCCACCGTCTGGGTCTCGATGATGCCGAGCGCCTCCGCCGGCCCCGGCAGCCTGGCGCCGCGCAGCGCCGCCACCACGTCGGGGTGCACGTCGGAGAGCAGCACCAGGTCGAGCAGCACGTCGCCGGACGCCGTGGTGCCTGCGTCCACGGCCTCCTCGACGTCGCCGACCTCACCGGCGATCAGCACCAGGTAGTGGCCGGGCTGGACGGTGCCGCTGTGGAGCGCCACCGGTGCCCGCTTCACCATGGCGTCGCCGGCGACGATCCCGGCGGTGACCGACCCGAACTCCAGGAGGGCGATGGCGGGGTGGCGGGCCACCTCAGACGATCCTCAGGGCCCCGACGACGGCGATCCGCCGCTCCCGGGTGAAGGTGAGCGGCCGGGTGAGGCCGTCTCCGGTGGGGCTGGCGATGGAGAACGATGTGAAGCCTTCGCCGCCCTCGCCCAGCCCGGCGTAGTTGGGACCGTTGGCGATGAAGATGCTCACGTTGATGGTGCGGGCCATGCGGGTGATCGTCTGCACGTTGGTGCTGTGGATCGAAGCGGTGTGGCGGAAGCGGTGCTCGCTCTCCACCGCCAGGTCGATGGCGGCGTCCACATCCGGCACCCGCACCAGGGGGAGGACCGGCATCATCTGCTCGGTCCACACCAGGTTGTGCTCGGCCGGCACCTCCGCCAGCAGCACCCGGGGGTCGCCGTCCACCTCGACCCCGGCGGCCTGGGCGATCACGGCGGCGTCCTTGCCGATCCACGCCGGGTTGATGATGCCCGGCTTCGACGGCGGGCCCATCGACGAGAAGATCACCCGCTCGACCTTCTTCAACTCGTGCTCCTTGAGCACCCGGGCGCCGTGCCGCCCCATGGAGCGGATCAACTCGTCGGCGATGCCGCGGACCGCGATGACGGTCTTCTCGTCGATGCAGATGATGTTGTTGTCGAACGACGCCCCGGCCACGATGTCCCTGGCGGCCGCCTCGATGTTGGCCGTCTCGTCGACGACGGCGGGAGGGTTCCCCGGCCCCGCCGCCACCGCCCGTTTGTCGGTCTTCAGCGCCTCGCGCACCACCCCGCCGCCGCCGGTGACGAGCAGCACCCGGATCGCCGGGTGGTGCATCAGTTCCTGGGCGCTCTCGATGGTGGGCTCGGGGATGGCCGTCACCAGGTCGGGGGGGCCTCCCCCTGCGATGACGGCGCGGTTGATGAGCCGGACGTTCTCCGCCGACACGCGCTTGGCGTTGGGGTGGACGTTGAGGACGGCGGCGTTGCCGCCCGACAGGATGGCGATCGAGTTGTTGACGATGGTGGACACCGGGTTGGTGGTGGGGGTGATCGCCGCCACCAGCCCCATCGGGGCCATCTCGGTGAGCATCATGCCGTGCTCGCCCGTCTCGATGATCGGGTCGAGGTCCTCGGGGCCGGGAGTGCGGTTGGTGACGAGGAGGATCTTGCGGAGCTTGTCCTCCTCCCGGCCCAGGCCGGTCTCCTCGACCGCGATCTTGGCGAGCCGGGGGGCGTGCTCCAGCATCGTCCTGCGGATCGAGGCGACCACCGCCTCCCGGCCGTCGGGGCCGAGCGCCTGGTACGCATCGAACGCCCGACCCGCGGCGCGAACCGCCTCGTCGATGGTGGCGTAGATGCCCTCCCCCAGCTGCGTCTCGGGGATCTCCGCCGGGACGCGCGGCTTGGCGGGGGCCTCGGTGTCGGTGCCGCCGAGGCGGCGCCGGACCCGGGCGATGATCTCGTGGACCTCCTCCGGGGAGAACGGCTCAGCCATCGCTCACTTCCGGTACTTCTCCTCGCCGCCGACCTCCCAGGTGTCCACGATGGCCATCACCACCGCGTCACAGGGACGTTCGTGCGTGTAGCGGGTCTGCCTCGCGCTGGAACCGGTGGCGTAGAGCACCACCTCGCCCAGGCCGGCGCCGACGGCGTCGGCGGCCACCACGTAGCCGCCGGTGTCTCCGCCGTCGACGTCGACCTGCTTGAGCACCAGGAACTTGAGGCCCTCGAGGGTCTCCTCCTTGCGGCTCGCCACCAGCGTGCCGGCGACTCTGCCGAGCAGCATGGCGGGCTACCCGCTCTGCTCGGCCGCGGCCTCCTCGGCCCTGCCGAGGGGCAGCACCTGGTCGATGTTGACGTGCGGGCGCGCGATCACGTGGGTCGCGATGACCTCGCCGACCTTCTCGGCACCGCGGGTGCCGGCGTCGACGGCTGCCTTCACCGCGGCCACGTCACCGCGGACCACGGCGGTGACGTACCCGCCGCCGGTCTTCTCCATCGACACCAGCTCGACCTTGGCGGCCTTCACCATGGCGTCGGCCGCCTCGACCATCGCCGGGAACCCTCGGCATTCGATCATGCCCAATGCTTCAGCCATCTGCTCCTCGTCTCCTTGCCTTTCGGGGAACCTACTTCATCTCCCTGCCGGAGAGCCCCTCCAGCGCGGCGACCGCCGCTCTCCAGCCCACGTCGATGTCCCGCTCCTCACCTCCGAGGTACACCCGGCCCAGCGAGCCGAAGGAGCGGACTTCGAGGACGTTGATCTCTGCGGCCTTCTCGGCCTCGTTGGCCGCCAGCGCGGCGTAGGACGCCGGCTCCATCTCCAGCACGTAGAGGGTCTGGCCGGGGATGAGCATGTGGCCGTAGCGCATGCGGTTGATCAGCTGTGCCTGATGGTCGTCGATGCGCCGGATGATCTGGCTGCTGGCGATGCGGGGCCTGATGCGGTCGTCCTCGGAGAGGCCGACCGCATCGAGGATCGCCGCCCCCGCCGCCCGGGTCTCCGCCTGGCTCGGGGAGTGCACCTCGAGCAGGCCGAAGTAGCGCTCGACGATCTGCATGCCGGGCTTGACCGTGGTGCTCTTCAGGGCCACGTCGGTGAGGCGGTTGATCTCGATGCCCGGGGAGATCTCCACCATCAGCGAGGCCTCGCCGGCCAGCGGCAGGAACCCGCGCGCCACCGTGCCCAGGTAGGCGGCGTACTGCGGCTGCAGGCTGTCCAGGAACGAATAGCCCCGCAGTTCGACGTTGCTGCTCACGCGGTACCTCCCGCTTCGCTGACGATCTCGATGCCCGCCGACGCCCCGATCCGGGTGGCCCCGGCGGCGATCATGTCCTGTGCGTCCTTGCGGGTCTTGATGCCGCCGGACGCCTTCACGCCCATGTCGGGCCCGACCGCCTCCCGCATCAGGGCCACGTCGTACACCGTGGCGCCGCCCGGCCCGAACCCGGTGGACGTCTTCACGTAGTGCGCCTTGGCCTTGCGGGCGAGGCGGCTGACGACGACCTTCTCGTCGTCGTCCAGCATGGCCGCCTCGATGATGACCTTGCACACCGCACCCGCCTCCCGGCAGGCGTCGGCCACCCCGGCGATGTCGCGCTCGACCGTGTCCCAGTCGCCCGACTTGACGGCGCCGATGTTCACCACCATGTCGATCTCCCTGGCGCCGTCCCGCAGGGCGCGCCGCGCTTCCATGGCCTTGATCTCGGGGGTGTGGGCGCCGAGGGGGAACCCCACCACGGAACAGGCGATGACGTCGCTGCCGCGCAGGTGCTCCGCCACCCGGCGCACCCAGGCCGGGTTGACGCACACCGATGCGAACTTGTAGGTGACGGCCTCATCGCACATCCGGTCGATGTCCTTGGCGGAGGCATCGGCCTTGAGGAGGGTGTGGTCGATGTACCCGGCCAGGTCGGTGGGCACATCGGCGCCCGACCCGTTGAACGAGATGCGGGTGGCGCCGGCGGCGACCACGTCGCGGACCTGGTCGGAGGAGTGGGCGGCGCAGTCGCCGATGCACGCCAGGTAGTGGTCCCAGGCCTCGCCGGTCAGCGCCGCGAGCACTTCGCGGGTGACCGCCTCGACGATCGCGTCCTGATCCATCACTCCCGTCCTCGTGCGGAACCGTCACGGTAGCGCCGGTCGAGGTCGTCGATCATCGCCACCCGGCGGGCATGGCGCCCTTCGGCCCACGGGGTGCCCAGCCAGGTCTGGACGATCTGCCAGGCGAGGGCCTCCCCCACCAGGCCTGCGCCGAGGGTCAGCACGTTGGCATGGTTGTGCTCCCTGCTGTTGGCCGCCGACGACAGGTCGTAGCAGAGCGCCGCCCGCACCCCCGGCACCTTGTTGGCGGCCATCGACGACCCGATGCCGGCTCCGTCCACGACGATGCCCCAGTCGGCCTCGCCGGAGGCGACGCGCTCGGCGACGGCCCGGGCGAACTCCGGGTAGTCGGCGGCCTCGGTGCTGTCGGTGCCGCAGTCCACGACCGCCCAGCCCTGCTCCTTGAGGCGGAAGGCCAGGCGCTCCTTGAGGCGGAAGCCGCCGTGGTCGGCGCCGACGGCGATCGTCCCCATCGCCGCAGCGGGGGGCGGGGCGGGCGCCGGGGCGGGAGCGTCTGCGGCCCTGCCCTCCGCCGGCGGCGCACCGGCGGCTACCGACGCCACCACCTTGCGCACGAGGGCGCGGATCTCCTCTTCGGTGGGCAGGGCGCGGGGCGTCACCCGGGGATTATCCCACGGCGCCGCCCCCGACCGGGGAGGGCGGTCGCCGGGACGGGCGATCTAGGCTGATCACCGACCTGGAACGAGGGACATGGCCGACGACCCGGCACTCATCTGGCAGGACGACCGCCCCCGGCGCCCACCCCTGCCGCGCCGCACGGCGGCGCCGCCCACCCCCGAACGCGCCCCGGAACCCGCCGAACCTCCCGGCGGCCGGGTGACCCTGCGGGAGGCGCACCACCAGTTCGGGGTGTCACCGTCCACCCTGGCCTCGTGGGCGCGCACCGGGGCCGTGGACGCGGTGAAGCAGGACGGCCGCTGGATGGTGACCCCTCCCTCGGTGGCGGCCCGCCTGTCGGAGCGCCGCACCCCCCGCCGCGCCGCGCCACCGGAGGGCCGCCGCGACGGCGCTCCCGGCCCCACCGCCGACGGGACGTCGATGCTGGTCCCCCGCGACGCCTGGGACAAGCTGATGGACCAGTTGGGCAACCTCCACGAGGCCGGCCAGATGCTGGCCGAGGCGAGGGAGCGGGCCGCCAAGGCCGAGACCGAGGCCGCCTTCCTGCGGGAGCGGCTGTCGGAGATGCGGGGCGAGCGCGACGCATGGCAGCGCAGGGTGGACGGCCGGGCCGCCGGCACCGCCGGCGCCGCCCCCGGCTTCTGGGCCAGGGTGCGCCGGGCGTTCGGGGGTGGCGACGGGCCGGCCGATCAGGGCGTGTAGGTGATGGTGATCGGGTAGGACGGGCCCTCCCCGTCGACCGGATCCTGGTAGATGCACAGCCCCCAGCGGTGCTCGGCGTCGCCGGCCACGGTGAACGCGATCTCGTTGGCACCGGCGGCGAAGTCCGCCCCGTCGACGGTCCACTCGACCACCTCACCCGCTCGGTCGTCCGACACCACCGGTCGCACCGGGTAGTCGACGCCGTTCACCCGCAGGCCGACGTCGGAGAGGGCGTCGTCGACGTCGTCCTCGGTGCCGCCGCCCAGTTCGGACGAGAGCCTGGCGGACACGGTCGCCTCGCCGGCCGGCTGGTCGGGGATCTCCACGACGTAGACGAACTCACCCGACCTGGCCCCCCATACGTGGCTGAACGGATACGCGCTGTCCTCCAGGGAGGCGATGTCGCTGAAGCCCACGTACTCGTCCCAGATGCTCGCCGCCTCGTCGTAGGTGTCGACGTCGACCTCGACCACCGTCGGTTCCGGGACCGTCGTGGTCGTGGTGCTGGTCGTCGTGGTCGTCGATGTCGTCGTGCTGGTCGTCGTGGCCGTCGTGCTGATCACGGTCGTGGTCGTCGCGGCCGAGGTCGTGGCAGTGGTCCCGGCTTCGTCTTCGCCGCAGCCGGCGACGAGCACCACCCACACGATCGCCAACGGCAGCAGCCGTCTCGCCATCTCGCCCCCCTTTGGACGCATGGCCGAAGCCTACGCGCCGGCGCCACCGCGACTAGCGTCTCGGACGGCATGGCACCAATCGTCGTCACCCGGGGGCTGCACTTCGCCTACGGGGACATCGTCGCCCTCAGCGGCGTCGATCTCGAGGTGCCGGAGGGGCGGATCGGCCTCGTCGGCGCCAACGGCGCCGGGAAGACCACCCTGCTCCGCATCCTGCTGGGCATCCTCCCCGCAGCCCAGGGGCGGGTCGAGGTGCTCGGCAACCCGGTGCCGGAGCGCACCCTGGCGGTCCGCTCCCTCGTCGGGTACATGCCGGAGGGCCAGTGCCTGCCGCCCGACCAGACGGCCTCCGACTTCCTCATCTACGCCGCCGAGCTCGGCGGGCTCCCGCTGCGTGCCGCCCGCCAGCGCGCCAGCGACGTGCTCACCATCGTCGGGCTCCACGAGGAACGGTTCCGCCCCATGGGCGGGTTCAGCACCGGCATGCAGCAGCGGGCGAAGCTGGCGCAGGCCATCGTCCACGACCCGCGGCTCGTGATGCTGGACGAGCCGACCGCCGGCCTCGACCCGGAGGGCCGGGAGGAGATGCTGGACCTCATCACCCGGCTCGACGACTTCGGCATCAACGCCATCGTGTCCTCCCACGTGCTGCCCGACATCGAGCGGACCTGCTCGTGGGTGGTGATGCTGGACGGGGGCAAGGTGCTCCGGTCGGGCCCGCTCACCGAGCTGTCGTCCGCCGAGAACGTCCGCCTCGAGGTGCTCGACGATCACGACCGGGTGGCGGCCGCCCTCGCCGCGGCAGGCGCCGAAGTCACCGCCGACGGCGCCGGGCTACTGGTGGCCCTGGAGGGAGGCGACCCGTTCGCCCTGGTCCGCGACGTGCTGGCCGACACCGGCGCGGGGATCCGGCGGATGGGGCCGAGGCGCACCACCCTGGAGGACGTCTACCTGGCCGAGGGCGAGGGGGCCGGGCATGCCTGAGGGCGTCGTCTACGACCTCGGCTACCGCCCCCACGAGGGCGAGCGCCTCGGCCGCGCCGGTGCGGTCCGCGCCCTGTACCGCGACGGCGTGCGGCGCGTGCTGGGGATCCGGCGCAAGGCGCGCCGCAAGATCCTCCCCGGCCTGCTGATCGGCATCTCGGTGATCCCTGCCCTCTTCGTGGTGGCCCTCGACGTGTTCATCTCCGACTTCGGCGAGATCCCGTCGTTCTTCGACCACCCCGACTACTTCGACTTCATGGGGAACTTCATCCTCATCTTCTGCGCCCTCGCCGCCGGCGAGTTGCTCATCCCCGACCGCCGCTACGGCACCATCGCCGTGTACGCCTCGCGTCCCCTGCGGGCCGCCGACTACGTCGGCGGGAGGGCCGCCGCCATGGCCGCGGTGGTGTTCGGCTTCGTGTGGCTGCCCCACGTGGTGCTGCTGGTGGGCAAGGCGTGGACCTCGTCGGACGGCTTCGGCTCGTACCTGACCGGCCACCTCGACCTGGTGTGGCAGACGGCGGCCGCCACCGTGGTCTACCTGGTGATCTACGCCGCCCCGGCGTTCGTGGTGGCCGTGTACAGCACCCGCCAGGCGCTGGCGATGTTCCTGTACCTGGTTGCCTTCTACACCGTGTTCGCCACCGCCCACGCCGTGTCGGAGGCCGGGTACCCCGCGGCGGGGCTCATCTCGCTGCCCGACCACGCCGGGTACGTGAAGGACTGGATCATGGGGTCCGACACCCAGGAATGGCTGGCCGAGGCGGCCGGCCTCCCCGCCTACGGTTCGCTGCTCCTGCTGGCCGGCCTCACCGTCCTGGCGGCGTGGGTGGTGCTGCGCCGCTACCGGAGCGAGCTGTGACCTCCGACTCCGGCCCCGCCCTCGCCCGCGACGCCACGGTCGAGGTGCGCGGCGTCTCCAAGTGGTTCGGCCAGAAGGTGGCCGTGTCCGACGTCACCTGCTCGTTCGGCCCCGGCATCACCGGCCTGCTCGGCCCCAACGGCGCCGGCAAGACCACCCTGCTGCGCATGGTCACCGGCCTGCTGGTGCCCTCCGACGGCGAGGTGACCGTGCTGGGCCACGACCCCCGGCGCACCCCGCAGGTGTACCGCGAGATGGCCCTGGTGCCTGAGGACGACGCCGTCTACCCGGCCCTCTCCGGACGCCGCTTCGTGGAGTACGCCGCCGTCCTCGCCGGACGGCCGGCCTCCGGGGCGGAGGCGGCGATCGCCGAGGTGGGGCTGGAGGGCGCCCAGCACCGGCCGATCGCCGGGTACAGCAAGGGCATGCGGCAGCGGGTGAAGGTGGCCGCCGCCCTGGTCGCCCGCCCCAGGGTGCTGGTGCTGGACGAGCCGCTCAACGGCACCGACCCGGTGCAACGCGCCGGGCTGATCGCCACCTTCCGGGGCATGGCCGCCGAGGGCCACACCGTCATCGTCTCGTCGCACGTGCTGGCCGAGGTGGAGCGCATGGCCGACCGGGTGCTCGCCATCGTGGACGGCAAGCTGGCGGCGGCGGGCGACGTGGCCGCGATCCGTGGCGAGATGCGCGACATCCCCTACCGGGTGCGGATCGGCACCGACGGCATGCGGGAGCTGGCCGCCGCGTTGATGGGGCTCGACGGCGTGATCTCGACGTCCATCGGCGACAAGGGGCTGCTGGTGGAGACGGCGGATCTGCCGGCCGTGGGGACCGCGCTCCCCCGCATCGCCCGCGACCTGGGGGTGCGCGTGACGCAGTTCGAGCCGGAGGACGAGTCGCTCGAATCGGTGTTCCGCTACCTGGTGCGGCGGCGATGACCGCCTTCACCGCCATGGTGCGGGTCTCCGTCGGCCAGTTGCTGGGGCGGAAGTGGGTGATCCTGGTCGGCCTGGTGGGCCTGCTGCCCACCATCGTGATGTTCGCCCTCACCCGCACGCAGGGGTCGGCGCGGTTGGCCACGTCGTTCCAGGAGGGGCCGATGATGACGCTCTTCCTGATCGTGCTCCCCCTCACCTCCATCCTGGTGGCGAGCCTCGCCCTCGGCGAGGAGCGTCGCGAGGGGACGCTGCCGATCCTGCTGCTGCGCCCCCGCCGCCGCGAGGTGGTGGTGGCCGCCAAGCTGCTGGCGGCGTGGCTGTCGGCCTGGCTGCTCACCGGGGCGAGCGGGGTGCTGGCCGCCGTCGTGCTCGGCGGGGCCTCCGGCGAATGGGGCATGGTGGGCCCGGTGATCGTCGCCACCGGGGTGTCGGCGCTCGCCTACGTCGCCGTGTTCCTGGTGGTGGGGTACCTGACCAAGTGGGCCGTCATCATCGGCGCCGCCTTCCTGTTCGTCTGGGAGACCGGGCTGGCCTCGGCGGTGGACGCCCTGGCCAACGTGTCCCTGTTCCGCATCGGGCTGACGGCGTTCGCCGCCATGGTGGACGGCGCCCCCTCGACACTGCGGGAGCCGCTCGCCGCCCTCACCCCCGGGGTGTGGGGCGCCCTCGCCAAGGTGGCGGTGTTGTCGGCGGCGGCCGTCGGCGGCCTCTCGTTCCTGATGGGACGCCGCGACCTCACCTGAGCCGCGGTCGCCCTCGCAGCGGAAGCCTCCCCGGAACGGATGCCCCGTACGAACAGGCGGGTGGCTACGCTTGCCCCGCCACGATCGACAGGAGGAAACGTGGGTTGGAAGTTTCTCGAGACCATCGGTGAGAAGGTCGCTGCGGCCGCTTCGGCGGACGACACGGCCATGGCCGAGGCCCTCGCCGCCAAGGTGAAGGACAGCGGTCTCGACATCGACGACCTCGAGATCGAGTTCGCAGGCGGGAAGGCCACCATCAGCGGTGTCGCCGCCGACGACGCGACGATCGAGAAGGCCGTCCTCATCGTGGGCAACACGGAGGGGGTCGGCGAGGTCGAGGCCGACGGCTTCGTCGCCGGCACCACCGAGGGCGAACGCGCCGAGTGGGCCAAGGCCCGCGAGGAGGCCATCGCCAAGGCCCGCGCCAGGGCCGATGCCAAGGACGAGGCCGAGACTCGCAAGCAGGCCATGCTGGACCTGCGCGAGCGCCGCCGCAAGGCACAGGAAGCCGCGAAGTTGGCGCAGTCGAAGTTCTACGAGGTCAAGAAGGGCGACACGCTCTCGAAGATCGCCAAGGAGTTCTACGGCGACGGGTCGAAGTACCCGGCCATCTTCGAGGCCAACAAGCCGATGCTGAAGAGCGCCGATCTCATCTACCCCGGCCAGGTGCTGCGGATCCCCGCACTGGACGCCTGACCGAACGAACGCTGCGAAGGGCCCCCGCTCCGGCGGGGGCCCTTCACTCGTCCCGGGGGGCGGCGATCCCGGCGGGGCTCACTCCCGGCGGAACAGGAACCTCCCGAAGAATCGCCGGTTGCGGGCGACGATGCGGTACGCCAGGTCCACGAACGCGCGGAAGACCGGAAGCGACAGCACCCGGGCCGTCCTGCGGTAGCCCACCCCGTCGAGCACGAACAGCGACGCCGCCCCTCCCCGCAGCACCTCGCCGTCGGCCGTGACCACGTGGACGGCCCGGGCGCATGCCTCGGCCAGGCCGGGCGTCATCGGCGGCGACGGGGCGTCCTGGTAGGGCAGGGCCTCGAAGCGATGAGACTGGTCCTTCCGCCTGACCCAGGCGGCGCTGCGGCGTCACAGGCCTCAGCCGCCGTCCCAGAGGATCAGGTGCCGCCGATCCGGTCCGCCGTGCATGGCGCGGATCGTACCGTGCCCGGTCCCGTCCGCCGGTGGCGAAGCGGCCGCCTCCCCCTGCGCTAAGTTGCCCCGATGACCGACCCCGCCCCCGCTCCCCCGGCGCGCAGCCTCTACCGGCGCATGGGGATCGCCGCCGCCATCGTGGCGGGCGGGGTGCTGCTCTCCCGGGTGCTGGGCCTGGTCCGCCAGATCGTCTTCGCCGGGCTGCTCGGCGCCGGGGCCACGGGCGACACCTACTTCGTCGCCTTCCTCATCCCCGACGTCCTCAACTACCTGCTGGCCGGCGCCTACATGGCGATCACCCTCATCCCCATCCTCACCCGCCGGTTCGCCACCGGCGACGAGGAGGACGCCTGGCGGGCCTTCTGGGCGATCGCCAGGCCGCTCGCCATCGGGATCACCGCGCTGGTGGTCGTGGCCATGCCGTTCGTCGAGCCGATCCTGCGGGCCATCGAGCCCGGCTTCACCGACGCCCAGGTGGCGAACGCCACCCGGCTCACCCGCATCGTCCTGCCGGCCCAGATCTTCTTCATCCTCGGGCAGTTGCTGACCGCCGTGCAGTACGCCCGGGAGCGATTCGTCATCCCCACGCTGGGACCGCTGGTCTACAACGTGGCGATCATCGTGGGAGGCGTGCTCGGCGCCGTCGGGCGCGACGACCCGGGTGCGGACGGCTTCGCGTGGGGGGCGCTGGCCGGCGCCGTCCTCGGGATCTTCGCCCTGCAGGCGTGGGGGGCGTGGCGGGCGGGGCTGCGGTTCCCGGTGGGCTCGATCCGCAAGCACCCGGCGTTCCGGCGCTACTTCGCACTGGCCATCCCGCTGATGCTGGGCCAGTCGCTCGTGGTGCTCGACGAGCAGCTGGGCAGGAGCTTCGGCTCGCTCGTCGGCGAGGGTGCGGTGTCGTGGCTCACCTTCGGGCGGCTGACGATGCTGGTCCCGGTCGGGGTGATCGCCCAGGCCGCCGGGGTGGCGACCTACCCGTTCCTCGCCAGGCTCGCCGCCGAGGGCAGACTGAAGGATCTGTCGGCGGCCATCGTGCGCGCCCTCAAGCCGGTGGTGCTGCTCAGCCTCGTCGCCGCCGCCGGGCTGATGGCGCTCTCGGTGCCGGTGGTGCGGGTGCTGTACGAACGCGGCGAGTTCGGCGGCGCCGACACGCTGGCCACCGCAGGCACCGTCGTCTTCTTCGCCCTGGGCGTGCCGCTGTGGGGCGTCCAGCAGATCCTCGCCAGGTCGTTCTACGCCCGGGAGCAGATGTGGGCTCCCGTCGTGATCGGCACGCTGGCGACCGTGGCCGCCGTCCCGATCTACTGGGGGCTGCAGGAGGCGATGGGCGTCAACGGACTGGCGCTCGCCAGCACGCTGTCGATCCTGGTGTACACCATCGGGTTGGCGGTGGTCTGGTACGGGCGCATGGGGTGGGAATGGGCCCGCCCCGTCGCCGCATCGGCGGCCCGCGGCCTGCCGGTGGCGGCCGCCGCCGGGTTCGCCGCCTGGGGGGCGGCCGCGTGGGTGCTGCCGGCCGGCGGCGCCGGGCAATGGCGGAGCCTGCTGGCCGCCCTGGTGGGCGGCGTCGTGCTGCTGGGGGTGGCCGCGCTCCCGCCCTGGACCCGCAGGGACCTGCACTCGTGAGCGGCCGGCCGGGGGTGCGGGGAGCCCAGGAGGAGCCGTTCCAGACCGGCCGGGTGGCGACGGTCGCTGCGGGCCACGCCGTCCACGACACCTTCACCGCCTTCCTGCCGACGCTGCTGCCCAAGTTCATCGAGCAGATGTCGCTGTCGAACACGGCCGCCGGCGCGCTCTCGTCGTTCCTGCGGCTGCCCGGCCTGCTGCAGTGGGCCATCGGCCACCTCGCCGATCGCACCACGCTGCGGTGGCTGGTGGTGCTCGCCCCCGGCGTCACATCGGTGCTGATGGCGTCGCTGGGGTGGGCGCCCACCTACGGCGTGCTGGCGGTGATGCTGCTGTGCACCGGGGTGAGCGTCGCCGCGTTCCACGCCGTGGCCCCGGTGGCCATCGGCCGCCTCTCCGGCTCCCGCCTCGGCAAGGGCATGGGCTTCTGGATGGTGGGGGGCGAGACCGGCCGCACCCTCGGCCCCATCGTGGTCGGCACCGCCCTCGCCTACCTGTCCCTCCGCCAGCTGGCGTTCTTCGCCATCGCAGGGGTGCTGACCTCGGTGACACTCCACGTCCGGCTGCGGGACGTGCCGCTCCGGGCCCCCGCAGGCGCCGCCCCGGTCCCGTGGCGGACGGCGATCCGGCGGATGCGCCGGCTCATGGCGGTGCTGACGGCGATGATGGCGCTCCGCAGCCTGATGCAGAACGCGGTCACCGTGTTCCTGCCGGTGTACCTCACCGACGAGGGGACCAGCCTGTGGCTGGCGGCCGCGGCGCTGTCCATCGTCGAGGGGGCCGGCGTGGTCGGCGCCTTCGGTGGCGGTTGGCTGAGCGACCACGTGGGGCGGCGCCGGATGCTGCTGGTGAGCCACCTCGCCGCCCCCGCCGCGCTGTTCTGGTTCCTCGCCGCCGACGGCTGGCTGCGCATCCTCATCCTTCCCCTGGTGGGGCTCACCCTGCTGTCGATCACCCCGGTGCTGATGGCCATCGTGCAGGAGGAGTTCCCCGAGAGCAGGGCGCTCGCCAACGGCACCTACCTGTCGCTGAACTTCGCGATCCAATCGGTGTCGGCGGTCGCCTTCGGTGCGTTCGGCGACGCGTTCGGGCTCACCACCGCCATCGTGGTCGGCGGGTTCGCCATGCTGGCCGCCACCCCGCTCATCTGGCTGCTGCCGCGCCGGAGGCCCACCGCGGCCTGAGCGCAGCGGGCCGCCGGCCGGCTACTCGCCGGGCGTCGTGGTCACCTCGCCGCCCGGGATCTGCAGCAACGGGGTCAGTGCCTGATCGAACGGCAGGATGATGGTGCTGTTGTTGGGCGAGTCCACGAGGCCCTGCAGCGCCTGGATGTAGGTCCACTGCAGGTACTGCGGGGTGAGCTGCGCCTGCGAGCACCGCTCGATGGGCAGCGGGACCACGACCTCGTCGATCGTGCCGTCCGGCTGCTCGACCAGCTGGATCTCGCCCCCGCAGGCGAGGATCTGCTGCGCGTCGGCGGTGGCGTTGGCCTCCACCCTCGTGATCTCGGCCTTCTGCCGGGCCACCTGCAGCTCGAACTGCTGGCGCTCGGCATCCTGCTCGGCCGCCGTCTTCGCGGTCACCGCCGCCTGGAGTGTCGCCTCGAGCCGCACCTCTCGCAGCTGGAAGTCCTCCAGCACGATGCCGCGGCCGGCGACCTTCTCCGTCATGCAGGACTCGACGTCGGCCTCGACGTCGTGCCACGCCGTGGTGGCCGCGTCCACCATCGAGTAGTCGGTGAACGCCGAGCGGATGCAGGTGCGGGCGGACGGACGGATCAGCGTCTGCACGTAGTCCTTGCCGAGGTTGTTCCACACGTCGGTGGCGCGCTCGGGCTCGAGCCGGAACAGCACGGTGGAGTCGACGGAGCCGGAGGCGCCGTCGGCGCCCAGCACCAGCACGGAGTCGTCGGTGCTCTTCTTGGTGCCCTCCCCGACCGAGGCCGACATCGTGTACTCGGTGGTCCGCGCCGAGAGGTTCGCGACCGACGTCAGCGGCGGGGTCACGTGGAACCCCTGGCCGAGCGGCGAGCCGGCGTGCCCCAGCGTCACCGGGACGCCGACCGATCCGGCGGGGACCACGACCACGCAGGTCGAGAGCAGCCAGAGCGCCAAGGCGCCCCCGGCGATGCCCAGCAGCCGTCCCCAGGCGCGAGGGCCGGGCTCGCCGTCTTCGCCGCGAGGCCGCCTCAGCCCCACGCCCACGAGCACCCCCCGCACCGCGGTGCCGAGCCGGGATGCGATCCCGGGGCCACGGGGCGGTTCCTCGCTCGATGTGTTGATGTACGTCATGGTGTCCTCCACGGCACGGCAGCATCCGGGCACGGGCCTCTGTGGCGTGGATCGGGTGATCTGCGGGCGGCGAGGACGGGCCCCGCCGCGCACGGCGGCACAGAGAACGGCGGCTCCGGGGGTGATGGGACGGTCATCGGTGAACGCTGGGGGTCACAGAAGCCATCGTCCCAAGGCGGGCGGTTGCAGGCGGGCCTCATCGCCTCGGCCCGCCAGAGTAGTGGCGCCGGTGCACAAGGCTGCGGACGCGTGGAAGGGGCGGCTCCAGAGCACCGCCCCTTCCGGCCCGAATCTGTACGGCTAGCCCCCCGAGCCCTCACGGTCGTCCCCGCCATGCTGCAGGGGACCCTCCTCCGCCCCAGCCGGCTCGGTCCGGCACGCAGCGCGCGTGCTCAGGCCTGCTTGGTCTGCTGGAAGATGTCGGCGATCTCGTCGATGAGGTCCAGCAACTCCTGGCCGACGGCCGGGTCCATGGACTTCTTCGCATCACCGGCCTTCTTGGTCGCACGCCAGAACAGGTCGTGCAGGTTCGGGAACTGCTCCACGTGAGGCGGCTTGAAGTAGTCGGTCCACAGCACCCACAGGTGGTGCTTGGCGAGTTCGGCGCGCTGCTCCTTGAGGATCACGCAGCGCTGGCGGAAGACCTCGTCGTCCGACGCCTGGTACTTCTCGGCGATCGCCTTGACCGACTGGGCCTCGATGCGGGCCTGGGCGGGGTCGTACACCCCGCACATGAGGTCGCAATGGGCATGGGCCACCTTGTGCGGCTTGAAGAGATGCATCCATTCCTCCGGTTGTGACGGCTGCCCGACACCATACACTTCGGGTGCCGGCAACCCGGAGGGAGCCTTGGCCGACTGGAAGACCCGTATCGGCGCCGCCGTCGTCGTCGCCGGCGCCCTGGCGGCGGCCCGCCTGGTGCGGTACGAGATCGCCGAGGAGAGCATGCGCCCGGCGCTCCGGCCCGGCGACTGGGTGATGGGCCTGCGGCGCCCCGGGCGCCTCGCTGCAGGCGACGTGGTGGTGCTCGAGATGCCGGGCCGGCCCGGCTTCGAGATCGTCAAACGGGTGGCCGCCGTCGCCGGCGACCCGCTCGACACGCCGGACGGGCCCCGCACCGTCGGGGCCGACGAGGTGTGGGTGCTCGGCGACGACCCCGCAGCCGGCAGCGTGGACAGCCGCCACTTCGGGCCGGTGCCGCGCGAGGCGATCACGGCCAAGGTGTTGTGGCGCTACAAGCCCCTGCCGCTCACGCGGATCGCATCGCCCGCGCGCTGATCGCCCGCCCGTACGCACCCCGGTACTCGGCGGCCCGCGGCGTCCACGACCAGTCGCCGGCCATGGCGTTGCGGACGAGCACCTGCCACGCCTCCCGGTCGGCGAACACGTCGAGCGCCTCGCCGAGGGCGGCGGCGAACGACGGTGTGTCGTAGTCGCCGAACGTGAACCCGGTGCCGGTGCGGGCTGCCCCGTTCCACGGCTCCACCGTGTCGTTGAGGCCGCCGGTGCGGCGGACCACCGGGATGGTGCCGTACGTCATGCTGTACATCTGGTTGAGCCCGCACGGCTCGAAGCGCGACGGCATCAGGAACAGGTCGGCGCCGGCCTCGATGCGGTGGCCGAGCCCGATGTCGAACGCCCGCCGGTACGCCACCCAGCCCGGGTGCTCCTCCGCCAGCGACTCGAACATCGCCTCGATCTCGGGCGAGCCGGTCCCCACCACCGCCAGCTGGGCGGCGCGGTGCAGGACCAGCGGCACCACGGTCTCCTCGAACAGGTCGAAGCCCTTCTGGTCGGTGAGGCGCGACACCACCCCCAGCACCGGCACGGGCTCGCCCTCCAGGCCCAGCTCCTCCCGGAGCGCGTCGCGGTTGCGCCACTTCTCGCCGGCGGCGGACAGGTCGTAGTTGTGCTCGATCCACGGGTCGGTGGCGGGGTCCCACTCCTCGCCGATCCCGTTGAGGATGCCCACCAGGTCGGCCTCCCGCTCCAGGAGCACCTCGTCGAGGTCCATGCCCTGCTCGGGTGTCAGGATCTCGCGGGCGTAGGTGGGGCTGACGGTGGTGACCAGGTCCGCGCCGAGGATGCCGCTCGCCAGCGCGTTGCCCCAGTCGTCGCCCGCCGGCACGATCAGGGCCTCCCTCCCGGCGAGGCCCATGCGAGGGGCGTCGGCCATCGGGAAGGCCCCCTGGAAGGCCAGGTTGTGGATGGTCAGCACCACCGGCACGGCGGCCCAGGGGAGCCCGGCGGCCACCGTCTGCAGCGGCAGCAGCGCGGTGTGGAAGTCGTTGGCGTGGAACACGTCGGGCACCCAATCGAGCACCTCGCACGCCGCGATCACCGACGCCGTGAAACACGAGTACCGGAGGTGATCGTCGCCGTCGTCGGGATACACCGCCCCGCGGGCGAACCACTCCGGGGCATCGATCAGGTACAGGTCGGCGGCGCCGTCGTGCTCGAGCCGCGCCACACCCACCTCGCCGAACCCGGGCACCGTGACGCCCGAGGCGATCTCGGTGATGGGCGGGTCGCCCCGCAGCACGTCGTAGCGGGGCAGGAACGCGGCCACCTCGTCGCCACCGGCGGCGAGCGCCTCCGGCAACCAGCGGGCCACGTCGCCGAGGCCCCCCACGTGGGCGTACGGGGCCATCTCGGCGCTGAGGAAGGCGATCCGCATCAGATGACCGTCCCCGGCGGGATCGCCTGCAGCCGGGGCACCACGATCACCCCGTCGCGGATGTACCACCCGTCCCCGTCGGCTTCCGTCACGCCGTCCCGGTTGACGAGGCGGCAGCCGTCGCCGATCGACACGTCGCTGTCGAGGATCGCGTCGCGGATCTCACAGTCGTGGCCGATGCCGAGGGCCGGAGGGGCGTCCTCCCCGGTGTCGCCGTAGGAGCGGTTGCCCATCACCACCACCCGGTCGAGCACCGAGCCGGACCGCACCAGGGAGCGGATGCCGATCACCGACCGAATGATCTCCGACCCCGACAGGATGGCGCCGTCGGCGAGCAGCGACTCGTAGATGCGGCAGTCGGTCACCTTCACCGGCGGGAGGAAGCGGGGCCGGGTGTAGACGGGCCGTTTCGTGTCGTACAGGTTCAGCGACGGCAACTGGTGGGTCAGTTCCAGGCTGGCGAGGTGGAAGGCGCCGATGGTGCCGATGTCCCTCCAGTACCCGCTGTGGACGTAGCCGTACGCGTCCTGTTCGGCGACCGCCTGCGGAATGAGATTCTTGCCGAAGTCGTCGCCCTCCGACGCCAGCAGGTCCACCAGCGCACCGGAGCGGAACACGTAGATGCCCATGCTGGCCAGCAGCGAGCCGGGCGCGGCGTCGACCCCGGTCGCCTCCACCGTGGCGGCGTCCAGGGTGAGCCGCTCGATCTCGGCCGGGTCGTCGGGTTTCTCGACGAACTCCACCAGGCGGCCCTCCCTGTCGAGCCGCATGATGCCCAGCGCCCTCGCCTCCTCGGGGCTCACCGGCGAGACGGCGATGGTGACGTCGGCGCCGGCCTCGCGGTGGCGGCGCACGAAGTCCTCCAGGTCCATCAGGTACAACTGGTCGCCGGAGAGGATGATGACCTCCGACGGATCGTTCTCGGTGAGGCGGTCGATGTTCTGGCGGACGGCGTCGGCCGTGCCCTGGTACCAGTCGGTGCTCCGCATGTTCTGCTCTGCGGCGAGGATGTTCACGAAGCCGCTGCTGAACGAGTCGAAGCGGTACGTCCTGGCGATGTGGCGGTGGAGGCTGGCGCTGTTGAACTGCGTCAGCACGAAGATCGAGTCGATGCCGGCATCGAGGCTGTTGCTGATCGGGATGTCGATCAGCCGGTACTTGCCGGCCACCGGCACGGCCGGCTTCGCCCGGTCTCTCGTCAAGGGCCAGAGGCGGGTCCCGCGCCCGCCGCCGAGGATCGCCGTCACCACGTCACGCATGGCCACCTCCTGGCGTCACACTAGAGGGTGCACAGGATGGACACGCCGGCACCCCACCCGGGGACGCGTGCTCCGCTCGGCGTAGGATCGCCGGAGCGGGAGGTGGAACGATGAACCTTGCGAGACTGGCCCTCCGGGCGCTCGGCAGACGGCTCCCCACGGTCGACGGCACCCTCGAGGTGGCCGGGTTGGACGGGGAGATCACCATCAGGAGGGACCGCTTCGGCGTCCCGCACGTCGCCGCAGGCAGCGACGCCGACGCCTGGTTCGGCCTGGGCTTCTGCCACGGCCAGGACCGCCCCTTCCAGATGGAGACCAGGCTGCGGGCGGTGCGCGGCACCGTGGCCGCGCTGGTCGGCGCCGACGGCGTGCCGGTGGACCGCATCAGCCGCCGCATGGGGCTGCGGCGGTTCGGCGAGGCCGCCGTCGCCGCGTTGTCGGCCGAGCACCGCGTCCTGGCCGAGGCCTACGCCGCCGGCGTCACCGCGGGCGCCACCGCCGGGCTTCGCCGGCGCCCCCACCCCTTCGTGCTGCTCCGCAGCCGGCCCACCCCCTACGAGGCGGCCGACGCCATGGGGTTCCTGGCGCTCATGGCCTTCAGCCTCGCCTCCAACTGGGACAGCGAGCTGGCGCGGCTGGCCATGCTCCGCACCGACGGCCCGGAGGCCGTCGCCGACCTCGACCCCGCCTACCCGGCGTGGCACGTGGCCAGCACGCCTCCCGGCACCGTGGCCGGGGAGCGGCAGGAGGCGGCACTCGCCGCCCGCCTCGCGGCCGACCTCGAGGCGCTCGGTGAGGTGACCGGGCTGGGCGGCGGGTCGAACAACTGGGCCCTGGCCGCATCCCGCACCTCCACGGGGCGCCCGCTGCTGGCCAACGACCCCCACCTGGCGCCGGTGCTCCCGCCGCACTGGTACCTGATCCACCTCACCACCCCCGGCTGGTCGGTGGCAGGCGCCTCGATGACGGGGGCCCCTGCGGTGGCCGCAGCCCACAACGGGCACGCCGCCTGGGGCGTGACGGCCGGGCTCATCGACAACACCGACCTCTACCTGGAGGAGATGGGGCCGGACGGGCGCAGCGTGCGGCGCGGCGACCGGTTCGTGCCGTGTGAGGTCATCGCCGAGGTCATCTCGGTGAAGGGCGGTGAGCCCATCGACCTCGACGTGCTGGTCACCGACCGCGGCCCCATCGTCGGGCCGGCGTTCGACGGCGACGTGGGGGCGCTCTCCATGGCCGCCACCTGGCTGCAACCCCGGGAGATGGGCGGGCTGTTCGACCTGGTGCGGATCCGGGAGTTCGCCGACATCGGCGAGGCGTTCACCTCCTGGCCGTCGCTGCCCCTGAACGTCGCCTACGCCGATGCGTCGGGCACGATCGGGTGGCAGTTGATCGGCGACGCCCCCGACCGGCGCAGGGGTTCGGGTGCGGTCCCGCTGCCGGCGGCCGACCCGTCCACCGCCTGGGGCCCGGAGCCTGTCCCCTTCGAGCGGCTGCCCCGCGCCGTGGACCCGGACACCGGGTTCGTCGCCACCGCCAACAACCTGCCCGCCGAGGACGCCGCCTGGCTGAGCCACGACTTCCTCGACGGCTACCGGGTGTCGCGCATCGCCGAGGTGCTCTCGTCCCGCGACGATTGGGACGTGCCCTCGACGCTCGAGTTCCAGATGGACCGCACGTCCACCGTGTGGCGCGAACTCGCCCCCGTCGTGCTGGAGGCGGCCGAGGGGTTGCCCGCCGCCGCCATCCTCGAGGGGTGGGACGGCGTGCTGTCGCCCGATTCGGCTGCCGCCACCCTGTTCGAGGTGTTCCTCGGCGAGATGATCACCGCGGTCGTCGCCGCCCGGGCGCCCCGCAGTGCCGAGTGGGCGCTCGGCAAGGGGTTCACCCCGCTCGTGCCGTTCAACATGTTCCTGGTGCGGCGCGTGTCGCACCTGTCCCGGCTGCTGCGGACCCGGCCCGACGGCTGGTTCCCCGAGGGCTGGCGGGCCAGGACCAGGGCGGCGCTCGAGGCCGCCTGGGCCCGGCTGGAGGCCGACCACGGAGCCGGCCCCGACGGCTGGGAGTGGGGCACGGTCCGCCGGTTGACCCTGCGGCACCCGCTGAGCGCCCGCCCGCCGCTCGACCGGGTGTTCGACCTGGGGCCCATCCCCTACGGCGGCGACGCCAACACCGTGAACCCGGCCCCCGTGGACCCGGCCGACCCGACCGGCAACCCCGACTTCGCGGTCGCCTCGCTGCGCATGGCGGTGGACGTCGGCGCATGGGAGCAGGCGCGGTTCGTGCTCCCGGGCGGCCAGTCGGGCAACCCGTTCTCGCATCACTACGCCGACCAGTTCGAGTTGTGGCGCAAGGGCGATGCGCTGCCGATCGCGTGGTCGGAGCCGATGGTGGCCCGCGCGACGCGCCACACGCTCACGCTGCGCCCGGCCGGGTAGGCGCATGGGCCGCATCCACCGGGGGCGGCTAACGTGACCCGACTATGAGACCCACCCGCGCCCTGCCGCTCGTGGTCGCCCTGGGCCTGGCCCTCGCCGCCTGCGGCGGCGATGCCGCCAAGACGACCACCACCACCGCCCCGACCACGACGACCACCTCCACCACGACCACCACCACCACCGTGCCGGAGACCACCACGACGTCGTCCACCAGCACCACCTCTACCACCACGACCACCGTCTACGACGGCCCCGTCGCCCCCCTCACCGGCCTGGCCATCGACGACGCCGACCTCGCGGCGCGACGGGTGATGGCCGTCAAGGTGGACAACCACCCCGACGCCCGCCCCCAGTCCGGCATCGATCGGGCCGACGCCGTCATGGAGATCCTGGTGGAGGGCGGCTTCACCCGCTTCGTGGCGCTCTTCCACACCACCGACACCGACTACGTCGGCCCGATCCGCTCGCTCCGGCCCACGGACTCCACCGTCCTGCTTCCCATGAACGCAGTGGCCGTGATCAGCGGCGGCCAGCCCTGGATCCTGGGCCTCACCGCCGACCGCGGCATCAGGATGATCGGCGAGGTCGCCGGCACGTACCGGATCTCGTCCCGTCCCCAGCCGCACAACCTGTACGGCGACACCGAGGCGCTGCGGGACACCGCCGACGGCAGGGGCTACAGCGACGAGTTCGGCACCATGCTCTACGACATCGCCCCCTGGGACGAGATGCCCACCGAAGAGGCGACCGCGATCACCTTCAACTGGGCGAACAACACCACGATCTACTCGTGGCGGTACGAGGACGGCCGGTACTACCGCTCCATCGGCACCGAGAACCCCATCGCCCACATGGTCACCGACCGCGACGGCACCACGAGGCAGGTCTCGGCCGAGGTGCTGGTGGTCATCGAGGGCACCCGCTACCTGGCCAGGCCGGCTGCGGGGATCGACGGCAACAAGGTGCCGGCCATCGACACCGTCGGCAGCGGCCCCGTCGAGATCTTCTACGACGGCGTGGTGAAGACCGGCACCTGGCATCGTGACCGCTACCGGGACCCGTTCACGTTCACCGACGAGGACGGTGCGCCGCTCACCGTGCCGCCCGGCCACCCCTGGATCTCGATCTTCCCCGAGCAGAACTCCGTCGACTGGTGAGCGGGACCGCGCTCCCGGCCGCCCGCATCGCGAAGGAGGTCGGCCGGGGCGAGACGGCGGCGGTCACCGTCGTCGAGGAGCACCTGGCGGCGATCGGGGCCGGCGCCGGCCTCAACGCCTTCACCCTGGTGGACGCCGA
Organism: Actinomycetota bacterium; assembly: GCA_020444505.1. Taxonomy (GTDB): domain Bacteria; phylum Actinomycetota; class Acidimicrobiia; order Spongiisociales; family UBA11373; genus JAHJML01. Next base: position 55,359 of record JAHLKU010000001.1, on the reverse strand, counting down.
GCGCGCCCTGGCCCGCGCCGCCCGGATCGACGCCGCGGTCGCCGCAGGAGAGGACCCGGGCCCGCTGGCCGGGGTCCCGGTGGCGCTCAAGGACCTGATCGACCACGCCGGCCGCCCCACCACCTGCGGCTCCGGCTTCTACCGCGAGGTGCCCGCCGCATCGGCGGCGGTGGTGGAGCGCATCGAGGCCGCCGGCGGCGTCGTCGTCGGCCGCACCGGCCTCCACGAGTTCGCCTTCGGCTTCAGCAGCGAGAACCACTGGTTCGGCCCGGTCCGCAACCCGTGGGACCCCGCCCTCTCCCCCGGCGGGTCCTCGGGCGGGTCGGCGGTGGCGGTCGCCGCCGGCATGGCCGCGCTCGGGGTGGGCACCGACACCGGCGGGTCGGTGCGGGTGCCGGCCGCGTTGTGCGGCATCGCCGGGCTCAAGGTCACCCACGGCAGGGTCCCGCTGCACGGGGTGTTCCCGCTGGCGCCGTCGATCGACACCGTCGGGCCGCTCGCAAGGACGATCGGCGACCTGGCGCTCCTGTACCGGGTCATGGCCGGCGACGATGCCCGCGACCCCTGGTCGGTGCCCCGTCCCGTCGCGGTGCCCTCGGAGCCGCGACCGCTCGCCGGGCTGCGGGTGGGCGTGCCGTCCGAGTGGGTGGACACCGCCCTCGACGCCGACACCGGGGCGGGGTTCGGCGCCGCCCTCGAGGCCGCGGCCGCCGCCGGGGCCGTGGTGGAGGAGGTGTCGGCGCCGATGCTCCACCCCGGCCCCGAGATCACCGCGTCGTTCCGCCCGGAGGTGGCCCGGGTGCACCGCGGGTGGTTCGCCCGCCACCCCGACCGGTACGGGCCGGACGTCGCCGAGCGGATGGCGCCGCTGTTCGAGGCCGACCCCGACGGATACCAGGACGCACTGGCCTGGCGGGCGGCGCTGCGCGGCGCCTTCGGGCGCCTGCTGAACCGCTACGACGTGCTGGCCACCCCCACCGTGGCCGCCCGCCGCAAGCGCATCGGCGAGGAGCACGCCGAGTCCCGGGCGGGGCCGGTGCCCTACCGGGGTGCCTTCTCCCGGTTCACCGCCCTGGTGAACCACGCCTCGCTGCCGGCGATCGCGCTCCCGCTGGCCTCCGCAGGCACCCCGCCCCCATCGCTGCAGCTGATCGGACCGGCCTGGGGCGAGGACCTGCTGCTCGCCGCCGGCATGGCGCTGGAAGGGGCCGGCATCGTCGGTTCGCGACCCCCGGCGCCGGACGGCCCTTTCTGAAGGGACGGCGAGCCGCATACAATGGCGCCTCGCATTGCGCATCGATCGCGCACCTACCCGAGCAACAAGGCAGGCATCGAGGTGTCCCAGGAAGCACCCCCGAGAGACGAAGCCGAGGTCGAGGAGATCGCATCGGTGCGCATCCGGTTCGCCGGTGACTCCGGTGACGGCATGCAGCTGGCCGGGGCCCGGTTCACCGAGGCGTCGGCCATCTTCGGCAACGACCTCTCCACCTTCCCGTCGTACCCGGCCGAGATCCGCGCCCCCGCCGACACCCTGGGCGGCGTGTCCTCGTACCAGGTGCACATCGCCGACCGCGACATCCTGACGCCGGGCGACCACCCCGACGTCCTGGTGGCGATGAACCCGGCGGCCCTCATGGCCAACCTGGGCGACCTGCAGGCCACCGGCACCATCATCGTCAACACCGACGCCTTCACCGAGCGCCGCTGGACCAAGGCCGGGTACACCTCCAACCCGCTCGAGGACGGCACGCTCGACGGGTACACGGTGCTGCCGGTCCCCATGGAGGAGCTGACCAAGAAGGCGGTCGAGGAGACCGGCCTCAAGGGCCGGGGCGTGCTGCGCTCGAAGAACTTCCTGGCCCTCGGGGTGCTCGCCTGGATGTACAACCGGCCCATCGAGCCCACCCTGGGGTGGATCGAGCGCAAGTTCGGCAAGGACCCCCAGGTGCTGGCCGCCAACGTCAACGCCTTCAAGGCCGGGTACAACCTGGGCGTCACCACGGAGATCTTCCGGCACACCTACGAGGTGAAGCCGGCCCACATGGAGCCCGGCACCTACACCAACGTGACCGGGAACCTGGCCGTGGCGTGGGGCATCGTCGCCGCCGGCGTCGCCGCCAAGCTGCCGGTGTTCTACGCCTCGTACCCGATCACCCCTGCGTCGGACATCCTCCACGAGCTGTCCAAGCACCGGAACTTCGGGGTGCGGACCTTCCAGGCCGAGGACGAGATCGCCGCCGCAGGCGCCGCCCTCGGCGCCGCGTTCGCCGGCCACCTCGGCGTCACCGGCACCTCGGGCCCCGGCGTCGCCCTCAAGAGCGAGACGATCAGCCTGGCGCTGATGACGGAACTGCCGATGCTGATCGTGGACGTGCAGCGCGGCGGGCCGTCCACCGGCCTCCCCACCAAGACCGAGCAGTCGGACCTGCTCATGGCGGTGTACGGCCGCCACGGCGAGTCGCCGCTGCCGGTGCTGGCGGTCGGGTCGCCGTCCGACGCGTTCGAGACCACCATCGAGGCGGCCCGCATCGCCCTCAAGTACATGACGCCGGTGCTGCTGCTGTCGGACGGCTACATCGCCAACGGCGCAGAGCCGTGGCAGGTGCCCGACCTGGACGCGTTGCCCGACATCAGCGTCCCGTTCCAGACCGAGCCGAACACCCCCGAGGGGTTCCTCCCCTACCTGCGGGACCCCGACACGCACTCCCGACCGTGGGCCGTGCCGGGCACGCCCGGGCTGGAGCACCGAGTGGGCGGCCTCGAGAAGGAGGACGGCACCGGCGGCGTCAAGTACGACGGAGAGAACCACGAGTTGATGGTGGCCTACCGCGAGCGGAAGATCGCCGGCATCGCCGACGACATCGCCGATGTCGAGGTGGACGCCGACGACGGCGCCACCGTGCTGGTGCTGGGGTGGGGGTCCACCTCGTCGGCCATCCACGCCGCGGTGCGGATGGTGCGGACGGGCGGCGGCAAGGTCGCCAGGGCCCACCTCCGCCACCTCAACCCGTTCCCCAGGAATCTGGGCGAGGTGCTGGCGTCCTACGACAAGGTGCTGATCCCCGAGTTGAACCGGGGGCAGTTGTGGCGCCTGCTGCGCGCCGAGTACCTGCTGGACGGTATCCGGCTCTCCAAAGTGCAGGGGCAGCCGTTCAAGGCAGCCGAGATCCGCGACAAGATCATGGAGCTGATCGCGTCATGACGACCCAGACCACCACCCGTCAGGACTGGCAGAGCCCGCAGGAGGTCCGCTGGTGCCCCGGCTGCGGGGACTACACGATCCTCGCCTCGGTGCAGAACTACATGGCCGAGTCCGGCATCCCGCGCGAGCACGCCGTGTTCATCTCCGGGATCGGCTGCTCGAGCCGCTTCCCGTACTACATGAACACCTACGGCATGCACAGCATCCACGGCAGGGCGCCGGCCATCGCCAGCGGCATCGCCGTGGCCCGGCCCGAGTTGAGCGTGTGGGTGGTCACCGGCGACGGCGACGCGCTGTCGATCGGCGGCAACCACATCATCCACGCCATGCGGCGGAACGTGAACCTCAAGGTGCTGCTGTTCAACAACCAGATCTACGGCCTCACCAAGGGCCAGTACTCCCCCACCAGCGAGAAGGGCAAGCAGACCAAGTCGAGCCCCATGGGGTCGATCGACCTGCCCTTCAACCCGGTGTCGCTCGCGCTCGGCGCCGAGGCGAGCTTCGTGGCCAGGACCATCGACATGGACCGCGACCACACCATCGCCATGCTCGAGGCGGCATACGACCATCGCGGGGCGGCCTTCGTCGAGATCTACCAGAACTGCAACGTCTTCAACGACAAGGCGTTCCAGGCCCTGACCGGCAAGCAGGAGCGGACCGAGAACCGCGTCCACCTGGAGCACGGCAAGCCGGTGACGTTCGGCCCCGACGACGAGCACGGCGTGATGATCCACGACGGCACCGCCCACATCGTGGACGTCGCCGAGGTCGGCATCGCCAACATCCACGTCCACGACGCCGGCGCGGAGAGCCCGGCCGCTGCGTTCGCCCTCAGCAGGCTGTCGCACGGCCCCTACGGGCCCACCCCGATCGGCGTGTTCCGCAGCGTCGAGCGCCCCGTGTACGAGGACGACCTCGACCGCCAGATCGCCGCCGCGACCGACGCCAAGGGCCCCGGCGACCTGAAGCAACTGGTCACCTCGACCGGCTCCTGGGTCGTCGAGTAGCGCCGCCGCACCCGGCCTGCCCCGCTGCGGCGGGCCGGGGACGCCGGCCGCACCCCGGCGGCGGGGGATCTCCCCGTGCCGGGCCCGACCCCTCCCGGCGCGCCTAGCCTCTGGCGCAGGGAGGTTGCCAGATGCTGTTCGTGGTGTTCCAACGGCTCGGCCAGGCGATCCGCCGCGGCTGGGAGGACCCGGTCTTCCGGAGCCTGATGTTGCTGTCGCTGACCCTGCTGGTCGGCGGGTCGTTCCTGTTCCACCGCGTCGAGGGATGGACGTACTTCCAGGCCTTCTACTTCTGTGTGATCACCCTGACCACGGTGGGCTACGGCGACTTCTCCCCCCACACCTTCCGGGGCCGCCTGTTCACCATCTTCTACGTCCTCATCGGCGTCGGCATCATCGTCGCCCTGGTCACCCGCATCGCCTCCCTCGCCGCCGAGGCGCGCCTGGAGCGCCGGGAGCGGCGGGAGGAGCGGAAGCGTCAGTCCGGCGAGGGCGGGGCGTAGAGCCGGGCCAGGTCGGCCGCGTCGAAGGGGTCCGAGCCGTCCGGGTCCCCGAACCACGGGGGGATCGGCAGCAGGTCGCGCGGCGGCGCCGAGCGTGCCCGCCCGATCGCCGCCAGGTAGCCCTCGGCGGTGCGGTCCCACGTGTAGCGATCCAGCACCCGCTGCCTGCCGGCCTCGGCCAGGGCGTCCCACCCCGCCCCGAGAGCCCGCCGCAGCCCGGCGGCCACCGCCTCGGGGTCGGCCGGGTCCACCAGCACGCCGTACTCGGTGGCCCCGTCCACCAGGCTCTCCGACGGCCCGCCGTTGCGGGTCACCACCAGCGGCAGCCCTGCGGCGGCCGCCTCCAGGGGAGCGAGGCCGAACGGCTCGTACAGCGCGGTCAGGCAGAACACCGACCGCCGCTCTGCGAGGTAGCGGTAGGCGGCGGCGAGGCGGTCCTGCCCCGGCAGGGCGAACGCCGCCACCGCCCCGTCGAGCCCGGAGGAGGCGATCAGGTCGCGGATCGGCCCCAGCACCTCGAGCTCGCCGGGCGAGGCGCCCTCGTCGCTGCGCAGCGGGTCGTCGAGCGACCCGGTGAGGATCACCAGGTTGGCCGCGTCCCGCAGCGCCCCGTCGGCGGCGAAGGCCTCCACGATCGTGAGATGGTTCTTCTTCGGGTCGAGCCGGCTCGACGCCACCACCACCGGCAGGCCCCGCCTGCCGGGGGCCAGGTCGCGCTCCAGCCGGTCGTCCACGGTGCGCCGGACCTCGTCCTCCCGTGGCGACCGGGCGTCGATGCCGAAGATCGCCAGATTCACGCCGGGCGGCACCACCGAGAAGCGGGCGTCGTCACCCGGGTCCACGGCGCCGGCGTAGGCCCGGTGGCCGTACTGCTCCATGCGCTCCTGGCCGGTGCTGGTGATGTCGACGCCGGAGTGGTTCATCGCCAGCCGTTCCGCCGTCAGCCGGGCGGCGAAGTGGTAGCGGTCCTCGAGGGAAGCCAGGGACCCGGCCGATGCGCCCAGCTTGTCCATCTTCTGGGCGCCGAGGCTGTGGGCGGTGAAGGTGAACGGCACCCCGGCGGCCTCGCGGAGCAGCACCGCCGCCAGCCCGCCGTCGCCGTAGTGGCCGGTGAAGGCGTCGGGCAGGGACCCCTCGGCCCGGTAGCGGGCCAGGATGCCCGGCACCCAATCGCGCCCCAGGTACGGCCACAGGTCCTCCTTGCGGAGGAAGCGGTCGTCGTCGCCGGCGGAGATCCGCAGGATCCGCACGTTGGGCGCACCCGGGTAGGCGTCCTCTTCGGCGGCGAACGGCGGCCAGTCGTCGTCCACCACCCGGCGGGTGAGGATGTCCACCCGGTGGCCCATCTCCCCCAGCGCCAGCGCGACCTGCTTCACGTACACCAGCTGGCCCCCGAAATCGGGGTGCTCGGTCCAGTAGGAGTCGTCGGGGTCGAAGTTGCCCTGCGGGTTGAGGAACCCGATGTGCATCGCCTACGCCTCCCCGAGGAGCGCCCTGGCCTCCTCGATGCTGAACCGGCCCTCGGTGACCTCCCGGCCCACCACCACGCCCTGCAGGCGGCGCCCTTCGTGCACCAGGTCGCGCAGCGACGTGAGGTCGGCGACGTCGCGCGCCCCGCCGGAGGCGATCACCGGCTCCTCCACCACCGCCAGCGTCGCCCGCAGCAGGCCCAGGTTGGTCGGCTCGACCAGGGCGTCGCGGTTGGCCGCCTGCACGTGGAAGCCGGCGGCGCCGGCCGACGACAGCTCGATGAGGGTCTCCTCCAGGTAACGGCCGCTGCCGGCCATCCATCCCCTGGTGGCGAGCTCCTCGTCGGGCAGCACGTCGAGGGTCACGAAGATGCGGCCCGGGTTGTCCCGGCACAGGTCCCACAGCTGCACCTGGTTGTTGACCGCGGCGGTGCCCATGCCGACCTGCTCGACGCCCAGGTCGAGCATGCAGGCGACGTCGCCGGCGGAGCGCACGCCCCCGGCGGCGTGCACCGGGACGTCGACCGCCTCGACGATCCGGCCGATCAGCGGCCGGTTCCTGGTGTCGCGGTAGGCGGCAGCGTCCAGGTCGACCACGAACAGGCGATCGGCGCCCTTGGCGACCCAGCCCTGCGCCCTGGCCACCGGGTCGGCGTCGAGCGAGACGGCGTCGCGTACGTCGCCCTTGGGGAGGCGGACGGCGCGGCCGCCCAGGATGTTGATCCGTGCATAGAAGTCCATGGCACGGAGGGTAGTGAGGCTCCGCCCGCTCAGGCCCGCCACCAGACGGTGGCGGTCTGCCTCGGCCGGTCGTCGAGCGTCACGCCGCCGCCGAACCGCCGCACCCGGGGCGCCAGCAGCGCCGCCAGTTCCGGGGTGCGGTCCGCAGGCAACACCAGGCGCCGCCGGTAGAAGGCCAGCATCTCGGGCTCGTCGGCGAACCACAGCGGCCGCGCCGCCTCCCAGCGTTCCACCTCGGGGGCGGCACCGGTGATCTCCTCGACCACGGCCGCCAGGTCGTCCACGGTGGGCCCGGCGGGGCGCTCCAGGCCGTGGAGCGCCCGGTACAGCGGCGCCAGCGACGCCCAGGGATGGTCGGCGCCGCACTCGATCACCACCGCCGCCGCCCGGTCGGCGAGCGCTGCGAGGAACGGGGCGAGGTCGGCCACGTCGTACACCACGTGCGCCGACACGGCCACGTCGTGACGCCCCACCACGCCGGCCGCCTCCGGCCAGCGGCCCTCCACGACCTCCACCGGGAGGCCGGCGGCCCCCTCCCGCAGCCCGGCCAGCATCGTCGCCGCCGGCTCCACGGCCGTCACCCGGTGCCCGGCCCGGGCCAGCGGCACGGCGAGGCGGCCGGTGCCCGCCCCCACGTCGAGCACCGTCCCCTCATCGGGGGCGAGGCCGGTCACGATGTCGATGGTGGGCGTTGCCGCCCCCCGGTCGCGCTCGCGTCGCATCCTGGCGAGGACGGCGGGCGGCCACCCGTACGGAGGCTCCTCGGCGGCGGCGAGCAGGTCGGCGGGTATGGCCCAGGCTTCGAGGTGCCGCTTCCAGTGCGCCGCGGCCGGGCCCACCGCGCTACCTGAGCCCGGAGAACAGATCCGGTGCAGCCGGGTCGGACCCGGTCCGGTCGAACACCATCTGGTAGGTCTCGATGCCGAACCCCTCCCGCCGCACCTCCTCGGGCAGGGCCCGGAACCACGAATCGGCGGCGATCTGGGTGTGGTGGGCCAGCACCGCCTCCCACTTGCGGTCGAACCAGTCCCTCACGTCGAGGCGGGTGGTGATGTCCTCGTCGCGGGTGCCGTGGCCGGGCTCCCGGGCCGCCTCCTCGGGGGTGATCCGCCCCATCGCCAGCATGGCCTCCCTGGAGCGGCGAGAGCGCTCCCGCGGCCAGGTGGCCCAGTACAGCTTGGACGGCTGCCACGGCTCCTCACCGCCGCCGGGCGGGAAGCGCCCGATGTCGGCCGCCCCGAAGAAGGCGGCGGTCCCCACCCGGTGCACCTGGATGTGATCGGGGTGGCCGTAGCCGCCGTAGGGGTCGTAGCACGTGACCACCTCGGGCCGGTGGCGGCGGATCACCGCCACCAGGCGGCCCACCGCCTCCATGAAGTCGGCCTGCCAGAAGCAGCGGGGGTTGCCGTTGTCGGCGGTGCCCATCATCCCCGAGTCCCGGTACCCGAGCCGCTCGCTCTCGACCCCGAGGATCCCGGTGGCCGCCGCCAGTTCCTCCAGCCGCACCTCGCCGAGGCGGTCCCGGATGGACTCCGGGTCGTCGTGGTTGTGGATCTCGCCGACCTCGCCGTTGGTGGCGGTCACCACCACGACGTGCTCGCCGGCGTCGGCGTAGCGCGCCAGGGTGCCGCCCATGGAGAGCGACTCGTCGTCGGGGTGGGCGTGGAACGCCAGCAAGCCGGGCACGGCGGCAGAGGTTAGCGGGGCCGGCGTCAGAGCGGCTTGGTCATCGCCGTCGCATCGTCGGGGCACAGGCCGGCGAACTCGCTCGACGCCTGCAGCGGCCCCGGCACCGCGTCCCGCGCCACCCCCTGGTACCCGAGGGGCTCGAAGTACCCGGCGGCGCCCTCGGTGAGCAGGGTGAGCGCGTCGAGGCCGCGGGCGCCGGCCGCCGCCTCGGCGGCGGCCACCAGGCCGCGGCCGATCCCCATCGACCGGAACCCGTCGTCCACCACCAGCGAGCGGAGCAGGCCGTGGCCGTCGTGGATCTCCACTGCCACCCCGCCGACGACCACGTCGCCGTCCCGGGCCACGGCGACCAGCGTGTCGCGATGCTCTCCCACGTCGTCGGGGAGGCCCGCGGCGCGCAGCAACGCGCGCAGTGCCAGGAGGTCGGGTTCGCCCACGGGGGCGGGCCGGGTCATCTAGGCGCCGTCGGCGAGGCCGCCGGCGAGACGGGCGGCCTCTTCACGGCCGCCTTCGGCGATCTCGGCGCGGTCGGTGAGCAGCGTCACCTCGTTGTGGAGCACCTGCAGGAACCCGCCGTGGATGGCCAGGCTCACCTGCTCCCCGCCCTCGGCGGTGATGACCGTGCTGCCGGTGGCCAGGGCGGCCATGGTCGGCTCGTGATCGGCGAGGATGCCGATCTCGCCCTCGGTGGTGCGGGTCACCAGCAACTCCGCCGAGCCCGACCAGACGATCGACTCGGGCGACACCACCGTCAGGGAGAAGGGCTTGCTCACTCGTTCTCCATCTCCTTGGCGCGGGCGATGACGTCGTCGATGCCGCCCTGCATGTAGAACGCCTGCTCGGGCAGGTGGTCGGCCTCGCCCTCGACGATCTGGCGGAACGAGTGGATCGTCTCGTCCAGTGGCACGTTGATGCCGGGGATGTTGGTGTACTGCTCTGCCACGAAGAACGGCTGGGACAGGAACCGCTCGATGCGCCGGGCACGGCCCACGATGAGCTTGTCCTCCTCGGACAACTCGTCGATCCCCAGGATGGCGATGATGTCCTGCAGGTCCTTGTACCGCTGCAGGATCTGCTGCACCTGGATGGCCGTCTGATAGTGCTCGTCGCCGACGATGCGGGGGTCCAGGATGCGCGAGGTCGAGTCGAGCGGGTCCACCGCCGGGTAGATGCCCTTCTCGGAGATCGACCGGGACAGCACCGTCATCGCGTCCAGGTGGGCGAAGGTGGTGTGCGGGGCCGGGTCGGTGATGTCGTCGGCAGGCACGTAGATGGCCTGCAACGAGGTGATCGAACGGCCGTGCACCGAGGTGATGCGCTCCTGGAGGGCGCCCATCTCGTCGGCCAGCGTCGGCTGATAGCCCACCGCCGACGGCATCCGGCCCAGCAGGGTGGAGACCTCGGAGCCGGCCTGGGTGAACCGGAAGATGTTGTCGATGAACAGCAGCACGTCCTGGTTCATCTCGTCCCGGAAGTACTCGGCCATCGTCAACGCCGACAGCCCCACCCGCAGGCGGACCCCCGGAGGCTCGTCCATCTGGCCGAACACCAGGGCCGCCTTCTCGAGCACACCCGACTCGGTCATCTCGGTGTAGAGGTCGTTGCCCTCACGGGTCCGCTCTCCCACGCCGGCGAACACCGACACGCCGCCGTGCTCGGTGGCGACCCGGTGGATCATCTCCTGGATGATCACCGTCTTGCCCACGCCGGCGCCGCCGAACATGCCGATCTTGCCGCCCTGCACGTACGGCTCGAGCAGGTCGATCACCTTGATGCCGGTCTCGAACAGCTCCCGCTGAGCACCCACCTCGGAGAACGCCGGCGGCGGGCGGTGGATGGGCCAGCGCTGCGTGAACTCGAGGTCGTCGGCGTCGAGCGGCTCGCCGAGCACGTTGAAGATGTGGCCCAGCGTCTCGGGGCCCACGGGGACGGAGATCGGGCTCCCGGTGTTGCGGGCGGGGGCGCCGCGCACCAGGCCGTCGGTGGCCTTCATGGCGATGGCGCGCACCCGGCCGCCGCCGAGGTGCTGGGCGACCTCGGCGACCACGAACTGCCGCTCGCCGCCGAGTTCGAAGTCGAACTCGATGGCGTCGTAGATCTCGGGCAGGGCGTCGGGCGGGAACTCCACGTCCACGACCGGTCCGGCAACCTTGACGATGCGTCCGGCGCTCTGTTCGCTCACGGTCTCTCCTTGTCTCAACCTTGGGTCAGGGCCTCGGCGCCGCCGACGATCTCAGAGATCTCGGTGGTGATCTCCGCCTGGCGGGCCTGGTTGGCCTGACGGGACAGCACACGGGTCAGGTCCTCGGCGTTCTCGGTGGCGGCCTTCATGGCCCGCCGCCGGGCGGCGTGCTCCGACGCCGAGGCGTCCAGGAGCATCCCGAAGACGGTGGCCTCCACGTAGCGGGGCAGCAGCAGCCCCAGCAGCAGGTCGGCCGACGGCTCGTAGGTGTACCCGAACGAGGCCGGTGCCTCGTCGGAGGCTTCGGCGCCGGGGGCGGCGGCGCCGGGGACGGCGGCGCCGGGGGCGGCGGCCTCCTGCTCGGGCGGCGTGATCGGCAGGACCGGCCAGCGGGAGGCGGTCTGGGTGAGGGCCGAGACGTACCGCGTGGAGAAGGCCTCCAGCGAGTCGATCGCCCCCTCGGCGTAGTCGTTCATCAGCAGGTTGGCGATGGCGCGGGCGTCGCCGTAGCCGGGGGTGTCGGTGACGGCGAGGAAGGCCCGCTCGATCTGGTACCCGCGGTAGCGGAGGTAGCTCTGCGCCCTCTTGCCGACCACGTACACCCGGGTGTCGACGCCCTCGCCGTTCAGCTCGATGAGCCGGGCCTCGGCCATGCGGATGACGTTGGTGTTGTACGCCCCGGCGAGGCCCCGATCGCTGGACACCACCAGCACCCCGGCGGTCCGCACCTCCCGCTCCGCCAGCAGGGGGTGGGAGGCGCCGCCGCTGGCGGCGCCGACGTTGTGGATCACCTCGTCCATCTTCTCGGTGTAGGGCTTGGCGGCCTGCACCCGCTGCTGCGCCTTCACGATGCGCGAGGCGGCGATGAGCTCCATGGCGCGCGTGATCTTCATCGTGCTCTGCACGCTCTTGATCCTGCGGCGGATCTCCCGGAGCTCGGCGCTGGCCAAGGGCTACTCCCCTCCGAAGCCTTCGGCGAAGGCGGTGATCGCCTGGTCGAGTTCGAGGAGGTCGGGCAGCTCGCCGGTGGTGCGGATGTGGCCCATCAGCGGGCCGTGGCGGGTGTTGAGGTACTCCACCAGCCCCTCGACGAACTGGTTGGTCCGTTCGGCGGGCACCTTGTCGACGAACCCGTGGGTGACGGCGTAGATCTGCACGATCTGCTCGTCCACGGGGACCGGCTGGAACTGCGGCTGCTTGAGCACTTCCACCACGCGGCGGCCCCGCTCCAGCTGGTTCTGGCTGGCGGCGTCCAATTCGGAGCCGAACTCGGCGAACGCCTCCAGTTCGCGGAACTGCGCCAGGTTGAGGCGCAGCGGCCCCGCCACCTTCTTCATGCCCTTCACCTGCGCGTTGCCGCCCACCCGGGACACCGAGATGCCGGCGTTGATGGCCGGGCGCACACCCGAGAAGAACAGATCGGTCTCCAGGTAGATCTGCCCGTCGGTGATCGAGATGACGTTGGTGGGGATGAAGGCCGACACGTCGTTGGACTTCGTCTCCACGATCGGGAGCCCGGTCAGCGAGCCGCCGCCGAGCTCGGGGCTCAGCTTGGCGCAGCGCTCCAGGAGCCTGCTGTGCAGGTAGAACACGTCGCCCGGGTAGGCCTCACGGCCCGGCGGGCGGCGCAGCAGCAGGGAGATCTCGCGGTAGGCGATCGCCTGCTTGGAGAGGTCGTCGAACACCACCAGGGCGTGCTCGCCCTTGTACATCCAGTGCTGGCCGATGGCCGAGCCGGCGTACGGGGCGTACAGCTGCAGCGCGGGGGCGGCCGACGCCGTGGCGTTCACGATGACGGTGTACTCCATGGCGCCGTGCTCCTCGAGCTGGTCGACGACCTCGGCCACCGTGGAGGCCTTCTGGCCGATCGCCACGTAGATGCACTTCACGCCCGTGCCGCGCTGGTTGATGATCGTGTCGATGGCCACCGCCGTCTTGCCGGTGCTGCGGTCGCCGATGATCAGCTCGCGCTGGCCGCGGCCGATGGGCGTCATCCCGTCGATGGCCTTGATGCCGGTCTGCAGCGGCTCGTTCACGCCCTGCCGCTCCACCACCGACGGCGCCTGCGTCTCCAGGAAGCGGCGCTCGGTGGACTCGACGGGGCCCTTGCCGTCCATCGGGTTGCCGAGGGCGTCCACCACCCGGCCCAGCAGCCCGTCGCCCACCGGCACCGAGAGCACCCGTCCGGTCTGGCGGACCGGATCGCCCTCCTGGATGTGGCTGGCCTCGCCCATGATGACCGCGCCGATGGAGCCCTCGTCGAGGTTGAGGGCCACGCCGAGGAGGCCGCCGGGGAACTCCAGCAGCTCCGAGGCCATCGCGTTGGGCAGGCCGGACACCCGGGCCACGCCGTCGCTGATGGACAGCACGTGGCCGACCGTCTCGGCCTCGAGGCCCGGCTTCCAATCGGCCAGGTGGGTGCGCAGCGCCGCTGCGATCTGCTGAGGGTCAATGGTCAGTTCAGACATCCATCCGCCTTACTGGTTCAACGTGTCGCGAAGTTGTTCGATCCGGTGCCGAAGGGAGCCGTCGATGACCGTGTCGCCCACCCGGGCGACGATCCCGCCAAGGAGTGAGGGATCCACCACGGTCTTGACCTCCACCTTCTTCCCGGTGGCCTCGCCGAGCGCCGCCGCCAGCCGGGCGACCGTCTCGTCGTCCAGCTCGATGGCCGAGCGCACCTCGGCGATGGCCGCATCCCGCTCGCCCGCCGCCCGGGCGGCCAGCCGGTCGGCGATGGCGGGGAGGTCGGCGCCGCGGCCGACGCTCACCACGAAGTTCACGAGCCCCAGTGAGAGCGGCGACGCCTTGCCCTCGAGCAGGTCGCCGAGCACCGCCAGCTTGCGGTCGAGCGGCACCCTCCGGTCGGTGAGGACGTCGCGCAGGTCGGCGGAGGACTCGAAGGCGCGGGCGATCGTGTAGAGCTCGTCCCCGACCCGCTCCAGCTCGCCCTCCGAGCGGGCGATCTCGAGGATCGCAGCGGCGTAGCCGTCGATGCGGTCGTCGGAGGCCATCTACTCCATCTCCCCCAGCTCCTGGAGGAACTGGTCCACGAGCGCGCGGTGCGCCGTGGCGTCGATCGCCCCGGCGGTCGCCTTCTGGGCGATCTCCACCGAGAGCGCGCTGATCTCGTCACGGATCGACGCCGCGGCGCGGGCCTTCTCGGCCTGCGCCTCGGCACGCGCCTTCTGGGTGATCTCGGCGGCGTGGGCCTCGGCCTTGGCGACGATGTCGCCCCGCACCGCCTCGGCGGTGGCCTTGGCCTCGTCCACGATCGAGTCGGCCTTGGAACGGGCCTCGGAGAGCTGCTGCTTGTAGTCCTCCAGCAGGCTCTCGGCCTCGGCCTTGGTCTTCTCGGCCTCGGCCACCTGGCCGGTGATGGCCGCCTGGCGGGCTTCCAGCGTCCGGTTGATGGCGGGCAGGGCCCACTTCCAGACGACGAAGAAGATGATCGCGAAGGCGATGATGCCTGCGATCAGCTCCGAGGTCTCGGGGATCAGCAGGTCGATCCCCGACGGCTCCTCGGCAGCCTCTTCGGCGGCCAGCACCAGGGCCGGCACGAGCAGTTGCAGCATGTCGGGGCTCCCCTACGCGATGAAGAACAGCACGAACCCGATGAGGGCCAGCGCCTCGGTGAAGGCGATGCCCAGGAACATCGTGGTCCGGGACTGGCCGGCCATCTCGGGCTGGCGGGCCATGGCCTGGATGGCGTTGCCGACCACGATGCCGATGCCGATGCCCGGCCCGACGGCAGCGAGGCCGTACCCCACGAGAGCGATGGCTCCCTTGAGGGCGTCTGCAGCTTCAGGTGTCATGTCTCTCCTTGGCTAGTGCTCGGGGTGAACGGACGACTGGATGTAGACCGCCGACAGCAGCGTGAAGATGTACGCCTGCAGCACGGCGACGACGATCTCGAACAGGTAGATGCCGAGGCCGAAGACGAACCAGGGCAGGCCGATGATCGACCGTGCACCGATGTCGCCGACGCTCGACATGAAGACCCACCCCGACACCAGCAGCAGCGTCAGCATCAGGTGGCCGGCGACCATGTTGGCGAACAGCCGGACGGCCAGCGTGAGGGGGCGGAGCAGGAACGTGGAGACGAGCTCGATGATGCCGACGAGCCAGCGGAGGCCGATCGGCACGGACTTGGGCCAGATGATGTCGAGGACGTAGCGGAAGCCGTTCTTGAAGAACCCGACCACCACGAAGATCACCCAGGTGAGCAGCGACAGGAACACCGGGATGGCCATGCGGCTGGTGATGGGGAAGTTGATGCCCGGGGTGACCTCGAACAGGTTGGCCACCAGCAGGAACAGGAACATCGCCAGCAGGTAGGGGACGTACCGGCCGCCCTCGGGCCCGATGACGCCCTTGGCGATGTCGTCGCGCACGAAGCCGACGGCCGACTCGACCAGCACGCCGAAGCGGGAGGGGACCACCCTGGTCTTGCGCAGGCCGAAGTAGAGGAAGGCCAGCACGATCACCATGGCGAGGAAGGTGAGGAAGACGGTGCGGGTGAAGTCGAAGGGGCCGATGGAGAAGAGGGGATGCGTGAACTCGAACAACTCGTTCACGTTCTCCGGCTTGCAGATGATGTCTGCCGCCGGGTCGCAGGCGCCGCTGGCGAGTATCAGTTGCTCCACTCTGGCTCCCTCTCGGTGCTCTTGGTCATGGCGACCGCCTCCAGCGTGAGTAACACCAGGTAGCTCCCCACGGCCGCAATCCCCATTGCGTGCTTGTCCACGTCTGCCACGGCGGCGACGGCGAACATCGCGGCGGCGATGAGGCCGAGCCGGAGCAGGAATCCGAACAGCGCTGCGGCATGATAGACGCCCGGCGAGATTCTCAAAGCCCGGCTCAGCACCCATCCCGACAGCAGGAAATTGCCGACCACGATCGCCACGCCGACGGCCGCCGACCACGCTCCGACCGGCCCCCGCAGGGCCCACGCGGCCGCCACCGCGACCGGCCCCACCCACACCGTCCGCACGACGATCTTCCAGGCCATCCCGAGCTCAATGTCGGTCATCGGTCGCCTTCGTGTAGTCCACCCACATCTTCCAGAACCCGACGCCGAACCCGGCCACGATGCCGATCACGATGAACAGCGGATCGGTGCCTGCGAGGCGGTCGGCCACCCAGCCCACCAGCAGCCCGGCCATGATCGACCCGAAGAACGACGTCGTCTCCACGGTGTGCCCCACGGCCCTGCTCACCTGCCGGCGGGCCGTCTCGGTCCGCCGATCGTCGCCCGGGGCGCCGTGGTCAGACATGGCCGGGGAAGCCCTCCGGGTAGGCCGGGTGAGCGGCGGTGATCTCGGCCACCCCGGCGCGGACCGCCTCGAGGCGGGCATCGTCACCGCGATGGCGCAGCGCCTCCAGGATCAGGCGGGCGGTCGCCTCCACCTCGGGCTCGCGCATGCCGCAGGTGGTGGCCGCGGGGGTGCCGATCCGGATGCCGGTGGCCCGGTACGGCGGGCGGGGGTCGAAGGGGATCGGGTTCGAGTTGAGCACGATGCCCACCGATGCCAGCACCGCGGCGGCGTCCCGGCCGGTCAGGTCCTCGTCGAGGGAGCGCAGGTCCACCAGGAAGAGGTGGTTGTCGGTGCCGCCGCTGACGATGCGGGCGCCGCCGGCGGCCATCTCTGCGGCCATGGCCGCCGCGTTGCGGACCACCTGGTGGGCGTACTCCCGGTACTGCGGCGTGGACGCCTCGGCGAACGCCACCGCCCGGGCGGCGATCTGGTTGTTGAGGGCGCCGCCCTGGGTGACCGGGAACACGCCCTTGTCGATCGCGGCGGCGAGGTCGGCCGTGGTGAGGATGAGGCCGCCGCGGGGGCCGCGCAGCGCCTTGTGGGTGGTGCCGGTGACCACGTGGGCGTGGGGCACCGGGTCGGGGTGGGCGCCGCCGGCGATGAGGCCGATGAAGTGCGCCGTGTCCACCATCAGGTAGGCGCCCACCTCGTCGGCGATCGCCCGGAACGCCGCCCAGTCCAGCAGCCGCGAATAGGCGGAGTAGCCGGCCACGATCATCCGGGGCCGGGTGTCGAGCGCCCGTTGCCGGACCTCGTCCATGTCCACCAGTTCGGTGCCGGGGTCCACCCCGTACGCCTGGAAGTCGAAGATGCGGCCCGAGAAGTTCACCCCGGCGCCGTGGGTGAGGTGGCCGCCCTGGTCGAGCGCCATCCCCAGCACCGTGTCGCCCGGTTCCAGCAGGCCGAAGTAGACCGCCATGTTCGCCTGCGCCCCGCTGTGGCTCTGGACGTTGGCGTGCTCGGCACCGAACAGCGCCTTCGCCCGATCCCGGGCCAGGTCCTCCACCGCGTCGACGATCGCGCAGCCCTGGTAGTAGCGGCGCCCCGGGTAGCCCTCGCTGTACTTGTTGGTCAGCACCGATCCCGACGCCTCCATCACCGCGCGCGACACGAAGTTCTCGCTGGCGATGAGATGGATGCTGGACCGCTGCCGCTCGGCCTCACGGCCGAGGAGATCGGCGACGGCGGGGTCGGCGTCGGAGAGCGGCCGGAGATCGGTCATGGGAGCCTCCTCGGGCGCCGGGATTGTACCCGGCGGCCCCGGGCATCCAGGCTCAGCCCGCAGGCCAGGCGGTCGGGCCCCGCCGCAGCACCTGCGGCACCGGCCCCGTGAAGTCCACGACCGTGCTCGCCGCCCCGCCGGCGCCGCTCCCCTCCAGATACACCGCCACCGCCGCGCCGAGCGCCGCCCGGGCGCTGCGGTCGTCGTCGGCGGCGGGGAACCCGCTCCGGTTGGCGCTGGTGACGGCCAGCGGCCCGGCCAGACGCAGCAGCGCCAGGGCGACCGGGTGGTCGGGCACCCGGATGCCCACCGAACCGCTGTCGGGGTGGCCGATCCACGGCGGCAGGCCGGGGGCCCGGGGCACCACCATCGTCAGCGCTCCCGGCCAGTGGACCGCCCCCGCGGTGGCCGCCGCGCCGTCGAGCACGCCGATGCGGGCGGCCTGATCGGGACCGGCGGCGAGGATGGGGATCGGCAGCACCTCCGGGCGGTCCTTGGCGGCGAACAGCGCCCGGACCGCCGCCTCCGAGAAGGGGTCGGCGGCGATGCCGTACACCGTGTCGGTGGGCACCCCGACGATGCGGCCCTCCCCGAGGGCGGCGACGGCGGCGGCGAGGGCGGCGTCCATCACACGCAGCAGGGGGCGCCCTTGCGGGCCACCAGGTAGCGGTCGCGTCCTGCGAGGTCCGTGCGGATGTGGCGGTCGAACGCCCCGAACGCCCGTTCCATCGCCGCTCCCTGGGTCTCGCCGATCTCGCACAGCAGGTGGCCCCCCACCGCCAGCCACCAGTACGCCTCCTCGGCGATGCGCTCCAGCACCTCGGTGCCTGCCGGCCCCGCCACCAGGGCGTGGCGCGGCTCGTGCTCGCGCACGTCGGGCGGCAGCGACGCCCACTCGGCCTCGGCCACGTACGGCGGATTCGACACGACCAGGTCCAGGCGGCCCATGAGCCGCTCGTCGAGCGCTGAGAACAGGTCGCCGTGCACCAGCTCCACGTTCGAGCCGAGGCGGGCGGCGTTCTCGGCGGCCAGCGACAGCGCCGCTTCGTCGTCGTCCACCCCGATCACCCTGGCCTCCCCGAAGGCGTGCTCCAGGGCGAACGCCAGCGCCCCGGTGCCGGTGCCCAGGTCGACGATGGTGGTGCCGGGGCCGGCCTCGCCGAGCGCGGCCACCGCCAGCTCCCAGAGCCCCTCGGTCTCCGGCCGCGGGATCAGCGCCCTGGCGTCCACGGCCACCTCCACCGGCCCGAACGCCGCGGTCCCCTCCAGGTACTGCAGCGGCTCGCCGTCGAGGCGGCGGGCAGCCAGCCGGTCGTACGCCTCCTGCCGGGCGGCGTCGAGCGGCGCAGGGGCGGCCCCCGGCGCCGTCCCTGCCGCGGCGGCGGCCAGCCGGCGCGCTTCGTGAGCGGGGAGGTCCATGCATCGCATCAAAGCAGGGCGCCGGGCCTAGGCGCCGCTTGCTACCGTCGCCGGTGGCACCACCGAGGAGACCTCATGAAGACCGCCCCGTACGGGTCCTGGGAATCGCCGATCACGCCGGAGCACGTGGTCGCCGCCTCCGTCAAGTACGCCGACTCGGTCGAACTCGACGGAGGCGACGCCTACTGGGTGGAGAGCCGGCCCCGCGAGGGAGGCCGCAGCGTGGTGGTGCGGCGCTCCGCAGACGGCACCACCGCCGACGCCGTGCCGGAGGGCTTCAACGCCCGGTCCCGCGTCCACGAGTACGGCGGCGGCGCCTACGCGGTGCGCGACGGGGTGGTGTACGCCGTCTCGTTCGAGGACCAGCGCATCTACCGCATCGCCCCCGGGGCGGCCCCGGAGCCGATCACCCCCGAGCCGGCAGCACCCGCCGCGCTGCGCTACGCCGACCTCGACCTGGGCGACGGGTTCCTGGTGGCGGTGCGGGAGCGGCACGGCGGCGGCGAGCCGGTGAACGAGATCGTCCGCATCCGCTTCGACGGCTCCGAGCCCGAGGTGGTGGCCTCCGGCCACGACTTCTTCTCGAACCCACGCATCAGCCCGGACGGGGTGACCCTGGCCTACCTCGCCTGGGACCACCCCAACATGCCCTGGAACGGCACCACGCTGTGGAAGGTGGACCTGGGCGGCACGCCGTCGTGGGTGGCCGGCGGGCCGCAGGAGTCGATCTTCCAGCCGGAGTGGTCGCCGGACGGCACGCTGCACTACGCCTCGGACCGGACCGGCTGGTGGAACCTGTACGAGTACGACGAGGACGGCGCCGACCCGGTGTTCGAGATCACCGGCGACATCGGCACCTGCCAGTGGCAGTTCCGGTGCCGCCGCTACGGCTTCCTGGACGACGGGTCGATCTTCGCGGTAGCCAGCACCCCCCACGGCCCGCTCGTGCTGGTGGCAGCCCCCGACGGCACGCTCCGGCACCTCCCGGCGCCCGGCACCTGGCTGCCGCCCCTCCTGGCGGTGGGCGGCACCGGGGCCGTGATGGTGGCAGGCGCCCCCGACCGCTTCCCCGAGGTGGTCCGGGTGAAGGCCGCCGACGGCGCCGCCGAGGTGCTCGCCGCCGCGCCCGACCCCGGGGTGGACCCTGCCTTCTTCTCGGCGCCCGAACGGATCACGTTCGACACGCCGGACGGGCCCGCCCACGCCTTCCACTACCCGCCCGCCAACCCCGGCTTCTCGGCCCCCGACGGCGAACTGCCGCCGCTGGTGGTGTTCAGCCACGGCGGGCCGACCGCAGCCACCCGCACCCACCTCGACCTGGCCATCCAGTTCTGGACGAGCCGCGGCATCGCGGTGGTGGACGTGGACTACGGCGGCTCGTGCGGGTACGGGCGGGACTACTGGGAGCGGCTCGAGGGCACCTGGGGCGTCGTGGACGTGCGGGACTGCGCCCTGGCGGCACAGCACCTGGTGGACGGGGGCAAGGCCGACGGCGGGCGCCTCGCCATCAGGGGCGGCAGCGCGGGCGGCTACACCACCCTGGCGGCGCTCGCCTTCCGGGACGACTTCGCCGCGGGCGCCAGCCACTACGGCGTCGCCGACCTGGCGCTGCTGGCCCGCGACACCCACAAGTTCGAGAGCCGCTACCTGGACTGGCTGGTGGGGCCGTACCCCGAGACCGAGTCCCTCTACACCGAGCGGTCCCCCATCCACCACGCCGCGGACATCACGTGCCCGATCATCCTGTTCCAGGGCCTCGACGACCGGGTGGTGCCCCCCGAGCAGGCCGAGATCATGGCCGACGCGCTGCGCTCCGGCGGCATCCCGGTCGCCCACGTCACCTACGAGGGCGAGGGCCACGGGTTCCGCAAGGCCGAGAACCAGATCCGCACCCTCCTGGCGGAGCTGTCGTTCTACGGGCAGGTGATGGGGTTCGAGCCCCACGGGGTGGACCCGGTCCCGATCGAAGGGCTCTGACGCCTGCACGTCCGGCCGCGATCTGCTGAAGTGAGCGCTTCGCGGCGCCGCGCGTCGCGAATCGTCGAGGACCCTCATGGGTCGAAGGAGAGATGAGGTGAGGAAGGGAGCCATCCTCCTGGCACTTGCCGGACTGATCGTGGGGCTGATGGCAGCCCCGGCGTCGGCCGACAAGAACGTCAAGCTGAACGTCCTGCTCAACACCGACGTATCGGACACGATCGTCGCCGAGCTGGGCGACTACGGGAAGGTCAAGGACACGCTGGTCGAGATCGACGCCGTGTTCATGACCGCCAAGGAGTCGAAGGTCGACGACATCACCGCGCTGCCGTTCGTGGCGGCCGTCAACCCGGATGCCGAGCGCAACGGCGCACCGGTGGACACGGTGTTCGTCGACGCCTTCGCCGACGGTCTCAGCACCTGGGACCTGGACGCCATCAACGTGACCGACTGGGGCTTCGACAACCGTCAGGTCCCCTACGACGGCACCGGCGTGTACGTGGCGGTGCTCGACACCGGCCTGCTCGACAGCTGGCGGCAGTACTTCCCGCAGGAGCGCATCGCCGAGGAGTACGCCGCGTCGTTCGGCGGCGGTGGCGGCGAGAAGGGCAACGTGTCGGAGCAGCCCAACAAGTGGGAGCACGACGTCAACGGCCACGGCACGCACGTCACCAGCACCATCCTGGGCTTCGACCTGGGCGGGACGCCGGTGAACGGCGTGGCCCCGAAGGCCACCGTCATCCCCGTCAAGGTCCTGAACCAGAACGGGTCGGGGTGGTCGTCGGTGATCGCCGCCGGCATCACCTACATCGGCGACCTGAAGGCCGGCCCGCTGGCCGACTCGCCGGTCGTCATCAACATGAGCCTCGGCGGCCCCGAACTGGACGCGGTGGAGCAGGCCGCCCTCGACTACGCCATCGCCCAGGGCGTGATCATCGTCACGTCCGCCGGCAACGAGGGCGCCGCAGGCATGGGGTACCCGGGTGCCTACGAGCCCGTGATCTCGGTGGCCGCCAGCGGTTGGGAGTACGAGTGGTACGCCTCCTCGTGGTGGTACACGCTCGACGTGCCCGAGGGCTTCTACCCCGAGGACTACTACATCGCGGACTTCTCGTCCCGTGCGCTGCCCGGCCAGGATCTCGACGTGGCCGCCCCCGGTTCCTGGGTGGTGGGCCCGTACCAGGTCAACCGCGGCCAGTTGTCGTACTACTACCTCGGCGGCACCTCGATGGCCAGCCCCCATGTGGCCGGCATCGCGGCGCTGATGATGGAGAAGAACGACACACTGACGCAGGCGCAGGTCGAGAGCATCCTCGAGACCGCGGCCATCCCGATGGGCGCCGGTTGCCTGGACGTCGTGGACCCGAACACCGGCTCGCTCGAGCCCGTGTGCTGGGGCGCCGACGCCACCGGCAGCGGCCTCATCACGGCCGACGCCGCGCTGTCCTCCACGCCGTAGCGGCCACCCGACCCCGCGACCGAGTGGAGGGCCCTCCGGGGCCCTCCACCGCGTCCGGGGAGCACAGGAGGCCCCGCCGACAAGCCGCCGTTCGACCCTGGCGGCGGAGGGGGCGGCGAGGTCCACTGTCGCCATGACCACACCGGCGGGGATCGCCCCCCGCTACCGGCGCCTGCTCGAAGGGGGGTCGCTCGACCGCCTCCGCTACGCCTTCCGGGACATGAACCGCTGGATGCTGCTGCTGTGGCGCACGGGGCTGGGCCGCTTCGCCGAGGTGTGGCCGTCGGGCTTCGGCCGCATCCTGGTGATCGAGCACGCCGGCCGCCGCACCGGCACGCGCTACCGCACCCCGGTGAACTTCACGCGGTGCGGCCCCGACCTGTTCTGCCTGGCCGGCTTCGGCCCCCGCACCGACTGGTACCGCAACGTGCTGGCCGCCCCCGACATCGCCGTGTGGCTGCCCGACGGGCGGTGGACGGCGCGGGCGGAGGACGCGTCCCACTCCCCCGACCGCCTCGCCGTCCTGCGGCGCGTGATCGCCGACTCGGGCTTCGCCGGCCGGGTGTTCGGCATCGACGCCCGGGTCGCCGACGACGACGCGCTCGCCGAGGCCACCGCCTCCTACCGGCTGCTGCGCATCTGCCCGATCGAACGGGAGGACGCCCCCGGCGGCCCCGGCGACCTGGCCTGGGTCTGGTGGCCCGTCGTGGCGGCGCTCGGCCTGCGATGGTGGATGGGGCGGCGCCGGAGCCGGCGAGATCGTGCGGGATGAGGGCGAGGAGGAACCATGACCACAGGTGAACGCTCCCCCGGCGTCGGGGTGCTCTCCGCGCTCGAGGGCGCCGGCCTCGTCGTCTGGCACCTGCTCGCGACCCCGTTCATCGGCAGGAGGCGGCTGCGCTGGGGCACCCGCGGCAGCGAGGCCGGCGACCCGCTCCCCGGCGACGACCTCGTGCCGGAGCCGAAGTGGGCCTACACGCTCGGCATCGACGTGGCGGCGCCGCCGGAGCAGGTCTGGCCGTGGGTCGCCCAGATCGGGCAGCGGCGCGGCGGCTTCTACACCTACCAGACGCTCGAGAACCTGTTCGGGTGCAGGATCACCAACACCACCGAGATCCTGCCCGAGCATCAGCACCCGGAGCCGGGCGACCAGGTGTACCTCCACCCGACGGCGCCGCCGATGCGCGTCGAGGTGGCGGACCCGCCGCGCGCGCTCGTGCTCTTCGGCTCCCCGGCCGACATGGACGCCGCCGAGTCGTGGGGCATGTCCACGTGGCAGTTCGCCGTCCTGCCGGGCGCGGCCGGGGGCACCCGGCTGCTCACCCGGGGCCGCAGCGACTACTCCGGCGGGTTGGCCGTGCGGCTGGCGTTCGGGCGGTTCCCGATCGAGGCCGTCACGTTCGTGATGAGCCGAAAGATGCTGCGCGAGATCAAGCGCCTGGCGGAGCGGGCGGCAGGCGCCGGGGGCTAGGAGCCCTCGGCGAGGCGGCGGGCCTCCTCGTCGAGGGTGAGCGCGTCGATGAACTCGTCGAGGTCGCCCTCGAGGATGTCGGGGAGCCGCTGGATGGTGAGCCCGATGCGGTGGTCGGTCACCCGGTTCTCCCGGTAGTTGTAGGTGCGGATCTTCTCCGCGCGCTCCCCGGTGCCCACCTGGGCCCGCCGGTCGGCGGCCAGTTCGGCGTTGCGGCGCTCCATCTCGATCTGGTAGAGCCGCGCCCGCAGCACCCGCATGGCCTTCAGCTTGTTCTGCAGCTGGCTCTTCTCGTCCTGGCAGGTGACCACCATGCCGGTCGGCTTGTGGGTGATGCGGACCGCTGAGTCGGTGGTGTTGACCGACTGGCCGCCCGGCCCGGTGCTGCGGAACACGTCGATCTCCAGGTCGTTGTCGTGGACCTCGACCTCCACGTCCTCGGCCTCCGGCAGCACCGCCACGGTGGCGATGGAGGTGTGCACCCGGCCCTGCGACTCGGTCTTGGGCACGCGCTGCACCCGGTGGGGGCCGGCCTCGTACTTGAGGCGGCTGTAGGCGCCGGTGCCCTTGACGGCGAAGGTGACCTCCTTGAACCCGCCCGCCTCCGACTCGGAGCCGGAGATCGGCTCGATGCCCCAGCCCCTGGTCTCGGCGTACCGCGTGTACATGCGGTGCAGGTCGCCCGCCCAGATCGCGGCCTCGTCGCCGCCGACGGCGGCGCGGATCTCGATGATGACGTCCTTCTCGTCGTTGGGGTCCTTGGGGACCAGCATCACCCGGAGCCGCTGCTCCAGGCGCTCCGCTTCCGCCGTCTTCTCCTCCGCCGTGGCCTCGAGGTACTCGGCCATCTCGGCGTCGTCCTCCCCCGAGGCCATCTCGGCGGCCTCGGCCGCCTCGGCGAGGGCGTCCTTGAGGGCGTGGAAGGCGGCCACCACCGGCCGCAGTTCGGAGTGGCGCTTGGCGACCTCGGCGTAGCGGGACGGGTCGGAGGCCACCTCGGGGGCGGCCATCTCGGTCTCGGCGGCGGCCAGGGCGGCCTCCGCCTCCTCGAGGCGTCCCACGAGACCGGGGTCCATCATCCCGTCTCCGCGGCGAGCGCGCCGGGGGCGATCGGGCCCCGCTCCTCCACCGCCCGCCGCTCGTCGTCGGTGAGCGCGGCGAGCAGCGACGCGATGGCCACCTCCACCTGCCCGGCATCGGGCTCGCGGGTGGTGAGTCGCTGCAGCCAGATGCCCGGCCGCGACGCCAGCCGCAGCCAGGCGGTCTCGGCGGCCGCCTTGAGCACCTCGTAGGCGAACCCCGCGATCACCGGCACCAGCACCACCCGGCTGGCGATCAGCCACGGCCAGGAGGGGCGCCCCAGCGCGGTGAACACGATAAGGGCGATGAGCACCACGATGAGCAGGAAGTTGGTGCCGCAGCGCGGGTGGCGCGGGCTGTAGGGCTGGATCTGGTCCACCTGCAGCGGCTTGCCGGCTTCGTAGGCGTGGATGGTCTTGTGCTCGGCGCCGTGGTACTCGAAGACCCTGGCGATCTCGGCGGACCGCCCGATCGCCCAGATGTACCCGACGAACAGGCCCACCCGGACCACGCCGTCCACCACGTTGAACAGCACGGAGTTGTCGATGCCGATGAGGCGCTCTGCCCCGCGGGCCAGCAGCAGCGGCAGCACCATGAACACCGCCACGAAGAACACCAGCGCCACGATCATCGCCCAGGCGATGTCGCGGGTGCGGATCTCCTCGTCCTCCTCCTCGCCGGCCTTGCGGGCCGACCAGGACAGCGCCCGCATGCCCAGGCTGAGCGACTCGACCAGCACCAGGACGCCGCGCACGAACGGCACCCGCGCCCAGCGCGACCGCGCCGACAGGCGGGGCAGGTCCTTGGCGACGGACTCGATGACGCCGTCGGGGCGGCGGACGGCGACGGCCCAGGCGTTCGGGGCGCGCATCATGACGCCCTCGATGACGGCCTGGCCGCCGACGGTTGCTCCCGGTGGGCGGCTCACCTCGCGCTCCGCCCCGGGGCGGCAGCGGGCGTTCGGGGCAGGAGCACTAGGACTCCGCGGGAGCCTCGGGGGCCTCCTCGTCGCCCTTGGCATCGGTGGTGAACGACTTCCGGCCGTAGCGCCGCTGGAAACGCTCCACGCGGCCGCCGGAGTCCACCAGCTTCTGCTTGCCGGTGTAGAAGGGATGGCACTCGTTGCACAGCTCGACGTGCATCTCCCCCACCGCGGTCGAGCGGGTGGTGAAGGTGTTGCCGCACGAGCACGTGACGGTGGTCTCTCCGTACTCGGGATGGATGTCGGTCTTCAACGTCTGGTCTCCTCGCTCAACCGTTGGCAGTGTTCTTGGCCACCTCGGCCAGGAACTCCTTGTTCGACTTGGCGTTCTTCAGCCGGTCGATCAGCAGCTCCAGCCCGGCGGCGGGCTCGGGCAGGGCCATCAGCACCCTACGCAGCTTCCAGACCTGGGCAAGCTCGCTGCTGGTGAACAGCAGCTCTTCCTTGCGGGTGCCGGAGGCGGGGATGTCGATGGCCGGGTACACCCGCTTGTCGGCGAGCTTGCGGTCGAGCCGCAACTCCATGTTGCCGGTGCCCTTGAACTCCTCGAAGATCACCTCGTCCATCCGCGAGCCGGTCTCCACCAGCGCGGTGCCGAGGATGGTGAGGCTGCCGCCCTCCTCGATGTTGCGGGCGGCGCCGAAGAAGCGCTTCGGCGGGTAGAGAGCGGTGCTGTCCACGCCACCCGACAGGATGCGGCCGCTGGCAGGCGTCGCCAGGTTGTAGGCACGGGCGAGGCGGGTGATGGAGTCGAGCAGGATCACCACGTCGGTGCCCATCTCGACGAGCCGCTTGGCCCGCTCCAGCGCCAGTTCGGCCACCTGGGTGTGCTCCTCGGCAGGGCGGTCGAAGGTCGAGTAGACGACCTCGCCCTTCACCGAGCGCTGCATGTCGGTGACCTCCTCCGGCCGCTCGTCCACCAGCACCACGATCAGGTGGCACTCGGGGTTGTTGGACGTGATCGCGTTGGCGATCTCCTTCAGCACGGTGGTCTTGCCCGCCTTGGGCGGCGACACGATGAGCCCGCGCTGGCCCTTGCCGATGGGGGCGATCAGATCGACGATCCGGGCGAGCATGTGGTTGGGCTCGCCGTCGATCTCCAGACGGAGGCGCTCGTCGGGGAACAGCGGCGTCAGGTCGCCGAACTTGGGGCGCTTGCGTGCGTCCTCCACCGACATGCCGCTGACGCTCTCGATGCGGGTGAGCGCCGGGAACTTCTCCTGGGAGCGGGGCGGGCGGATGGGGCCGCTCACCAGATCGCCCTTGCGGAGGCCGAACTTGCGGACCTGGCTGGCGGAGACGTAGACGTCCTTGTCGCCGGGCTTGTAGTCGGTGACCCGCAGGAAGCCGTACGACTCGGGGAGGATGTCGAGGATGCCTTCGCGCACCTCGAGCTCGCTCTCGTCGTAGTCCTGCTGCTGGCCGCGGCCGCCCCGATTGCGTCGCTTCCGCTGGCCCTGGCCCTGCTGGCCCTGCTGGCCCTGGCCCTGCTGGCCCTGCTGGCCCTGGCCGCCCTTGCCCTGGCCGCCCTTGGGGCGGTCGTCGCCGTCGTCGTCGTCGCCGTCGTCGTCGGCCCTGGGCTTGGCCTTGGCGCCGCCCCTGGGCTCGCCGTTGGCGGCGCCGGACGCGGCGTCCTTCGACTCGCCGTTGGACGCGGCGTCGCCCTCGGCGGGGCGCACCTCGGCGGCCGGCAGGTCGACCGGCTCCGGCTCGGTGCTCGCCTCGAAGCCGTCGGAGTTCACGATGGCTGCGATGAGCTTGGTCTTCTGCAGCGTCTCGTGATCGGGGACCTCCAACGACGCGGCGATGGCCCGCAGTTCGTCGAGGGTCTTCTCCTGCAGCTTGGCTCGAGTGATCATGGCGTCCTTTCGGGCGTCGGTTCAGCTGCGCTTGTCGGCAAGCGCCTGCTGGTAGGCCTCCCAATCGGCGGCGAAGCGCTCCATGCCGATGTCGGTCAGCGGGTGGTTGAACAACTTGTCCATCACGGCGAAGGGCATCGTGGCGATGTCGGCGCCGATGCGGGCGGATTCCACGACGTGCTGGGGGTGGCGCAGGCTGGCGGACAGCACCTCGGTCTCGTACCCCTGCACGGCGTAGATCTCCACGATCTGGCGGAGCAGGCCGAGGCCGTCGTTGCCGATGTCGTCCACGCGGCCCAGGAACGGCGACACGAAGGTGGCCCCGATCCTGGCGGCCAGGATGGCCTGTGCCGGCGAGAACACCAGCGTCACGTTGATGGGGATGCCGGCCTCGACGAGGCGGCTGCCCGCAGTGACCCCCTCACGGGTCATCGGCACCTTGACGACCACGTTCTCGGCGATGGCGGCCAGGTCCTTGCCCTGGGCGACCATGCCGTCGGCGGTCTCGTCGGTGACCTCCGCCGAGACGGGGCCGGGCACGAGGCCGGTGATCTCCTTGACGAGATCGGCGAACTCGAGGCCTTCCTTGGCCGCCAGCGACGGATTGGTGGTCACCCCTTCGAGGATGCCCCACCCCTTTGCGGTCTCGAGATCGGCGAGGTGGGCGGTATCGAGAAAGAGCTTCAACGGTGCCTCCAGTGAGGGAAGGTCCGGCCGGGCGCACGGCGCCGCGAGGGACCTGTTTCCGATGGGAGATGCCGGGCGGGGAGCCCGACCGGGGAACAGTGTAGACGCTCCAACCCCGACGGCAAAGGCCGCATTCCCTGGCTACCAGCCGAGGTGTGCTGCGAGCGCCTCCACGGTGGGCGGGATCGGGTCCGGCTGCGGCACGCCGTCCATGGCGGTGCCGGGGTCCTTGAGGCCGTGCCCGGTGAGCGTGCAGACCACGGTTCCTTCGGGCAGGTCGCCGCGGTACTTGAGGACTCCGGCCACCGAGGCGGCCGACGCCGGCTCGGCGAAGACCCCCTCCCTGGCGGCGAGCAGGCGGTACGCCCCGAGGATCTCGTCGTCGGTGACGGCCTCGATGCGGCCGCCCGAGCCGTCCCTGGCGGCGATCGCCCCGTCCCACGACGCCGGGGAGCCGATCCGGATGGCGGTGGCCACCGTCTCGGGGTGCGGCACCGGTGCGCCGTGCACCAGCGGGGCGGCACCCGCTGCCTGGAAGCCCCACATCACCGGCGCCGCCCCCGCCGACCGGTACCCCTTCCAGGTGGCGGTGATGTTGCCTGCGTTGCCCACCGGCAGGGCGTGGACGGCGGGGGCCTCGCCGAGGGCGTCGAGCACCTCCCACGCCGCCGACTGCTGGCCGAGGATGCGGTAGGGGTTGAGGGAGTTCACCAGGACGATGGGGCGCTCGGCGGTCACCTTCCGCACCAGTTCGAGGGCGTCGTCGAACGACCCGTCCACGGCCACCACCGTGGCGCCGTGGCGGATGGCCTGCGCCAGTTTCCCCAGCGCGACGTTGCCGGCGGGCAGCACCACCAGGCACTCGATGCCGGCCCGGGCGGCGTACGCGGCGGCGGACGCCGACGTGTTGCCGGTGCTGGCGCACGCCACGGCCGTCGCCCCCTCCTCGACCGCCTTGGAGACCGCCAGCGTCATCCCCCGGTCCTTGAACGAGCCGGTGGGATTGGCCCCGTCGTACTTGAGGAGCACCCGCCGCCCCACCTGCTCGCTGAGGTACGGCGCCGGGACCAGCGGCGTGGCGCCCTCCTGCAGGGTCACGACCGGCGTCGCGTCACTCACCGGCAGGCGGTCGCGGTACGCCTCGATGATGCCGGGCCAGGCGGTCACGGCTCGTCGCTCTCCACCCGCAGCGCAGCCCCGACCTCGGCGACCACGTCGAGGTTCCCGATGGCGGCGACGGCGGCCTGCTGGTCCGCCTCTGCGGCGCGGTGGGTCACCACCAGCAGCGTGGCCCGGTCGCCGCGGCCCTCCTGGCGCACCGACTTGATGCTGACGCCGTGATCGCCGAAGGCGGCGGCCACCGCCGCCAGCACCCCGGGCCGGTCGGCCACCTCGAGCCTGACGTACCACTTGGTGGGGATCGCGCCGAAGTCGGCCACACCGGAGGCGGCGGCCAGCCGGATCCTGGGCGCCACCTGCGCCCCGGCCAGCAGCTCCCGCGCCGCGTCCACCACGTCGCCCAGCACCGCGGTGGCGGTGGGCCCCGCGCCGGCGCCGGGACCTGCGAAGAGCAGCTCGCCCACCGAAGGTCCCTCGACGAACACGGCGTTGGTGGCGCCCCGGATGCCTGCCAGCGGGTGGTGGAGGGGCACGAGGGCGGGGTGGACCCTGGCGCTGACGCCGCCGCCGGTGCGCTCGGCGACGGCCAGCAGCTTCACCACGTAGCCCAGCTCCGCGGCGAAGGCGACGTCGGCGCGGGCGATGCCCTCGATGCCCTCACGGTGGACGGCGGCCGTCTCTATCCAGGTGCCGAACGCCAGCCCGGCGAGGATGGCCGCCTTGGAGGTGGCGTCGGCCCCGGACACGTCGGCGCTCGGGTCGGGCTCGGCGTAGCCGAGCCGCTGGGCTGCAGCGAGCGCGTCGGCATAGGAGGCTCCGTCCTCGCTCATGCGGGTGAGGATGTAGTTGGTGGTCCCGTTGACGATGCCCAGGATCCGCCGCACCTGCTCGCCGGCGAGCGTCTCCCACAGCGGGCGGATGATCGGGATGCCCCCGCCCACCGCCGCCTCGAACAGCAGCGACACCCCGGAGGCGGCCGCGGCGTCGAACAGCTCGGGGCCGCGGGCGGCGACCAGTTCCTTGTTGGCGGTGACGACCGGCTTGCCGGCCCGCAGCGCCCCCATCACCACTTCGGCCGCCACCCCGGTGCCGCCCATCACCTCGACGACCAGGTCGACGGAGGGGTCGTCCGCCAGGTCGAGCGCCCGCCCGGTGAGCACCCCGTCGGGCACCGTGAACGGCCGCTCCTTGGCGACGTCGTTGACGGCGACCCGCCGCACCTCGAGGTCGAGGCCGGTCTTGGCCTCCAGCGCGTCGTGCTCGTCGATCAGCCTCCGGACCAGCGTCCCGCCGACCGTGCCCGCACCCACGATGCCGATGCCCACCGCCATGGCCGGGATGGTAGGCGGGCCGGGCGGGCCCGGGCGCCGGGCGGGAGGGGCCGGCGCCGTCCCTAGGATGCGCCGGTCAGTGCCGCGCCCCTGCGGAGGGATGGCCCATGCACGAGTTCGCGCTCGCCGACGCCGTGGTGAAGGCAGCCGTGCGCGCCGCTCGCGAGGCCGGCATGGCCCGCATCGAGGCCATCACGGTGCGGGTGGGCGAACTGCAGCAGATCGAGCGCGACCTGTTCGAGTTCTCCCTCACCGAGGTGATCCCCGCCGCCGAGCCGGCGCTGCAGGGGGTGCGGTTCGTGGTGGAGGAAGAGCCGGTGCGGTTCCGGTGCCGGGTGTGCGAGCGCGAGTTCGGCACGCCCGACCTCGATCGGGTGGAGGACGCCGACGACCGGGAGGCGATCCACTTCCTCCCCGAACTGTCGCACGCCTACATCCGCTGCCCGGGGTGCGGGAGCCCCGACTTCGAGATCCTGGCCGGACGCGGCATCAGCCTGGCGCGCGTCGAAGGCGACACCGACCCCGGGCCGGCGCCGGGGTGACCCCCATGGACCCCCGCGCCGCCGCCATCGACGACCGCCTCGCCGGCGTGGGACGCATCGTCGCCGTCACCGGCAGCAAGGGCGGCATCGGCAAGAGCGTGATCTCATCGTCCCTCGCCCTGGCGTGGGCCGACGAGGGCATGGCGGTCGGCCTGCTGGACCTCGACTTCACCTCCCCCAGCGACCACGTGGTCCTGGGCGGCGGGGGCCGGTTCCCGACCGAGGAGTTCGGGGTGGATCCTGTGGTCCTGGCGGGGGTCCGCACCATGTCGGTGGCGTACTTCTCCGGCGACGCGGCCGCCCCGATGCGGGGCGGCGACGTCACCAACACCCTGCTGGAACTGCTGGCCATCACCCGCTGGGGCGACCTCGACGCCCTGGTCCTCGACCTGCCCCCAGGCCTGGGCGACATCGCCCTCGACGTGGTCCGCCTGGTGCCGCGCACCGAGTTCCTGCTGCTCGGCACGGCGTCGCGGGTGGTCATCGGGAGCGTGCAGCGGGCGGTGCGGCTGCTGGTGGAACTGCGGGCGCCGATCGTCGGGATGGCCGAGAACCTGCGGCGCGACGGCGGCGGCGAGGTCGAGGCGCTGGCCGCCGGGTCGGGCGTGCCGTTCCTGGGAGCGGTCCCCTACGACCCCGCCCTGGAGGACGCCCTCGGCGATCCGGGCCGCCTGCGGGAGACCGACTTCTTCGACGCGGTCCGCCGCATCGGCCGGGAGGTCGCCGGCCGGGCGGGGACGGCTACATCGCCTCCGGGGCGCTGATCCCCAGCAGGCCGAGCACGGCCACCATCACGCTCTTCGACGCCTCCACGAGCCACAGCCGGGCCTGGGTGAGGGCGGCGTCGTCGGTGACGATGCGGCAGTCGGTGTAGAAGCGGTGGAAGGCGGTGGCGACGTCGGTGCCGTAGGTGGTCATGCGGTGCGGGGCCCGCCGCGCCGCCGCCTCCCGCACCTCCTCGCGGAGGCGGTCGCACTGCTTGAGCAGCTCCACCTCGGCGGGGTCGGTGAGCAGGGCCAGGTCGGCGTCGCCGAGCGGCGCCCGCACCACGCCCTCGGCGGCGGCGAAGCGCTCCAGGCTGCACATGCGGGCGTGGGCGTACTGCAGGTAGTACACCGGGTTGTCCATGCTCTGCTGCTTGGCCTGCTCCAGGTCGAAGGTGATCGCCGTGTCGGGGCTGTAGGCGGCCAGGAAGTAGCGGACGGCGTCGGCGCCCACCTCCTCGATCACCTCCCGGAACGTGACGAACTCTCCCGCCCGCATCGACATGCGCACCGGCTCGCCGCCCCTGGCCAGATTGACCATCTGCGTGATGACGATCTCCAGGCGGTCCGGGTCCACCCCCAGTGCCTGCAGCGACGCCTTCACCCGCGGCACGTAGCCGTGGTGGTCGGCGCCCCAGATGTTGATGACCCGGGCGAAGCCGCGCGCGAACTTGTCCAGGTGGTAGGCGATGTCGGGCGCCAGGTAGGTGTAGCGGCCGTCGGAGGTGACGACCACGCGGTCCTTCTCGTCGCCGAAGTGCGTGGTGCGGAACCAGGTGGCCCCGTCCTCGCGGTACAGGTGGCCGGCCCCGTCGAGGCGCTGCAGCGCGGTGTCCACGTCGCCGCGGTCGTGAAGGGTCCGCTCGCTGAACCAGACGTCGAAGGGGATGTCCACCATGGCGAGGGTCTGCTCGATGTCGCGCATCGCCCGGTCCAACCCCCAGGCGAGCACGGCTTCCCGGCGCTCGTCCTCGCCCATCTCCACCAGGGCGCCGCCCTGCTCTGCGGCCAGTTCGGCCCCCCACTCCAGCACGTAGGGGCCGTGGTAGCCGTCCTCGGGGATCTCGGCGTCCTGCCCCATCGCCCGCCGCATCGCCGCCTCCAGGC
This sequence comes from Actinomycetota bacterium, assembly GCA_020444505.1. Taxonomy (GTDB): domain Bacteria; phylum Actinomycetota; class Acidimicrobiia; order Spongiisociales; family UBA11373; genus JAHJML01. The sequence goes on along the minus strand of JAHLKU010000001.1, from coordinate 22,229 downwards.
TGGCGGCGTAGCGGGTCATCTGGGCCCCGGCATCGTTGTAGTAGTACTCCCGCTCCACGGGGTGGCCGACGTAGTCGAGCAGGCGGGCGATGACGTCGCCGACGACCCCGCCCCGGGCATGGCCGATGTGCAGCGGGCCGTTGGGGTTCGACGACACGAACTCCACCTGGATCCGCTCCCCCGCGCCGTCGTCCACCCGGGCGTGATCGGGCCCGCCGGCCGCTGCGGTGCGCAGCACCTCCAGGTACCAGTCGTGGGACAGGGTGAAGTTGAGGAACCCCGGGCCTGCGATCTCGACGCCGTCCAGGAACGGGATCTCCGGGAGGTGCTCGATGATGGCGGCGGCCAGGTCGCGCGGCGCCATCCCGGCCCGCTTGGCCCCCACCATGGCGGCGTTGGCCGCCCAATCGCCGTTGGCCCGGTCCCGGGGACGCTCCACCACGAAACCCCAGGACGACGGGCCGCCGGACGGCGCGCCACCCCCGTCCAGCGACGCCAATGCGGCGGCGACGGCGTCGTGGATGGCTTCGGGGAACACGGGCACCTCCGGCGGATCGGGGGGCATCGTACCCCCGGGAGGTGCTCCGGCCGCCGTGATACGATCCCGGGCGTCCGCCCCCGTAGCTCAGGGGAGAGAGCACCGGCCTCCGGAGCCGGGAGCGTAGGTTCGAATCCTACCGGGGGCGCGTGCGGGGCCGCCCGGTGGGGCGGTCCCGCACTCAGTTGCGGGGCCGGCCCTAGAAGATGCGGTGGAGCGTCTCGACCAGGCCCAGTTCGCGGCTCAGCACCGCCAGGTCCATGGTGATCGCCACCGTCCAGTGCAGGGCGACGCCCCACAGGAACGAACGGGTGCGCAGCGCCATCCACCCCAGCAGCACCCCGGCCACGATGGCGGCGAAGGTCTCGGGCATCGGCTTGCCGAAGTGGATCATCACGTAGGGGATGGTGGACACCCCGATCGCGTACCACCCGAGGCGCCGCTCCAACCCGAACAGCAGGAACCCCCGGAAGAACGCCTCCACGCCCAGGAACTGCAGGCCGTAGAACGCCTGGAAGCCCCAGAAGTGCCACCCGCCGGCGACGGCGCCGTCGTAGAAGGGGTACTTGCGCTGGAACGACCCCATCAGCGACATGACGGCGACCACGGGGATCATCACGGCCAGGAACAGCACGTAGGGCCGCACGTCCCGCCAGCGCGGCTTCAGCTTCCATCCCCACTCCCGCAGCGGCTCGCGCAGCACCAGGGCGACGACGGCGAAGGGGACGATCACCCGGATCACCAGCGAGGCGACGCCCCAGTACTGGTACGGCAGCAGGTCGGCGTACTCGGCGTACCCGTCCCCGAGCCAGTCGAGGGCCCGCTGGTGCCACGAGGACGCCCGGAACGCACCGGCCAGGCCCCAGTACTCGAACACGATCAGCAGCACCACCGCCGTCACCAGGACGACGACGGTGCGCCGGTCGAGGCGGGCGGCGGCGGGTTCGGCCCCCGGGGGCAGTGGCTCGCGTGTCACGGGACGCCACGCTAGTCCCGCCCTCCACAGGGCCGGGGCCGGCCGTATGATGCGCCCCCACCCACACCGGAGCACGTCCCATGCCCCGACCCATCTGGAAGGGAGCCATCTCCTTCGGCCTGGTCACCATCCCGGTCGGCCTCTACTCGGCCACGGAGGAGAAGCGCCCCAAGTTCAACCAGTTGCGCAAGAGCGACGGCAGCCGCATCCGCTACCGCAAGGTGGCCGAGGCCGACGGTGCCGAGGTGGCCTCCGACGAGATCGTCAAGGGCTACGAGATCGACAAGGGCCGCTACGTGGTGTTCGACGACGACGAACTGCAGGCGGCGCTCCGCTCCGGCACCACCGGTGCCGTGGACGTGGTGCAGTTCGTCCGGGACGAGGAGATCGACCCGATCTACTACCAGAAGTCGTACTACCTGGCCCCCGAGAAGACCGGCGCCAAGGCGTACCGCATCCTGGTGCAGGCGCTCGACGAGAAGGGCATGGTCGGGCTGGCCCGGGTCGCCATGCGGGGCCGTGAGTACCCCGCCACCCTCCGCACCGACGGCGAGGTGCTGGTGCTGGAGACCATGTTCTGGCCCGACGAGATCCGGGAGCCGGCGTTCGAGGAGATCGCCGAGGAGGTGGAGGTCCGCCCCGACGAGGTGAAGATGGCCGAGATGATCATCGACAACCTCACCTCGCCGTTCGACCCCGCCGCGTGGGTGGACGAGTCGCGCGCCGCCGTCGAGGAACTGGCCCGCCGCAAGATGGAGGGCGAGGAGATCGTCACCACCGAGGCCCCCCAGCCCACCGGTGTGGTCGACCTCATGGAGGCCCTCAAGGCCAGCGTCGAGGCCACCAAGGCGGCCCGCAAGGCGGGTTAGCCGCCCCCCTCCCCGGAGCGGCGCACCGCCGGGTCGAGGAGCACGACGAGGCCGAACAGGCCCACGTTGGCGTACAGCAGCGGCGCCATGATCGGCGCTCCCCGGATGAATCGCTCGACCACGACGACCCCCCGGGACGTCACGTTGTCCCCGAAGTGGAACCAGACGCCGAGCAGGCCGGTGATCACCATCAGGCCCATCGCCCCGGCGTAGACCAGCAGGTCGCCCCACCGGGGCCGCCGGATCGTCGCCATCGCGAAGCAGACGATCGACACCAGCACCCCGACCACCGTGGGGATCCACAGGTTGGTGTTGTCCCATCCGGTGCGGGCGTGGTCGAACACGGCGCTGACGGTGGCGACCATGGCGGTCGAGCCGACCAGCAGGAAGTAGGCGTCCGTCTTGCGGAGGGGCATCTTCAGCCGCAGGTTCCCGAGGATGCGGAGACGGCCGCTGTCGGGCGGATCCTCCCGCCAGACGGCACTGATCCCGAACAGCGCCACCAGCACGAACATCAAGGGGCCCAGGAACGGCGGGCCCCACACCAGCAGCCGCGTGGTCAGCCGGTAGGTGATCGGGCCCGTGGGGAGCGCGGCCCGGACGAGGTGGAAGTAGATGCCGAGGGCGCCCACCACGGCGCTGATCGCGAACACCGAGGTCGCCAGCACCGCAGCCGGCGGGCGCCTCCACAGCGCCAGGGCCCCGGCCATCAGCAGCAGCGCCCCCGCCGCCGGGCCGAACACCACCGGAATCCACTCGTTGGGCTGGATCGTCTGATCGGCGAGGTGCGCCAGGTAGATGTCCACACCCAGGAACACCTGGTTCACCGCAGCCAGGAGCAGGATGGCATCGTCGCGGGAGACCCTCCGGGCCCGCTCGCCCGCCCACGGCCACAGGGTCGCCAGGTGGTACATCCGCTACTCGCCTTCGAGCAGGCCGGCCTCGGCGAGCTTCTCGTCGACCAGGGTGCGCAGCTCGGCCAGTTCTCGCAGCACCTCGTAGGCGCCGTGCCATTGCACGTAGTCCGGCCCCTGCATCCACGTGCCGAACTTGGCGGTGCGCCCCCAGTGATGCCAGAGGTCGAAGGAGACGAAGTCGATCGGCTCGTCGAACGGCTCCGGCGTCAGCAGCCCGGCCTCGACGAGCGGCGCCATGATCTCGCGGCTCTCCAGCACCCATGCGTTGACCCTGAGCGTCGCCGCATCGGCGCCTGCGTAGAAGTCGTCGACGAACGCGGGGTTGTGGCACTCGAGGCAGACCGTCTGCATCCTGACCCGATTGGAGTCGGCGTTGGGCCGCTGCTCGCTCACCGAGGCGAACAGGTACCAGGTGAGCCGCTCGCCCACGTCGTGGGTGGTCCCGGTGGAGCCGAACGCGCTGATGTGGCACGTCGCGCAGGTCGGTGCCGGGAAGTCGACGACCGTCGCCCGGCCCGCCTCGACGTCCCAGTGCCACTCATGGCCGCCGGTGGCGTAGGCGATGCCGTGCGGCGACTCCTGGTAGATCTCCCACTGCGGGTGGTCCGGCCCGATGTGGCAGGCGTTGCAGGTCTCCGGCTTCCGGGACTGCTCGAGGCTGAACTCGTGGCGGAGGTGGCACTGCTGGCACTCCCCAACGGATCCGTCCGCGGCGGGCCGCCCGATGTTGTGGCAGCCCTCGCAGGCGAACCGCGTGATCTCGGGACCCTCCATGGCGAACAGGGCGTTGCGCTCCTTGTCGGGGGCGAACCCACCCTCGGGGATCGCCTCGTACATGGCGAGCAGATCGGCGGAGAGGCCGTCGGTCCCCGTCATCGCGACGTACGCCGGGATGCCGTGCCGGCTGGCGAGGTATTGCCTGGTCTCTGCCGGATGGCATTGCTCGCACATCGCGGAGGTGGGGCTGGCGAGCACCCAGGTCCCCTCGTGCGCCGTCGAGCCCGGGTACCCCTGATCCACCTCGTGGCAGTCGCGGCACTCCACGTTGGCGGCCGCCATGGTGGAGTGGCCGTACTGCTCCACGATGCCCGGAGTGGTGTTGCGATGGCAGGCGACGCAGTCGTCATCGCTGCCGGCCAGCGCATCGACGCGGTCGGGTCCGCTCCCGGTGGTGCCGTCGCTGCTGACCGCGATGACCAGGATCAGTGCCAGCACCAGGAGGGTGCCGGCGAAGGCGATGACGGCGATGCGGCCCGCCGTCCACCACCGTGGACGGTCCTCTGTCTCGGGGGTGGCGCCGTCGTGCACGGGTTGCTCCTTTCCGACTTCCCGTCGAAACTACGCTGAGGTCCGGCAATGGTCAACTGTTGAGGTCAACGTTGAGCGAATACGTCGATGTTAGAGGGCGGGAGATCCGGTGAGGATCACCCTGACCAGGCGCGGGGACTACGCCGTGCGCGCCGCCTTCGACGTCGCATCGCACCACCCGCAACGACGGAAGGCCGCCCAGATCGCCGCGTCGATGGACATCCCCCGCGCCTTCCTCAGCAGGGTCGCGGCGCTCCTCACCGCGGCAGGCGTGTTCGAGGCAGCCGCGGGGCCGCGCGGCGGGTACACCCTGGCCGGCTCCCCGTCCGCCATCTCCTTGCTCGACGTGGTCGAGGCCGCAGAAGGGCCGCTCGACCTGACCGAGTGCGTGCTCCGCGGCGGCCCCTGCTCATGGGAGGACCGCTGCGCGGTCCACGACACCTGGGCGGCGGCGCAGGAGACCTTCCGCAGTTCGCTGGCGTCGACCTCGCTCGCCGACCTGGTGGACGAGGGGTAGGCGCTCCCGGCGAGAAGGGGCCGTCCGTCCCTGGCGGGGAACGATGCCTTCGGCCACCCTGCACCGCAGCAGCCAGGGAGCACCACCGTGACCGACCAGCCCGCACCCCCGTCCGCACCCCGTCGCCCCGTTCCGTGGTGGGCCGTCGGCCTGGGCGCCGTCGCCGTACTCGCCATCGCGCTGGGGATCTGGGCCTTCTCCGGCGGAGAGGACGGAACCGCCGCACCCGGTGCCTCCTCCACCACCACCACGGGCGGTGCTCCCGCATCGACGGCCACCACCGGTGCCGCGACGACGTCGTCCACCACGACGACCTCTCCCCCGGCGGGTTCCCCCGCGGCGATCGCTGGGCTGATCGCCACGCTCACCGACGACGGCATCCTCTTCACCTGGGGCGACGTGGACGGCGAGTCCGCCTACACGTACACGTTCACCACCCCGGCCGGCCCCGTGTCGGGGTCGCTGCCGGCCGGCGCGACGTCGTGGGCGACGCCGGCGGGGTGCGGCACGGCGGCCTCCTTCGACCTGCAGGCCGTCGATGCCGGCGGTGCCGTGGTGGCGTTCGGCTCCTCGTCCGTGGAGACGTCCGCCTGCCCTCCCGAGGCCCGCGGTCCCGACGACGTGCACTTCGTCGGCCACACCGCCGACGGCCTCAGCACCGTCGCCTGGGCGCACGGCGTGGGGCAGATGCAGTACCGGGTCCACTGGGAATGGCGCAACCCCTCCGCCGGCACGTCCGGGTTCGACGACGAGGTCATCCAGGGCAACCGGGACTCCTACGACCTCACCGTGCCGTGCGACGCGGTGTTCACCGTGCTGGTGACCGGCCTGGCGCCCGACGGCACCCATCTCGGCAGCGCCGGCGGCGGCGAGTGGGCCGCTCCCGAGTGCGCCGCCGACCCCTTCTTCGTGGACGGCACCGCCGAGACGTCGGATCCCGGCGACGACACGCCAGCCCGGTCGTGGGCGAACTGCCCGTCGGGGTCCCAGGCCCTGGGCGGCGGGTTCGGCTCCAGCGAGGCGGTGGGAGCACCCGAGCGCGGGTGGATCACCGCCAACGCACCGCCGTCACCGACGCAGTGGGTGGCCTCGGTGCAGGCGCCCGGGTCGCGCTCGGTGTCCGTCGCGTCGCACGTCCTCTGCATGGAGGGCATCCACGTGACGATGACGAACGAGTCGATCGAGGTGAGCGAAGCGGGCGCCGGCACGGTGCGCGTGTCGTGCCCGGCCGGGACCACCCGGACCGCCGGCGGATGGCATGCCGATGCCGGCCTCAACGTCCTCGCCAGCATCCCGACCGACGACGGCTGGTCGGTGCTGGCGTTCGACGAACTGGGCGTCGGCGGGCCGAAGAGCCTCCGGGCGTCGGTGCTGTGCATCCACGGCGAGGGGTTCTCGACCGAGATCGTGCAGCGCACCGTCTCCGTCGCCGACGGCTCGGTCGACTTCGTGCCCGCCCCGTCGTGCCCCGCCGGCAGCTTCCGGGTGGGCGGCGGGTCGTCCAGCCTGGACATCGTCTACGAGGCGTCCGGCTTCCTGGAGGGCATCTGGGGTGTCTGGGCCCGGAACCCGGATCTCGGGGATGCCGGACCGGCATCCACCGTCGCCGTCTTCGGCGTGTGCCTCGCCCCGGCGCCGTAGGCGGCGCGGCCCGGCGATCGCTCAGCGTGCGCCGACCGCCGTCCGGAGCCGGGTGACCGCCTCCTCGATGCGGTCGGTGGGAGCGGCGATCGTCATCCTGGCGAACCCGGCGCCCTCGCGGCCGAACCAGTGGCCGGGGCTGAGCGCCAGGCGGGCGGCACCCCCGAGCCAGGAGGCGAGCCCGGGCACGTCCATGCCCAGGTCGCGGAAGTCGAGCCAGGCCAGGTAGGTGCCCTCGGGCTCGACCAGGCCGATGCCATCGGGCAGGCCGTCGCGCAGCAGCGCCGCATTGGCCGTCACCAGGTCCAGCAGCCCGTCGAGCCAGGGCCCGCCGGTGCGGTAGCCGGCCTCGAGGGCGGCGACGCCGAACACGTTGGTGCGGGTGAGGTGGAAGCGGCCGCTCGCCTCCCGGAACGTCGCCGTCAGCGCGTCGTCGTCGGTGATGAGGAGCGTGTCGCACACCCCGGCCAGCCCGAACGTCTTGATCGGCCCCCAGACCGCCGCCCACCGCGCCCCGGTGCCGGCGGCAGCCCGGGCGAACGGGGTGCAGCGATGGGGCGGCAGCGCCAGGTCGCCGTGGACCTCGTCGGCGAGCACCATGACGTCGTGCTCGGCGCACACCTCCGCTGCGGCGCGCAGTTCGGCCTCCGACCACACCCTGCCCACCGGGTTGTGGGGATTGCACAGGATCAGCATGCGGGTGCGGGCACCGGCCGCCGCCGCGGCGAGGCCGCCGAGGTCCATCCGGTACCGGCCGCCCTCGCGCACCAGCGGGTTGCGCACCACCTCCCGCCCGGCGGCCTTCACCAGCGGCTTGAAGTCGGTGAACACCGGGGGCTGCAGGATCACGCCGTCGCCGGGATCGGTGAGACGGTCGATGAGCACGCCGATGCTGGTGCCCACGCTGGGGCTGACCGTGGTCTGCAGCCCCCCGGGCCCCCAGCCGTGGCGGCGCCGCGCCCAGTCCCAGAACGCCCCGGCGGCGGACGGCGGCCGCACCTCGTACCCGTACCACCCGGTGGCGGCGCGCTCCTGCAGCGCCGCCACCACGCCGGGGGCGAGCGGCACGTACGGCTCGGCGATCCACAGCGGCAGGACGCCGTCGGGGGCGCCGAAGAAGCGCTCCAGGGCGGCCGGGTCGGCGGCGCGGGCGGCTCCGGTGAGGTGCTCGCCGGGCGGGTGGACCGTCATGGCGGCGATCCTACGGCCGCGCCGTCACCCCTGCCCGCCGAACGAGCGGTCCAGGATCCGCTCCACCTCGCCCCGGTAGAACGCCCCGGCGTCGGGGTACACCCAGCACAACTGGTTGAGCACCTCCAGGGTCACCAGGCCGTGGAAGTGCGCCCAGGTGCTGAGGAACGTGCCCAGCAACTCCGGCGGGAAGCCCGGCGCCATCCGGGAGGCGTGCTCCCGTTCGAGGGCGTCGGGCGGCCGGGTCGCGGAGGGGACGGCCAATTCGCCGCGCCGCCACGCCTCCATGACGATGCCGAAGAACACCTCGCCGATGCGGCGGCTCGCCTGCTCGGTGGGCCCGCCCTCGGGGGCCGCGTACCCGGGGATCGGGGTGCCGTAGATGAGCAGGAACCGGTCGCGGTTGCCGAGGCACCACTCGCGGTAGGCCAGCATGGCGGCACCCAGGCGGTCGCGCGGCGCCCCCTCGCCCGACGCGGCGGCGACGTGGTCGGCGAGGGCGCCGTAGGCATCGGCGATCAGTGCCGTGAGCAGGTCGTCGAGGCCGTCGAAGTAGCGGTAGAGCCCGGCGGGGCTCATCCCGATGGCACGGGCGACGCCGCGGATGGAGAGCCCCGCCGGCCCCTCCGAGGCGATCAGGGCGACGGCCGCCTCCTTGATCTCGTCGATCGTGGCGGCACGCTGCCGTTCGCGTCGGGTGGCGCTCATGCCGCCACTCTGCCGGAACCGTGCGCCGATTGCAAACGGTATTGACAACGTGAACAGTGTTCACCTAGGGTGGCGGGCATCGCCCGTCCATCCCAGGGGGAACCCCGCATGCAGCACGATCTCCACACCGTCCTCGGCGCCACCGGCGGCGCCGGCAACGCCATCGCCCGCGCCCTCGCCGACGACGGCCACCGGGTGCGCGCCGTCAGCCGCAGGGGCGACGCCGACCTGCCGGCAGGCATCGAGCGCCTCGCCGCCGACATCACCACGCCCGAAGGGGCCGCCGCGGCGGTGGACGGCGCGTCGGTGGTGGTGATGGCCGCCCAGCCCCCCTACCACCGTTGGCCTCAGGAGTTCCCGGCGATGCTCGGCCGCGTGATCGACGCCGCTGCCGATGCCGGTGCCAGGTTGGTGATGGTCGACAACCTGTACGCCTACGGCCGGGGCGAGGGCCCGATCACCGAGCGCACCCCGGAGCGCGCCACCGACCGCAAGGGCCTGCTCCGCCGAGACCTCACCCGCATGCTGCTCGACGCCCATCGCTCGGGCAGGCTGCGGGTGGCGATCGGGAGGGCCTCGGACTACTTCGGCCCCCGCGCCGACAACGGCGCCATCACCGCCCTCGCCATCGCCCCCGCCGCCGCCGGCAAGGGGGCCAAGTGGGTGGGCGGCCTCGACGCCCCTCACTCGGTGGCGTACCTGCCCGACGTGGCGCGGGCCTACGCGCGGTTGTGCACCTCGCCGGAGGCGTACGGCGAGGTGTGGGTGCTCCCCCACGGTGAACCGGTCACCGGCAGGGAGTTCCTCGACGCGGTGAACCGGGCACTCCCCGAACCGGTCGGGACCGGCCTGCTGCCCACGGCGATGCTGCGCATCGCCGCCCCCTTCCACAAGCCGTCCAGGGAGATGCTCGGCGTCATGTACCAGTGGACCGAGCCGTTCGTCGCCGACGACACCGCCTTCCAGACGGCGTTCGGCCCGCTCGAGACCACGCCGCTGGACGAGGCGGTGCAGGCCGCGGTGGACTGGTATCGGGGCGGGTGAGCCGTCCCGGACCGCACGTGTCCCCCGGCTAGCGTGGCGCCCGTGCCCGCACACGAGATCGACGCCTACCTGGCCGGACTGGACGAGCCCAAGCGCAGCACCCTGGAGGCGCTGCGGAGCACCCTTCGCGAAGTGCTGCCCGACGCCGAGGAAGGCCTGTCGTACGGTGTGCCGGCCTTCAGGGTGGACGGCGTTCCCATCGCCGGGTTCGCCGCCTTCAAGGCCCATCTCTCGTACTTCCCGCACAGTGGTGCGGTCGTCGAGGAACTGGCGGACGACCTGGGCGGCTACGTCACGTCGAAGGGCGCGCTGCGTTTCGCCGTCGACGAGCCACTCCCCCGCGCGCTGGTCCAGCGCCTCGTCGCAGCCCGGCTGCGCAGGTTGGGCTGACGGTCAACCCGGCCCCTCCTCCGACCAGGTGATCGCCTCGACCGGGTCGCCGGTGAACCCCCGGAAGCGCGGATGCCGGAGCCGTCCCGCCTGCGTCCAGTTGCGATACCCCACCGACGCCACCAATGCCGGGTGCACCCAGGCCGCACCCTCCCCCGGGGCGGGGTCGTCGTGGAACGGGCACGTGCCCGAGACGGCGGTGTCCAGCGCCCGGCGGATCTCCCGCAGGTCGAAGTCGGAGAACCCGGTGCCCACCGCCCCCACGAACCGCAGCGCAGGGCCGTCCCACTGGCCCAGCAGCAGCGCTCCGAAGGTCCCCCGGCGGCCGCCCTCGCCGGGCGTGAACCCGCCGACCACGGCCTTGGCGAACGCCACATTGGCCACCTTCCTCCACTCGGGCGAGCGCTCCCCCTGGCGGTAGGGCGACGCCAGGCGCTTGGCGACGATGCCCTCCAGGTCACGGTCCGCCACGGCGGCCCACAGGGCCTCGCCCTCCCCCCGCACCGACTCGGACACCACGTACCCGGCCGGCAGCGTCAGCGCCCCGAGCCGGCCGCGGCGCTCCTCCAGGGGCAGGGCCGTCAGCGGCTCCCCGGAGTGCAGGAGGTCGAAGGCGACGAACGTCACCGGTGTCCGGGCCACCTCGTCGCCCGGGGCGTCGCGGTGCATGCGCCGCTGCAGGGCCTCGAACGATGGCAGGCCGTCGGCGCCGAGGGCGATGATCTCGCCATCGAGCACGGCCGGCACCGGAACGGTGAGACCCTGCAACTCCGGGTACCGAGCAGTGACGTCGTCACCCCGGCGGCCGAAGAGCCGGAGAGCAGTGCCGTCCCAGGCGGCGAGGGCCCGCACGCCGTCCCACTTCGGCTCGAACAGCCAGGCGTCGTCGGAGAACGGTGCCGCGGCGGGCACCGCCAGCATCGGCCGGTAGGCCGGGAGCGTCACTCCGCCCCCAGCACCTCCCGGACGATCCTGTTGACCAGGGCACCGTCGAGCCCCTCGGTGCCCGACTTCATGACGTGGCCCACCACCCTGCCCGCCATCTTGGGGTCGTCCACCCCCAGTTCGGCGACGGCCGCCTCCACGAGCGCCCTGGTCTCGTCCTCACCGAGCGCCGTGGGCAGCCACCGGCTCAGGTACTCGATCTCGTAGGCGAGCGCCTCGGCGCGCGACGCGCCCTGCTCGCCGTAGCCGAGGTACTCCTCGCGGGCCTTGGCCATCTTCTTGGTGTACGAGCCGATCACCTGCACGTAGAGGGCGTCGTCCACGTCGCCCGTGAACCCCGGCTCGCTACGGGCGCGGCTGACCTCGGTCTCCACCTGTCGGATCACTGCGGCACGGGGCTTGTCGCCCGACCGCAGCGCGTCCTTCAGTTCGGCAGCAAGCTCGGCTTTGATCGCCATGGGGATCTCTCTCGCGTCGACGTCGGGGTGAGCGTACCCAGCAGGGGAAGCCCGGCGGGATGCCCCGCAGCACGCGAAGCGTCAGCCCGTCGAAAAACCCCTTGACCGGGCACCCGGGCGCGCCTATCTTGGCTCACCGTGGCTTGTGAATGAAATCACATTCCCGTTGAACACGATCTGACGAAGAACGAAGACCAACATGCTGACCATCACCGACTGGCGTGAACTCGCCATGTGCCGGGACTCCGAGCCGAATCTCTTCTTCCCCATCGGGAGCACCGGCCCGGCGCTCGACCAGATCGAGGACGCCAAGGCGATCTGCCTCCAGTGCTCCGTACGCGAGGAATGCCTCAACTACGCGCTGGAGACCAATCAGGAGGCCGGGGTGTGGGGCGGGTACGCCGAGGACGAGCGTCGCCGCCTCCGCAAGCGCTGGCTCGCCGAGCGGCGCCGCCGCGCTTCCTGACGCCCCCGATCGCACACGACGAGAGGCTCGCCCGTCGCGGCGAGCCTCTTCCTCGTTCCCTGGCCGGCCTCAGGCGCCGGAGAAGCCCACGCCCCGCGGGTCGGCGTCCGCCTCCACCTCGACGAAGGCGATCTTGTCCACGATCAGGCCGTGCTTGACGCCCTTGGCGTCGATCACCCACACCAGCGGCGCGCCGTCGTCGAGGGCGGCTTCGATGCTGGAGGCGACGGCCTCGGCGTCGTCGACGTCGAGGTCGATCTCCCTGGGGGCCATGCTCATGCCGATGCGAACGCGCACGGTGCTCCTTCGGTCGGTTCCACGCGGATCGTAGCCCCCTCCCGGCCCGGTCAGGAGATGACCAGGTCGGGGTGGCTCCGCACCCTGGGCCGGGCGTCCACGATCCTGCGGGCGATCTCGTCGAACACGGCGGCCGCCTCGGACCCGGGAGCGGCCACCACCACCGGCTCGCCCCGGTCGGCGCCCTCGCGCATCGCCGGCAGCAGCGGCACCGTCCCCAGCAGGTCCACCCCCAGGTCGGCGGCGAGCTCGGCGCCGCCGCCCTCGCCGAAGATCCGGTAGCGGGTGCCGTCGTCCCCGGTGAACCACGACATGTTCTCGATGACGCCGATGACCTCCTGGTCCACCTCGGCGGCCATCAGGGCGGCGCGACGGGCGACCCGCTGGGCGGTGGGCTGCGGCGTGGTCACGACCACCGACTGGGAGTGCGGCAGGAACTGCGACAGCGAGATCGCGACGTCCCCGGTGCCCGGGGGCATGTCCACCAGCAGGAACTCGGGCTCGTCCCAGTACACGTCGGTCAGGAACTGCTCCAGTGCCTTGTGGAGCATGGGGCCCCGCCACACGACGGCGCGGTCCTGGGGCACGAAGTAGTCCATCGACATGGCCCTCACCCCGTGGGCGGCCGGGGCGATGATCATCTCGCCGATGGCCGTCGGCGGCTCCTCGATGCCCAGCATGCGGGGGATCGAGAAGCCCCACACATCGGCGTCGATGACGGCGGTGTCGTGCCCGAGGCGATGCAGGGCCACGGCGGTGTTGGCGGTGACCGAAGACTTGCCGACGCCGCCCTTGCCGCTCGACACCGAGACCACCCGGGTGCGGGAACCGGGTGCGCCCGGCCGCTCCGGCTTGCCCTCGGCCAGCCGGGCCAGCATGGCGTCGCGCCGGTCGTCGCCCATCGTGGTGGTGTCGATGTCCACCTTCTTCACCCCGCCGACCGCCTCCACGGCGTCGGCGATCGCCCTGGCGCCGGGCTCCTGCAGCCACCCCGACAGCGGCACCGCCAGCCGGACCTGCACCACCCCGCGGGAGGCCTCCACGACCTCGTCGAGCATCCCCAGCTCGGCGAGGGAGCGGCGCAGATCGGGGTCCACGACCGCCCCGACGGCGGCTTCGACGGCGGAGAGATCGGCCACGGGGACTCCTTCGGGCGGGGCCTCGAAACTATAGTGACGGCCCGTCCCGACCCATCCAGGGGGCCGCTGTGGACGCCCGGCACTTCGAGAGCACACTCGGCGATCTCACCGCCATCCTCGGTGACGCGACCCGGCGCGGCATCTACCTCGCCGTCGCCGAGGCGGACGTGCCCGCCACGGTGTCGGTGATCGCCGAGCGGTTCGGGATCCACCCCAACGTGGCACGCCACCACCTGGAGCGCCTCACCGCCGAGGGCTACCTCGAGGAGACCGGCGCCCCGGAGGGAGCCGTACACGGGGCGGGGCGCCCTCCCCGCCACTACCGGGCCACCACCAGGGAGATCGCCGTCTCCTACCCGCCCCGCCGCTTCGACCTGCTGGCAGAGCTCCTGGTGCAGGTGGTGGAGGGGCTCGACGACGGACGGGGCCCTGCGGTCGCCGAGGAGGTCGGCTATCGCTTCGGGGCCGCCCTCGCCGAGGAGCTCGGGTTGAGCGCCGGGGACGCCGGCTCGGCACTCGAGGCGGTGTCGGGCGCCCTGGAGACCATCGGCTTCGGCGTGGCCGCCGCCCCCGCCGACGCCTCGCTGCTCACCAGCCACTGCCCCTTCGGCGCCACGGCCACCGATCACCCCGAGATCGTGTGCCGCATCGACCAGGGCCTGGTGCGGGGGCTGATGGACGCGGCGCGGGGGACGTCCGGCCCGGTGGTCGTGACCCCCCACCAGCATCCGGGCGACGCCTGCGTCGCCGAGGTCTGAGCCGCGCCCGGCAGTTCCACCGCCGCCGGTATCCTCACCCCGTCGGCCACCCCGGAGACCACCCATGGCGCACGATCCCTTCGAAGCACGCACCCAGATCGACACCCCGCTCGGCAGGCGCACCGTCCACCGCCTGGACGCGCTGGGGGACATGGGGGACCTCGACAAGATGCCGTACTCGATCAAGGTGCTGCTGGAGGCGGTGCTCCGCAACCACGACGGCCGGGTGGTCACCGACGACGACGTCGCCGCCCTCGCCGGGTACGACGCCTCCAAGGTCGGCACCACCGAGGTGGCCTTCAACCCCGGCCGGGTGGTGCTGCAGGACTTCACCGGCGTGCCCGCCGTGGTGGACCTGGCGGCGATGCGGGCCGCCATCGTCAGGATGACGGGCGACACCGCCTCGGCGCAGAAGGTGAACCCGCAGGTGCCTGCCGACCTGGTCATCGACCACTCGGTGCAGGTGGACGCCTTCAACAGCGGCATGGCGCTGCTCATCAACAGCGAGAAGGAGTTCGAGCGCAATCGGGAGCGCTACGAGTTCCTGAAGTGGGGCCAGCAGGCCTTCGACAACTTCCGGGTGGTGCCGCCGGCCACCGGGATCGTCCACCAGGTGAACCTGGAGTACCTGGCCACCGTGGTCTGGGACGACGGCGCCGTGCTCTACCCCGACAGCCTGGTGGGCACCGACTCCCACACCACCATGATCAACGGCCTCGGGGTGGTCGGCTGGGGCGTCGGCGGCATCGAGGCAGAGGCGGTGCTGGTGGGCCAGCCGATCTACATGCTGGTGCCCGAAGTGGTGGGCTTCCACCTCACCGGCAGGCTCGCCGAGGGGGCCACCGCCACCGACCTGGTGCTGCGGGTGACCGAGATGCTCCGGGCCCGCGGCGTGGTCGGCGCGTTCGTGGAGTTCTACGGGCCGGGCCTGGACGACATGCCGCTGGCCAACCGGGCCACCATCGCCAACATGGCGCCGGAGTACGGCGCCACCGTCGGCTTCTTCCCGGTGGACGACCAGACCACCCGCTACCTGCGGCTCACCGGCCGGGACGAGGCCCTGGTGGAGACCGTCGAGCAGTACTGCAGGATGCAGGGGCTGTGGCGGGACGACACCCGCGACGTCGTCTACTCCGACGTGCTGGAACTGGACATGGGCACGGTGGTGCCGTCGCTGTCGGGCCCCAAGCGGCCCCAGGACCGCATCGACCTCGGCGCCATGAAGAGCGAGTGGCGCCGCGACCTCGACGAGACCTTCGACGCCGACCCCGGAGCCACCGCCGAGGACGTGGCCTTCGACGGCGAGGAGTTCGACCTCACCCACGGCGACGTGGTCATCGCCGCCATCACCTCGTGCACGAACACCTCCAACCCGGACGTGATGGTGGGCGCAGGTCTCGTGGCCCGCAAGGCCCGGGAGCGCGGGCTGTCCCGCAAGCCGTGGGTGAAGACCTCCTTCGCCCCCGGGTCGCGGGTGGTGACCCGCTATCTGGACGAGGCGGGGCTCACCGGCGACCTGGAGGCACTTGGCTTCTACACCGTCGGCTACGGGTGCACCACCTGCATCGGCAACAGCGGCCCGCTGCCGCAGCCGATCAGCGAGGCCATCCACGCCCACGACCTGGTGGCCACCTCGGTCCTGTCCGGCAACCGCAACTTCGAGGGGCGCATCTCGCCCGACGTGCGCGCCAACTACCTGGCGTCTCCGCCGCTGGTGGTGGCCTACGCCATCGCCGGCACGGTGGACATCGACCTGGCCACCGAGCCGCTCGGCACCGGCGCCGACGGCGAGCCCGTGTTCCTGCGGGACCTGTGGCCCACCCAGCACGAGATCGCCGAGATCGTGGGCAGCTCCGTGTCGAGCGGCCAGTTCGAGGAGCAGTACGCCTCGGTGTTCGAGGGCGCCGACGAGTGGAAGGCCATCGCCGTGTCCGGCGGGGACCTGTACGACTGGGACGACGCCAGCACCTACATCCAGGAGCCGCCGTTCTTCACCGACCTCGGGCTCGAGCCCGCCCCGATCGCCCCCATCCGGGGCGCCAGGGCGCTGTTGAAGCTGGCCGACTCCGTGACCACCGACCACATCAGCCCGGCCGGGGCCATCGGCCCCGACACCCCCGCAGGCAGGTTCCTGCTCGAGCGGGGCGTCGAACGGACCATGTTCAACTCCTACGGGTCGCGGCGCGGCAACGACCGGGTGATGACCCGGGGCACGTTCGCCAACATCCGCATCCGCAACCAGCTGGCTCCCGGCACCGAGGGCGGCGTCACCACCGACTTCACCGACGGCACCGTCAAGCCGGTGTACGAGGCGGCCATGCGGTACCGGGACGCCGGCACGCCGCTGGTGGTGCTGGCCGGCAAGGACTACGGCATGGGCTCGTCCCGGGACTGGGCGGCCAAGGGCACGTTCCTGCTGGGCGTGAAGGCGGTGATCGCCGTCTCCTACGAGCGCATCCACCGCAGCAACCTGGTGATGATGGGCGTGCTGCCGCTCACGTTCCCCGACGGCCACGACGCCGACAGCCTGGGCCTCGACGGCACCGAGACGTTCGAGATCGACGTGGACGACGCCCTCACCCCGCGCGCCGGGGTGCCGGTCCGGGCGGCCCGCGCCGACGGGTCGGTGGTGGAGTTCACCGCCACCGCCCGGGTGGACACGCCGATCGAGGTGGAGTACCTCCGCAACGGCGGGATCCTCCACATGGTGCTGCGCCGCATGGCTCGCCCGTAGCGGCACCGCAGGCCCGCCCGGGCGGCCGCAGGGGGCGTCCCCCTACACTGCCCCCCTGGAGGAACCCTGTGGACTGGAACGAGGCCGGAGTGCTCGCCGTCGTGGCGATCGGCGCCTACCTGATCGGGTCGTTCCCGTCCGCGTACCTGCTCGGGCGGTTCGGCGCCGGCATCGACATCCGCACCGCAGGCGAGGGCAACGTCGGGGCGCGCAACACGTTCCACGAGGTCGGCCGGGGGTGGGGCGTCGCCGCCTTCGCCCTCGACTTCGGCAAGGGAGCGGCCGTGGCCATCCCCCTCGCCCACGGCCCGCTCTCCCGCCTCGCCGTGGGCGTGGCGTTCCTGGTGATCGGCCACGCCTACCCGGTGTGGCTCGGGTTCGTCGGCGGCAAGGGCGTCGCCGCCGCCGGGGGCTTCCTCGCCGCGCTCGCCCCGCTCGCCGCCCTCGGTGCAGGCGCCGCCTGCGGCCTGGTGTGGCTGGCGACCCGCCGCTTCCTCCCCACGCTGATCACCGTGGTGGTGGGCACCTTCGCCCTCGCCCCGCTCACCGGCGCCGGCTGGGGCGTGCTGGCGGTGGCCCTCGGAGGCTTCCTGCTCACCGCGGCCAAGCGGATCGTGGACGAGCCCCGCATGCGGGAGATCGAGGCCGAGACCGGGTGGGACCGGGTACGAGGGGGGACGGCGTGATCGACGGCGGCTTCGTGTTCGACGGCGTGCTCACCGGCCTGGTGCTGGCCCAGTTCGCCCTCATCCTGTGGAACCGCCGCATCATGCGCCGGCCCGAGCCCAGGACGTGGGGCGACGACGCCCCCCTCGTCAGCCTGCTGGTCCCCGCCCGCAACGAGGAGGACGTCATCGGGCGCTGCCTGGAGGGCCTCCTCGCCCAGGACTACCCGAACGTCGAGATCGTGGTGATGGACGACAACTCCACCGACCGCACCGCCGAGATCGTCGAGGGCTGCGGCGACCCCAGGGTGCGGCTGCGCAGCGGCGCGCCGCTGCGGGCCGGGTGGAGCGGCAAGAACTGGGCCTGCCATCAACTGGCGGCCGCGGCGAAGGGCGACGTCCTCTGCTTCGTGGACGCCGACACCGTCATCGCCCCCGGAGCCGTGTCCAGCGCCGTGGAGATCATGGCCGCCGACGACGCCGGCCTGGTCTCGCTGCTCCCCCGCTCCGGGTCCACCTCGTTCGCGGGCAAGGTGCTGCTGCCCATGGTCACCCACGCCCTGTTCGGCCTCTTCCCCATCGCCCTCATCCACCACACCCGCAACCCGATGCTGGCGGTGGCGTTCGGGCCCTTCCTGATGGTGTCCCGCGACGCCTACGAGGCGTCCGGCGGCCACGCCGCCGCCCCCGACCACGTGGTGGACGACGTGCAGATGAGCCGCAACGTGAAGGCCGCCGGGTTCCGGGTCCGCATCGCCAACGGCACCGACCTCGTGGAGACCCGCTGGTACGACGAGCTGGGGGAGATCTGGACCGGGTTCTCCAAGAACGCCTACGGCGCCCTCGGCAACAACCCGTGGATGGGCGCCGCCGTCGCCTTCGTGCTCGCCCCGCTGCTGCTGGCGCCCTTCGTGCGGGTGGGCTTCGGGCTGGCGGGCGACGCGGTGCCGGAGATCGCCGTGTTCCAGTGCCTGCTGCTGCTGGCCAACCGTGCGCTCACCTCCAACCTCGGCGGCGACCCGCTGTGGACCACGCCCTTCCACCCGGTGACGGTGGCGTTCTGGGGCACGACGCTGTTCCACTCGATGGTGCTCTACGCCACCAACTCGTCGGTGGCGTGGAAGGACCGGGACACCCCGATCCGATGAACCTCCGGCGGTTCGCCGTCAGATCCTCAACCCGCCGATCGTTTGCCGAGGCGATTGATGGCGCCCGCACCCACCGCTTCGACCGACTCGATCACTCGCTCGACCTGGCTGTCCGTCATGTCCTCGAACATCGGGAGAGAGAGGATCCGCCCCGAGACCTGGTCGGTCGTCGGCAGGGGCTCCGCAACGGGGAAGCGCTCCCTGAAGTAGGTCATCCGATGAATGGGCGGGGAGAAGTAGGGCGCTGTCTCGATCCCGAGAGCAGCCAACCCGGCTCGGAGTCCGTCGCGGGTCATCCCGAACTCCTTCGGATCGATCTCGATCGTGAAGTCCTTGTACGTGCTGACACTCCCATCGGGCACTGATTGGAACCGAAGACCCCGGACCCGTGAGAGACCACTCCGGTATGCAGCTGCGATCTGGTTCCGACGCGAGACGCGATCCTGCAGGCCTCCTAGCAAGTGGAGTCCAAGTACGGCGCTGAGTTCGGTGATCTTCCCGTTGAGACCAAGGTTGGCACTGTCCGTGGCGTCGATGGAGAAGCCGTAGTTGCGGCGGTTCAGCAGCCCCCTGTGGAGGGTATCGTCATTGGTGGCGACCACGCCGCCCTCTCCGCATGCAACGACCTTTGTTGCGCTCAACGAGAACACCTCGGCGGTCCCAAACGCCCCGATGGCGTCTTCTCCGATTCGCGACCCAAGAGCATGCGCGCTGTCGAAGAATACGCGCAACCCGTGGTCACGGGCGATCCGATCCAACGCATCGATGTCGCAGGGCACACCGAACACATGGACACCAAGGATCGCCGACGTGTTTGAGGACACCTTCCTGCGCAGATCGTCTGGGTCGATGTTGTAGGTGTTCCTGTCGATGTCTACGAACACCGGCGTCAGACCCGGGTTCCATGCCACCGCCTGAGCAGTGGGCAGGAAGGTAAAACTCGGGAGGAGCACCTCGGTTCCAGGGGGAAGCGTATTCAGCACCATCATCAGGCCTGTCGTCGCGTTCGCGACGCTGACCACCCGCCTCGCCCCCACGGTCTGGGAGACCAATGCCTCCAGGCGTGTGGCGTATGGCCCGAAATTCGTGAGGCGCCCGGAGTCGAAGACGGTGTGGAAATCCTCAAGCATCTCATCGAGAGGGGGGAGACTCGGTCGAGTGAGTGGGATCGGATCCGACTGAGTTCCTCGGTAGTCATGACTCATGTCTCAGCCCTCCTCTTCGGTCTCATACCGACAACTGAGAGTCGTGAACTCGACTTCCTCTGGGAAGACGAACACGGCGCTCTGTAGCCGCGGCCGTCCCTGCGATCGGTAGGTGTACATCGTCTTCAAGACCGCGAAGACCGGGCCACCGTTGGCTTTTTGATACAGCGCTCGGAGTACCTCCGTCTTCACCAGGCAACGGCCGAGGGCCTCCTGAGCCGCCTGGTTGCAGCCCGCCAAGATGAAGACCTCCGAGGTCTCGCCCAAGGGGTTGGGCGCTTTCACGAGCAACGCGTAGTCTTCGTCGAGCCGGTCCACACGACCCAAGCGGCTATCGGGTGTGGGTTCAAATCTCTTCCCACCCACTTCAATGGTCACGACTTGATCTGCCGGATCGGCATCCGGCGGCGTTAGGTTCATCCTGATCTGGGTGGCGTTCATCCGGTTGATCTGATCGAGGATGTGTTCGGTCGCCTTGTTGAACTTGGGGCTGCCCACCAGGATGAGATTGCCCTTGAGTTGCACGTCGTACTGGCCGCCTTCGATCTCATCCGGATTCAGACTGATGGGGCCTCCGTCGTAGAGCGCACCCCTGTCGGCCGCGAGGGCATAGAGGTCGGCGACAGTGCGGAGCTCATCGGTAGGGATCACCACGAAATCGGTGACCTTCCTCGCCTGTCTGAAGAGCCCCTCGTAGTCGGAGAGCGCGGAGTGGACGATCGTGAAGTCGTGACCGTTGCGCCCGAATCCGAAGAACGCCGCAGCCATCTGGAGACGGGTGCTCTCAACGCTGCTCGTGGCACCACCCACCTCCCGAAGACCGGCTGCTACAGCCGTCTGAATCTCGCTCGACCTTCGCTTCCGACGATCCTTGACCTTGTCCGTGAGGTGGCGGGCCAGCGCCCGCAGGCGCGGCACCACCCAGAAGGCCACCAGGCCTGCGAGACCGGCGAAAGCAATGGCGTAGAACCATACGGCATCGCTACCGGCGGGTTCGCGCCGCACGACCACCTTGATTCCGAGGTAGATGAAGGGACCAACGACCGCAGCGACAGCGAAAATGGTTCCCCAGGTTGGCGAGGCCGATCTCTGTCTTGTGGCGCGGTCGTCCGCCAAGGCTTCTCCCAAGGTATGGGCGACGGTCAACCTAGCAAATCATCCCACACGCCGTCCATCTCGGGGTCACGCGCGGGCCTGAGGTCAGCGGTGAGCTTGCCTCCTTCGACTCGCCGTTCTATCCACCCCAGACGCGAGTACCGCGGGTGGTCGAGGTCGTCGACACCGAGACTGCGGCTCTGCAGGATCTCAATGAGATCCCTGGCCCCCTCGTACGGATCGAACTCGAGGCGAGTCCCCGGCAGAACCCGTCTGAGCGCGGAGAAGTCGCACCGGTAACTGCTCTCGCCAGGCGAATGCCCCCTCGATCTGATCACCCGGGCGCCTGGCACCAGTGATGTGACGATCTCGGCCATCTCCGCAACGGTGAGATTGCCGTCCGGCCTCCCGACGTTCAAGACCCGTCCCTCGACATCGGCTAGTGGCGCCGTCACCACGGCGGCGAACACCCGGACGAGGTCTCGAACATCGAGGATCGGTCGTGAGACCACGCCTCCCCCGTGCACCTCGACGACACTGCTCAGCAACGCTGAGGCAACCATGCGGTTCATCACGAGATCGAGACGAAACCGAGGCGATGCACCGTACACCGTGCCGCTCCTCAGCACAGTCACGGCGAATCGGTCATCCGACATAGCCAACAACCCGGCTTCGGCATCGCCCTTCGATCGGGAGTATTCGGTCAATGGGCTGATCTTCACCTCCTCCGAGACCGGTGCAACGCGGTGCCCATACACAGCAGCGGTGGAGGAGAAGACGAATCGAGCGACACCCGCCCGCTTCGCCGCCTGCGCCAACGACACGGAGGCTCGGTGATTCACCTCATCTGTCAGAGGTGGATTCAACGCGCCGACGGCATCGTTGCTGATTCCTGCCAGATGAACCACGGCATCGATGCCATCGAGTTGGTGCGGCTCGACATCCCTGATGTCCTCGGCGACCGTGGGTACCACCGCCGACTGGCTGAGGAAGTCGCACCCATCGAAAAGACCGCTGTCCAATCCAACGACCTCGTGTCCTCCGTCGAGCATCGTCGGGACCAGCACACCCCCGATGTACCCGAGATGGCCGGTGATAAGGATCCTCATAGTCCTGACCTCCAGGGAGCGGAAGGCTACTGGCTTCGCCCCCGAGAGACGACATGCCCGATCCGCTAGCCCTCCAGCCCGTCGAAGACGGCCCAGCCGAGCCGGTCGATG
>JAHLKU010000047.1 GCA_020444505.1 Actinomycetota bacterium | reverse complement strand
GGTGCTGCTGATGGCGGCCTGTGGCGACGACGACGCAGACACCACGGCGGTCACGGCGGCGGCGGAGTCCACCACGACGACGGTGGCGGCGGAGACGGGGGCGGTCACCGACGCTCTGGTGGCGGCGTTCGTGCCGGACGACGGGTTCGAGGGGCCTCTCAGCCCCGAGGCGGCGGCCTGTGCCGCCGGGGCCGTGATCGACGTGATCGGACTGGAGCGCACCGCGGGGTTGATCAACTCGGCCGCCTACGCCTACCCCGGCGACCCGACGCCGATCTTCGCCCAGATGGCCGGCGACGAGGTGGCGCTGGCACTCGAGGCCGTCGGGGGGTGTGTGGACCTGGAGCAGGCGACGCAGGATGCGCTCGGCTACTTCGGGTTCACCGCCGACCTGTCGTCGTGTGTCGGCGCCGCGTTGTTCGCCGACGGGTACGGAGATGCGGTGCTGGAGACGTTCCTGGCGGGCACCGACCCGGCGCTCGCCGAGGGGTTCACGGCCAGCTACCTCGATGCGCTCGCCGACGACTGCACCGAGGCGACCCACGCCCTGGTGGTGGACGACCTGGTCTCCTACTACGGCATCGGTGAGGAGCGCGCGGTGTGCGTGGCCGACGCCTTCGGCCAGCACGCCGAGTTCAGGGGCCTGCTGACCCTGTGGATGGGGGTGGCCGACGACACCATCGACGCCGAGGCCATGTCCGAGGAGATCACCGGGGTGCTGGCGGGGTGCCTCACCGACGACGAGTTGGCGATGCTCGGGATCGAGCCGCCGGCCGCCACCGACACCACTACCTCCGTGCCCTGATGCCCGGCAGGGCACGTAGGCTGGCGGCATGGAATCGAAGTGCGCCGACTGCGCCCTGCGCAAGAAGGCCGAGGCCAGGCCGGGCTCGTTGGTGGCCCGGTTGTGGCGCTGGCACACCGGCTGGTGCCCGGGGTGGAAGGCCTACCAGAAGGACCTGAAACAGCAAGGGGCCTGACGCCGGGGCCCGGCCGTCCCTCCGGGGCCCGGCCGGGTGGGGCCGGGGGTGAGTACCGTTGATGAGGGGGAGTGCTGTGGTGCCCAGGGAGGCATGCGCATGAAGTCCCGTACCCTGCTCCTCACCGTCGTCCTCCTCGTCGCCGTCGTCGCCGCCTGCGGGGACGACGATGCGGGGACGACGTCCAGCACGGCCGCCCCCGCCGGCACGGAGGCGGCGACCACCACGGCCGCCCCCGCCACGACGACCACGATGGCGGCGACAACGAGTGCCCCGACGACCACGGCCGCCGGCCCGATGGAGCCGACCGGCCTGATCGCATTCACCGACACCGACGATGCCGGCCGCTTCATGGTCGCCGTCCTCGATCCCACCGGCGGCGAGGTGCAGCACCTCACGGACCCGGAGACGATCTCCCCCCTGATGCCGCAGTGGTCGGATACGGGCGACCGGATCGCGTTCTGGAACCTGGACGCCAGCGGAGAGGAGTTCGTCTTCACGATCGACGCCGACGGATCGGGGCTGACCCAGGTCACCGACTTCAGCAGCGCGGTGGCCGACTGGCACCCCGACGGCGGCTCGCTGGTCTTCAACAACGACAGCGAAGGCGAGGTGCAGGACACCCCCGACGTGGCGGTGATGAACCTCGACGGGACCGGCTTCACCCAACTGGTCGACTCCGACCCCACCCTGGACTTCGGAGCGCACTGGTCGCCGGCGGGGGACGCCATCCTGTTCCTCTCGGATCGCACCGGGGCCTTCGCCATCCACCTGCTGGAGGTGGTCAGCGGCGAGGTGACGGAGGTGCTGAGCCTCCCCGGGCTCGGGATCTCACAGGCGAACTGGTCCCGGGACGGCTCGAGGATCGTGTTCACCACCTTCGCCGAGGGCGGCGCCAACAGCGACGTCTGGGTGGCCGCAGCCGACGGCAGCGACCCGGTGCAACTGACCTCGAACCCGGGGATCGACGAGAACGCCACGTTCTCGCCGAACGGGGACTGGATCGTGTTCACGTCCGACCAGGGCGGGCAGATGGACCTGTGGATCATGCGGTCGGACGGGTCCGACATGCGCCAACTCACCGACGACATGGGCCCCGACCTGTGGGCGGACTGGGGGCCGTAGGCCCCCGGGCGCGCCGCGGGAGGGGGCGGGCGCCCGCCATCGGGGGCCGTGTGGGGCCCGGCGCCCCCCGGCCGTGCCGCCGCGGCGACGGATAGGGCTGGAAGCACAGAGCCACGGCGGCCGAAGCGGGGCGGGCTGGGTATGGTTCCGGCCCATGCGCCGCTCACTCATCATCGCCGTCGCCGTCGCCCTCGCCGCCTCCGCCTGCTCGTCTGCCGAGCCGGCGGCACCGACGGCGGCACCGTCCACGACGGCGGCATCGTCCACGACCGCCGCTCCGGCCGCTACCGCCGCCACCACCACGGAGCCGGCATCGCCGGGGTACGACATCGATGCGCTGCTGGCGAAGGACCCGCTGGTGATCTTCAACGCGTACCCGCCGAAGCCGGAGCACATCACCTACGAGCTGCCGCCGGGCCAGCGCGACTTCGACGAGCTGTGGGAGCCCGGGGCGCCGTGGCAGACCGCACTCGGCCACGTCGACGTGTACCGGCTCCACGCCTTCCAGATGCGGCATTTCATGGACGACGACCAGGTGGTCGCGCTCATCGAGTTCCTCGAGGAGCACGAGATCCCGCTGATGTTCGAGACCGAGCCGCTGATCCCGCCCGACCCCGGCGAGTGCGCCCACACCGAGTCGTACGAGGCGCCGTGGGACCTGGAGATGGCGGTCCGCCTGAAGGAGCTCGGCGGACACATCGACATCATCGCCATCGAGGAGCCGTACCACTTCGGCCATCTGCTCGACACCCCCGAGGCCTGCCGGTACCCGGTGGAACGGGTCGTGGACGAGGTGATGCAGCACGTGGGGAACCTGCGGGACCTGTTCGGCGACATCCCGGTGGGCACGATCGAGCCGATCTGGGCGTCGCCGGCGACCCGGCCCCGGGACATGGAGATCTGGATGGACTCGTTCGAGGAGATCGCAGGCGAGCCGTTTGCGTTCCTGTACGTGGACCCCGACTGGTACCGGGCCGACTGGGACGACGTGGCGCTGGGGATCGAGGCGGCCGCCGACGCCCGGGGCGTCCCGTTCGGGATCCTCTACAACGGCGGCATCGAGACCGACGGCCGGACGTGGATGGACTTCATGATGGCCAACGCCGCCCGGCTCGAGGTCACCGGGGGCGGGACCCCCCAGCACGTCTCGTTCCAGTCGTGGGTGGACTGGCCCGACCATGCGCTGCCGGAGACCGATCTCTCGGCGTTGACGTCGGGCATCGTGCGGTACTTCGGGCAGCGGATCGACCTGACGGCCGAGTCCGCCGGCGGAGACCTGGTGGTGACGGCGGCCGATCTCGACGGGGCGCCGGTGCCGGGCGTCGACCTGCAGGTCACCCGGTTGGGGCAGGAGCGTTCGGTGGGGACGCAGACGGTGAGCGGCTCAGTCCCCGCCGGGGTCACGGAGGCGCTCATCCTGGTGCGCGCCAACGCCGAGGACGCCACCCCCGGCGAGGCGGCGGCGACGCTGCTGGACGTGTCGTTCACCGACGGCCGGGGCGGTCCGAACCTGGTCCCCAACGGGTCGTTCGACGACGGCATCGACCACTGGGGCGTGTACGGCTCCAACCCGGGTGGGGTGCAACCCGTGTCCGGCGGCGGGGACCGCGGCCTCGCCGTCGCCGCCGCCCCGGGTGAGGACGTCTTCATCGACGGCACCCCGTTCCCCGTCGCCACCGGGGCCGGTTTCGAGGTGTCGGTCACCTATGCCATCGACGGCGGCTCGGCCGACAGCGTCGTGGTGTCGGTGGCCTTCGTCGGGGTGTCGCGCACCAACGTGTTCCTCCACCACCTCCCCGAGGCCGTCGGCGAGTACACCACGGGCGCCGACGGCACCGTCGTCGTCCCCGGCGACGCCCTCGGGACCGGCCCCGCCACCATCGTGGTCACCACCACCGGGACCCTGGAGCGGTGGCCCGCCACGGTGAGCGTGCCGGTGGAGTGAGCGGGCCGGGGCGACGGGACCGGCCCCGGCCCGGTCCCGCACCTGGGCGGCGCGTTCGGGACGGCGGTCTCCGGGCCGATCCCGACGGCGCGGCTCGGCAGCCTGCTGTCCGCCGGGTCGGAGGCGGCGTCGTCGCCGCCGCAGGTGCAGCGTGCCGTGGTCGATGCGTTCTCCCAGGACGTGTCGTCGGTGTTCCTGTGGGCGGTCCCGTTCGCCCCGGCCGGGCTGCCGTTTGTGGCCCCCATGCCGGAACTGCCGTGGCGCGACACCACCCACATCGGATCCCGCGACGGCGCTGCCGAAGGCAACGTCGTCCGGCGAACCGGCCCCTGCCTCCCAGCCGGCGCCCCCGGGGGCGCCGGGGGCCCCTGCGTAGACTCCGCCGGAGCGGGCGGCTGCGCGGGTGGTGCGCCTCGAGACCCGGAGGTGGTGAGGGATGGAGACCCTGCGGTACGCGGTGCAGCGCCTGCGTGAGAGCCTGTTCCTGATCCCCGCCGTGTTCATCTCGCTGTGCGTGGTCGCCGCCGTGCTGGCCCGCACCTTCGACCGGGACCTGGCGGCGGTGGCCGACATCCCGGTGCTGCTCTCGGTGTCGCTGACGGGCGGCCGCACCATCGTCACCACGGTCGCCGGGGCGACGATCACGGTGGCGGCACTGGTCTTCTCGATGACGGCGCTGTCGAGCCAGATCGCCGCCAGCCAGTACTCGCCGCGAGCGGTGGCCGGGTTCCTCGAGAACCGGTTCCAGCAGGTGGTCATCGGCCTGGTGGTGGGCACGTTCGCCTACTCGCTGCTCACCATGGCGAGCCTGGGTGCCGTCGCCGACACGGACCAGAGCCTGCATCGCAGCGTCTCGGTGACCCTGGCGGTGGTGCTCGGGCTGAGCTCCGGCGTGGCGATCGTCGCCTACATCGACCACTCGCTGCGGCGGATGCGGGTCAGCGCCGTCATCCGGCGCATCGCCGAGGCGACCGTGGCGGCGGTGGAGCGGGACTACCGGAGGGAGGCCGCAGGCAACGGTGCCGACCGGTCGATCCAGCACGAGGGCAGGCCCCGGCACGTGCAGGCCGTCCGGATGGGCTGGGTCCGGTCGATCGACGGGCCCGGTCTCGCCCGCAGGCTGCCGCCGGGGGCGCTGGCCCGCGTCGAGGTGCGGGTGGGTGAGTTCGTGGCGGTGGGCGACCAGGTGGCCACCGTGTGGCTGCCGCCGGAATGGGAGGGCCCGCTGCCGGAGACGGCGGTCCGCCGGGCGTTCACCACCGGCCGGGAGCGTTCCATCGTCCGGGACCCGGCGTTCGGGGTCCGCCAACTCGTCGACATCGCCCTGCGGGCCCTGTCACCGGGCGTCAACGACCCGACCACCGCGGTGGATGTGATCCAGCACCTCAAGGTGCCGTTGCGGACGATCCTCACCGCCGACCCGCCCGGCCGGGTGCACCCCGGAGCCGACGGGCAGCGGGTGTTCCTGCCCGAGGCGATGTCGCGGTCGGATCACGTCCACGCCGCCTTCTCGGAGATCCGCCTCGCCGGCGCCGGCCAGCCCGCGGTGATGAGGACGCTGCTGGAGGTGTTCGGCGACCTGCTGCTCGAATTGGAGGCCGACGACCTCGGGGCCCGCGGGACGGCGCTCGCGGAGGAGGCGGAGCTGGTGATCCGGGCCGCCCGGGACGCCTCGTTGCCCGAGCCCGACCTGCGGCGGATCCTGTCGGTCGTCGATCGTCTCCACCTCCCCGGCCACGACGCGGCCGGCGAGTAGCCGGAGGGGGCCGGGGTCGCGGGCCCTGCCGGGCGGGCGCCCTCCCCCGTGGGAGGTCTGCCGCCGAACCGCTAGTCCCTGGTCACGACCACCCAGCCGACCCGGGCCTCTCCGGAAGCGTTGGCTCTGGTCAGGATGAGCCGGCGGGGCATGCTCAGTTCGATGGTGAACGAGGCCACGCCGGTGGTGGCGTCGGCGATGTGGTCTGTCCGACCCAGCGACAGGCCGTTGCTGCCCTGCACGGTGGCGAACGCATACGCCCGATCGGCCACGAAGGGGCTCACCGTGAGCATGGCGCCGGCTGCTCCGTCCGCCAGGGTCTCCGTGTCGTGGCGGACCGTCGAGCCGTCTCCCAGTTCGACGACCTCCCAGAGGATCTCGGTGATGTCGTTGGTGCCGGCCGTGGAGCGCTCGATGACCAGCGTCTCGGGGCCGGTGAGCCGGGCGCCGATCATGTGGGCGCTCGCGTCGTACATCGTGCCGTCGTTCATCCTGAACGAGACCAGGGGGAACGCCCGGGCCGGGTCGACGGCTTCGGGCAGGGTGACGGTGGCGGCGAGGTCGGTGCCCATGATGGAGGTGGTCCCCCGCTGCACGGAGATGGCGGCGGGGTCGGTGAACTCGACGACCTGCCAGGAGACGACGTGGGCGGTCTCGATGCCGGAGTGGCGGATCTGCAGATTGGTCGTGGAGGTGAGCTCGGCGATGGTCGGGTCGTCGTCGCTCCAGACCTGATCGAACGGCTCCACCGACTTCGACCACAGCACGAATGCCTGGTCGGTCGCTGAGATCGGTTCGATCGCCACGTCGGTGGTGAGTGGCCCGGACACGACGTCGCCGTGCTGGACCTTCACCCCGCAGGGGTAGGTCACCACGTACCAGGCGATGTCGACGGGGCTGGCCTCGTCGGTTGCGCGGGTGAACTCGACGGAGGCGCCGTCGGCGGCGATGGCGCCTCTGAGGGTGGTCACGGGACGGTTCAGGTCGTGCCGGGTGCTGAAGACGAGGAACGACGTGGATCGGTCCACCGGGGTGATCGGGACGCTCACCGTGCCGTCGCCGATGCTGGTGGCGGTGCCCGACTGGGCGGTCCAGTCCATCGGGCATCCGGTGGCCTCGGCGGCGCCGGTCAGGATCCAGACCGCTGCGTCGCCGGTCCCGTCGAGGGCGCCGTCGGCACCGACGGCGATGATGGCGTCGTCGATGGCGATGGCGCGGCGGGCGCGCTGGGGGGTGGGCAGGACGGCGACGGGGCCCTCCGTCCACGTGAACCCGTCTGCGGACTCCCACACGGCGAGGTCCGGGTCGCCGGGGGTGCCGGTGCGCCCGATGGCGATCGCGGTCCCGTCGCTGTCGAGCACGGTGTCCATGACGGTCCAGGGGCCGTTGCCCCAGAAGTTGGCGCCGGCCATGTTCGGGGTGGCCTCGGTCTCGTTGCCGAAGCGCAGCCATTCGTGGCCGTCGGCCGAGGTCCAGGCGGCCGCCATCGACATCCCGGCGGTGGTCTGGTCGGCGCCGACGGCGACGAACCCCGGGCCGGTGGCGGCGATGTCCCAGGCGAACACCCGGGCGTCGGTGTTGGAGGGATCGAAGTCGCTGACGGCGATGGTCAGGTCGGGGTCGTGGACCCGGGTGAAGGCTTCGCCGGCCGGTGCCCGCCAGATCCCGGTGTCGGGCCGGGCCTCGCCGGTCGCCACCGCGATCCCGTCGGCGACGGCGACGCCGAGCATCTGCTGCAGTCCGGGCTCGGCGATGGTGCCTGCCGTCCAGGTGATGCCGTCGGGACTGGTCCACCACGCCGCATCGGCGTCGCCGGCGTTGTCCACCGAACCGACGGCGAGGTAGCCGCCGGGATGGGAGGTGAATCCGTGAATCTGCTGGGCACCGGACGGGAGGTCCCCTGTCGCGGGGGGCTGGCGGGTCCAGCGCACCCCGTCGGGGCTCGTCCATGCGGCGAACACCCTGGTGTCGGACAGCCGTCCCACGCCGACGAGGGTGCCGTCGGGAGCGGTCTCGAGGTGGGTCATCTCGGTGCCGTCGAGGACGGGGTCGGCGGCCTGCCGGGTCCAGGTGATGGCGTCGGGGCTGGTCCAGATCGCCGTGGACCCGTCGAGGCCGACGGCGAGGTACCCGCCGGCGGTGGCCACGATGTCGTACATCTCCTGTCCGCCGGGCCCTGCGAGCGGCCCGCCGGTGATCGGCTCCCACGATCCGTTCTGCACGGTGGCGGGGCCCGGCAGCGTGGTGGTGGTGGCCACAGCCGTGGCGGTCGTCGAGGGCGGGGTGGTGGCCGCAGACGTGGTCGTCGAGGTCGGCGAGGAACCGGCGGCCGGGGCCTGCGTGGTCGACGACGATGGCGTCGCGGCGGCACCGCCGTCGTCGCGGGTGACGAGGACGATCACCGCTGCGGCGGCGGCGACGGCCACGATCCCGAGGAGGAACCACAGCCAGGCGCTCCCGGTCTTCCCGCCGGCCCGGACGGCGGGAGGTGGCGATGCGCCCGGCGGCGCACCGCACGTACGGCAGAACCGGTCCCCCGGCGGCATCGGATGTCCGTTGGCGCAGTGCCGGCCGTTCATGGCCACTCCCGATCGGGTCGCCCGGTCCCACTGTTCCGTCCCCTGCCCGGCGCCACCAGGGCCGGACTACCTCTTCCGGGGCCGGCGGCCCGGACCGGTGCGGTCTCCCTCACCCGGTGTCGACGGTGGCCTCGAACGTCAGGGTGCCTTCCGATTCGGTGTAGCGGAAGCCGCCGGTGAGCGTCCCGCCGGTGAGCGTCGCCTCCAGTTCGAAGGGACGGAGGTCGGTGCGGTCGATGCCCCCGAAGGGGCAGTCGGTGCCGATGTCGATCGTGTGCTGGGTGAGGACGCCGGTGCCGGTGAGGGCGCCGGTCGCCGGGTCGTAGGAGCCCTGGAACCCCTCGAGGGTGGTGTCGCTGTGCTGGCTGCAGGGGGGCTCGGTCGTCTCTCCGGAACCCAGTTCGAACCCGGACCAGGGGACGGAGATGGAGGAGAACACCAGGGTGGGGATCTGCACGTCGCCTGCTTCGACGACGAGGTGGATCTGGTTCTCGGTCACCTCGTAGGGGAAGGGGAGGTCGCCCGGATCGGGCGCCTGGAAGCCGCCGGTCGCCTCGAAGTCGGTGGCGGCCTCGACGAGCGCGGTCGTGGTGGTGGTCGTCTCCGTTCCGGTGGCCCCGGCGGCGGGACCGAAGACGGCGTCGACGGCGGCGATGCAGTCGGCATAGACCCGGTCGTCGTTGGTCCCGGCGAGGCACTGGGCGCGCTGGACGGTGGGGATCAGCTCGCCGAGCACGATGGCCTCGATGAGCTGCCCGGCGTCCATGCCGAGCGAGATGCCGCCGAGCAGGTAGTACAGGAAGACGTTGCGGGCCTCGTCGTCCCAGGTCTCGCCCCGGCGCCGCAGTTCGTCCCGGACCAGTTCGAGGTCGGCGGCGTCGTGCAGGGGGCCGGAGCGGGGAGCCGGGTGGAAGGCGGCGAGGACGGCGACGGGCCCCCGGGAGGCCTCGGGCGCCCCGGTGCCGTGGATGGTCCCCTGATCGGTGAGCCGTCCGGAGGCGAGGGCGGCGGCGATCTCCTGGAAGGAGTGGCCGGACTGGTAGGCGAGGAGGATGGCGACGCCTGCGGTCCCCAGGTCGTCGAAGAGGTCGAGGGCGGCCGTTGCCGCCCGGTGCAGGGCCGCGTCGAGTTCGGGATCGAACGCGGGGAGCGCCGCGTCGGTCGTGACGGCCGACGTGCTGGTGGTCGATGCCGGCGCCGTCGTGGTGGTGGCCGGGGCCGTCGTGGTGGCGACCGGCGCTGCCCCGCCGCCGCAGCCTGCGATGAACGTCAGGCAGGTGATCGCCAGGCAGAGTCTGCGCCGCATCACGCTCCTCCTCGGTCGCCCCCGCCCCCTCTCGAGCCCAAGTGTCGCACACCGGCCCGGCGGGGCGGGCTCGTCGATCGTCACCGTGGGGGTTGCGGGACCGGGCCGGCGGGCGGCCCGGTGGGCTCAGTGGTGCGTGTGGGCCACGGGGCCACCGTGCAACTCGTGCGTCGCCGTCGCCCCGTCCTCCCGGGGTTGGGAACCGATGGTCTGGCATCGATTGGGGTCGGTGCAGTCTGCAGGATCGAGCGCTTCGGCCCGTTCGATCATGGAGACGAGGCGTGCCCGGGTGGCCTGCAGGGACTCGATGCGGGCGTCGAGATGCAGGAGGTGATGGTGAAGAAGATGCGTCACGTGCTCGCACGTGGACTCGCCCGCTCCCCGGAGGCGGAGCACGGTGGCAATCTCGTCCAGGGTGAGGCCGGTGGCCTGGGCGTCCTTGATGAACCGGAGCCGCTCCACGTCGTCGGTGTCGTAGGTCCGGTATCCGTTGGGGCCACGTTCTGCGGGGGGCAGGACGCCGATGCCCTCGTAGTAGCGGATCGTCTTGGTTGGCACTGATGTGAGGGCTGCGAGTTCGCCGATTCTCATGATGGCGACGAGGATACCACTTGACCTTCCAGTGCACTGGAAGGTGTAGAAAAGGGCCGAGACGGAAGACCTGAAGAGGTGGAGATGATGGTGCTTGCAGCCCCGCCCCCGATTCTGCCGGCCGATCCCGGGGACTGGGGGCACATGGATGGCTGGGCCTGGGGACCGGCGTGGCTCATGGGCCTGTTCATGATCTTGATCGTGGCCCTGGTCGCCTGGCTCGTCTGGTCGGCGACCCGGGGTTGGGATCGCCGGCCACCATCGGGCGGCAACGCGCTGGACGTGCTCGACGATCGATACGCACGGGGTGAGATCGACCGTGACGAGTACCTGCGCCGCCGGGAGGACATCCGGGGATGAGCGCCACGATCCATCAACCCGATCACACCGCGGCCGAGTCACCGAACCAGGGCGACGGCTCCCACGTGGGTCGCGATGCACACGCCGGCCACGGATCGCACGGCGGGCACGACCAGCACGCCGGCCACAGCCCCGGCATGTTCCGGGACCGGTTCTGGTGGTCGCTGGCGCTCACGATCCCGGTGGTGTTCTTCTCCGAGATGGTGCAGGGGTGGCTCGGGTACACCGCCCCCGACTTCCCGGGTTCCGGCTGGGTCGCTCCGGTCCTGGGGACCGTGATCTTCGTCTACGGAGGGTCCCCGTTCCTGAAGGGAGCGGCCAGGGAGGTCCGGGACCGTCGGCCGGGGATGATGCTGTTGATCGGGATGGCGATCACCGTGGCGCTGGTCGCCTCGGTCGCGACATCGTTCGGGTGGTTCGACCTGGAGTTCTGGTGGGAGTTGGCGGCACTGATCACCGTCATGCTGCTGGGGCATTGGATGGAGATGCGTTCGATCGGGCAGGCACGGGGTGCGCTGGCCGCCCTCGCCGAACTGCTTCCCGACGACGCCGAACTGGTCACCGACGGGGGCATCGAGACGGTCGCCGTCGCGGACCTCGCGGTCGGCGACGTGGTGCTGGTGCGCCCCGGGGCCCGGGTTCCCGCCGACGGCGAGATCGTCGACGGCTCCGCCGAACTGGACGAGTCGATGGTCACCGGCGAATCCCGTCCGGTGCCGAAGGCCGTCGGCGAGAAGGTGGTCGCCGGCACCGTGGCCACCGATTCGGCGATACGGGTCCGGGTCGAGGCCGTCGGGGACGACACCGCCCTGGCGGGGATACAGCGGCTCGTCGCCGAGGCCCAGGAGTCCCGGTCGCGAGCCCAGTTGCTCGCCGACCGGGCCGCCGCGCTGCTCTTCTACCTGGCGGTGGCCTCTGCGACGGTGACCATCGTGACGTGGGTGGTGGTCGGCCAGACGGACGAGGCGGTGGTGCGTACCGTGGCCGTCCTGGTGATCGCCTGTCCTCATGCGCTGGGCCTGGCCATCCCGCTGGTGATCGCCATCTCCACGTCGCTGGCCGCACGCACGGGCATCCTGGTCAAGGACCGTCTCGCCCTGGAGAGGATGCGCACCATCGACGTGGTGCTGTTCGACAAGACCGGCACGCTCACCAAGGGCGAGCACTCCGTCACCGGTGTCGTCGCCGCAGATGGTGACGAGAGCCGGGTCCTCGGGCTGGCGGCCGCCGTGGAGTCCGACAGTGAGCATCCGCTGGCGCGGGCCATCGTCCGTGCCGCCCGAGCACGCGGCGACATCCCCGACGCCACCGGGTTCCGTGCGATGACCGGCCGCGGCGTCGAGGCCACCGTGGGCGGAGCAACGGTCATCGTCGGGGGGCCGGCGCTGGTCACCGAGCGCGGGCTCGACACCGGCCCGGTCGACGCAGCCGCGTCGCGGTGGAGGGAACGCGGCGCAGCGGTGCTCTACGTGGCCGCCGGGGACACCGTCGTCGGGGCCCTGGCGCTCGAGGACGAGGTCCGGGAGGAGTCCAGGCAGGCCATCGAGCGGCTCCATGCACTCGGGATCCGAGTGGCGATGATCACCGGTGATGCCTCTCAGGTGGCGGAGGCGGTCGCCGCCGACCTCGACATCGACGAGGTCTTGGCCGAGGTCCTGCCGGAGGACAAGCACTCGAGGGTCGCCGAGCTCCAACAGCGAGGGGATCGGGTGGCCATGGTCGGTGACGGCGTCAACGACGCCCCGGCGCTGGCACAGGCGGACGTCGGGATCGCCATCGGCGCCGGCACCGACGTCGCCATCGAATCCGCCGGGATCGTGCTCGCCTCCGACGACCCCCGTGGCGTCGTCGCCGCCCGCCGGCTCTCCCAGGCCGGGCATCGCAAGATGATTCAGAACCTCGCCTGGGCCGCCGGGTACAACGTGCTGGCCATCCCGGTCGCCGCCGGGGCGCTCGCCTGGGCCGGCGTGGCGCTCCCTCCGGCGGCTGCCGCGGTGCTGATGAGCGCCTCCACCGTGGTCGTCGCCCTCAATGCCCAACTGCTGAGACGAGTCGACCTGGCGCCGACGGCCGATGGCTGACGGCCCCGGGCCGGGGGGAGGCACCGGGGCGTCAAGCCTCCTGCTGGGTGATCTCCCATTGGGCGGCCCGTTCCTCGGGTCCCCACCAGGTCTTGATGTACTCGAGGATCGCTTCGATCTCGCCGGTGCTCAGCCGGTCACCGAACGCCGGCATGCGGGATTGCGCGAAATCGCTCCCGTTGGCGATCAGGCCGACGAGTTGCCGGTCTGAGTGATGCCACGTGTGGCCGGTCGAGTCGTGCGGGGGCGGCGGATACGTCCCGTCGGCGTTGGGGGTCTTCCAGCCCTCGGCGCCGGTGCCGTCGATGCCGTGGCACGAGGCACAGTGGACGTCGTAGAGCGGTTGCCCCGCTGCGATCAGCCCGGCGTCCAGGGGCGGGGGGCCGGTCCCTGAGGAGAGCGACGACCCGGTCATGGCGTCCGCACTGCAGGCCGTCGCCACCAGCAGAAGCGGCGCCACGATCCATCGTCTCATCGACATGGCGGCGATCGTAGGGCGCCCGATCCCCAATGCACGGGGCACCCGGGTGGCGTACCGGGGCGGGAACCCGGGCGGGGTGCCGGAGCGTCGGAGGGGCACGGACTCACACGAGGGAGTGCTCGACATGAGACGAACCATCCTGACGGTGCTGCTGTTGGGGCTACTCGCCGCCGCGTGCGGCACGGAGGCCGGTGACGGCGCCGAACTGCCCCCTTCGTCGGAGCCGACGGTCTCCGACGGCCTTCCGCTCGGTGACGACGGCGCCACGTCCCCCATGGCGACGGGCCCCGGGATCTCGGTGGCAGATGCGCTGGCCTCGACCCTGGAAGGGCCGTTGCTCGTCAACGGCTACGTGTTCGTCTACGCCGACGGGTCGGTGGTCCTCGCCGACGTGATCGCCGAGTCGTTCCCGCCGCAGCCGGCGGGTGCGACGGTCACGGTAGAAGGGCTCGACCTGATGGCGATCGCGCTCACCGAGGGGCCGGCCGACACCGAGATCGAGATCACCGCCTGGACCGACATGCCGGTGCAGGTGCTCGGCCGGGTCGTCGACGGGACGCTGGCGGTCGATCCGGCGGCATCGGCCTGATCGGGCCGCAGGAGGCTGCTGCAGAGCCGGGGGGCGGTCCATGCCCCCCGGCTCTGTCGTGCGGGCTGCGGGCCGGGGGCCGCTGCACGGCGGGCCGGGCGCCTGCGGCACGGCCGACCCGGCGGGGCGGTCATCACTAGCCTCCCGGCATGTCACCGAATCTGCGGTCTCTCGGTGCGGCGAGCCTGATCGCCTTCGTGGTGCTGTCACCCGGGTACGCCGTTGCGGCCGGCGCGTTCGACGGCACCTACACCGGCACGGTCACCCGCTACCCGGAGGCCGACCTGGTCGAGGTGACCGATGCGACGGTCACCGTCACCGTGGATGGGTCGTCGATCTCGGGGACGGAACGGTTCGAGGCGCTTCGATCACCCGACTACGGCGAGTACGTGGACGTGGTGATCGCCGGCACGCAATGGGTGGAGTTCTCCGGGGAGATCGGATCCGATGGCTCGTTCACGGCCCCCGGGCTGTCGTTCTCGTCGTTCGACCTCCGTTCCTGCGACGGGAGCGCGTCGAACTGCAGCAACGTGGAGGCTCCCTCCGGGAACCCCGACGGGTTCGAGGTCGAGGTGCGCGGACGGATCGAGGCCGGCACGTTGACGGCCGAGGTGGTGTGGCCCGGCATGACGGAGGGGACCTATGCCTTCGTGGCGGCCAACCCTGCATATGTGGCGCCGGCCGCGTCCACCACGACGGCGCCACCGCCCGCCGCCACCACGGTTCCTTCCGCCACCACCTCGACGCCTGCCGGGGCGGGGCCGGTGGCCACCGCTCCCCCGGCGACCCAGCAGGAGCCTTCCGGCGACGGCCCCGCCGGGGACGGCGTGCCGGTGGCGGCGATCGTGGTGGGAGCCGCAGCCGTGGCGGGCGCCGGGGCGGTCGGCACGGCCATGGTCCGGCGGGGCGGGCGTGGGCTGCGTCCGAACGAGCCGTCGCCGGATGCGCCCGCCGGGTACGGAGGCATGCCCGGGTCGGCCCGCATCGTCGTCGACCTGTTGGAGTCGGCTGCGGTCGATCGATCGGAGGCGCTGGCCGTGTGGCGGTCCGAGGGCCTCGACGGCCTGGACCGGCTCGCCAGGCATCAGGCCGCCCTCGGCGCTTCCACAGGCAATCCGGTGATCGTCGAACGGGCCAACGCCGCGTTGACCACGCTGCGGAACCCCGATGTGGCCGGCCTCGCCCACCCACCTCCCGCAGCGGGCTCGCCCCCGCTGCCGCCGCCCACCGAGTAGCGGCGGCCGGCTCGACCGCGTGCGGGATCGTGGCCGCGCGCACTCGTGGGGACCGCGGAAGGTTCGGAGCCCCTCCAGCCGGCAGTCGGTCGGGTAGCCGGGGGACCCGCGGAGT
Source organism: Actinomycetota bacterium (assembly GCA_020444505.1). Taxonomy (GTDB): domain Bacteria; phylum Actinomycetota; class Acidimicrobiia; order Spongiisociales; family UBA11373; genus JAHJML01. Next base: position 3,214 of record JAHLKU010000047.1, on the reverse strand, counting down.
AGCGTCGTGCACAGGAGAAAGGGGCCGGGCCACGAGCACCACCCCGCCGGACATGCCGCGCGTGCTGCGGGCCTTCGTCTCCTCGACCCGTCGGGGAACGATGGGCCGGCGGGGATCTCGTGGCCGTCGACGGGCTCAGGTACACGGCCGACGGGTTCATCCACACCATGTCGCGTCCCCCCGAATCGGGCCCCTGCGGGTGGGTGGTGTCGAGCCCGACCTCCACGTGGGACGTCGCGGCGAAGAGGTGGTTCCCCGGCATAGAGGTCTCGGTGGCGTTCTGCTGCAATCGGCCCGGCGACGACGGCCTGATCTTCGGGTCGGGAGGCCAGGACTGCTGAGCCGCCGACCTGCGCCCGGGGATCCGGGAGGCATCGTCCGGCGTGCGGGGACGGGACGGGCGCCGTCGCGTGCCGCCGGCGCGGCCCCTCACGGTACGCTCGGTGGCATGGTGACCGGCAGGTTCGACGAGGCGGTGGTGTTCGCCCTGCAGCGGCACCGGACCCAGACCCGGAAGAGCACCGCCATCCCCTATGCCGCCCACCTGCTGGCCGTGGCGTCGCTGGTGATGGAGCACGGTGGGGACGAGGACCAGGCGATCGCTGCGCTGCTGCACGACTCGCTCGAGGACCGGCGGTACACCGGGGTCACCTACGGGGAACTGGTCGACCGGTTCGGTGCGCGGGTGGCCGGGATGGTCAGGGAGTGCTCCGACAGCGAGGAGGAGCCCAAGCCGCCGTGGCGGGACCGCAAGGCCCGCTACCTGGCTTCGCTGCGCCACCACTCCGACGGTGCGCGGCTGGTGGCCGCCGCCGACAAGTTGCACAACCTGCGGTCGATCCTCACCGACTACCGGGTGTGGGGCGAGCAGTTGTGGGAGCGGTTCGACGCCGGATCCGACCAGCTCTGGTACTACCGGGAACTGGTGCGGATCTTCACCGAGCTGGAGTCGCCGCTGGCGGCGGACCTGCGGTGGACGCTGGAGGCCCTCGAGGCGGAGCGGTCGGCACGCAGGGATCGGCCGGCATAGGCCCCGATTGGGTCCGGACGACGGTCGCGCCGGGCATTCCGGCCCTGGTTCGTGTCACACCCCCCAGGTATCGTGGGTTCCGGCATCAAGAGTGACCCGCCGTTGGGGCGGGTCCGGCAACCTGGGACGGACACCCAAGGTGCTTTCCCGCCTGCGGGCGGGGATGCGGCCCCCGAGGGCAACCAAGTGTCTCGGATCGGGCCCGCCGGTGCCGGCGGGTCTTTTCGCGTGGCCGCTGTGGTGGTGTCCGCCTGCGAGGAGGACGTCGTGTCAACGGCATACGAGCGGTGGAGCGGACGGCTGGGGGAGGCGCCGGAACGGTGGGCGGACCGGGTGGAGGGTGTGGGGGGCTCGGCGAGCTCCGATGCCGCCACTGCGGCGGGAGGTGCGGCATGAGAGACCGTTCCCCATGCGACTGCGGCACGTGCCCCGAACCCAACAACGGTCCGGCCCGGATGCAGGCCGGTGTGCCGGCGCCGCGTTGCGAGCGGCCCCGTGACGGTTGGCGGCATCACCCGTGTCAGCGTCCGGCGGTGATGCGGGTGCTGATGGGGCACTACCCCGGGGTGGCGAGGTACGAGAACCGCTGCGCCGTGCACGGGAAGGCGTTCCTGAACGATCGGGTGGCCTCGGTCTGGGACCCGGTGCGCTGGAAGTGGGTGGGGCATCACATCCCGGCCATACCGCTGAGATGGCCCAGCGGCTAGGAGGGAGGTCCCGGGGGCGCCCCGGGCCGGAGCTCGGGGGGGAGGTGTTCGGGGAGGAGGACGTAGTCGCCGTCGGCGGCCGTGTCGAGGTAGGTGACGCCGGGCGGCATCGGCTCGGGGAGGACGCCCTCGAAGTCCTCGATCCAGTAGACCCGCCGCCCGGCGCCGAGGGCGCGGGCGGCGGGCCGGTGGGCGTGGCGGGCCTTCCAGCGGTAGTCGCTGCGGTCGGCGTCGGCGCCGACGACGGGGAGGGGGGAGATGCCGAGCAGGGGGGCGATGATCTCGTTGGCGTGCCGTCCCCAGGTGGTGAGCCAGTGGACGTCGGCGACGAGATCGAGGTACTGGATGAGCGGCGGGACGTGGTGGGGGATGCAGAGGGTGAGGTCGGGGAGTTCGAGGCGGTGCTGGCCCCAGGGCCGGACGGCGCCCCGGGTGGCGGGCAGATCGTTGACGACCCCGTCGACGTCCAGGAACACGAGGGGACGGACGGCCCGGGGGTCGGGGATCATGGCGGGGACGTTACCGGGGTGGGCGGCCGCTGCGGCATGGTGCCCGGGCGGCGTGCAGGGCCGGGGGCGGGCTGCGGGCAGTGTGCCGGCCCGGTGAGGGGATACGTCTGAGCCGGGTGCCGACTCCCCGTTTTCGAGGTGGACCCCTCTCACTTGCCAGGTACTGGCGGGTATGCTCGGGTCACGGCGAAGGGGGTTCCCATGAGGCGTCTGTTGGTTCTGGCGGTTCCGGTGTTCGTGCTGCTGACGGGTTGCGTGGACGCCAACGTGGAGCAAGACATCGAGAACCTGTACGGGGAGATCGCCCGGATCGACGAACGTCTGCCCGACCCGTCCGTGGGGCTCGCGCCCGACGGCTGGTTCGACCTGACGTTCGTCGACGACGAGGTCTGGATCGGCGTGTCCCACGAGGAGATCGAGTGGGTGATCGACGTGGACAACCGGTTCGGCGACGAGCACGAGACCTACATCGTCATCGTCACGACCTACGACGTCGACGGCGAGTGGGTGGACGCTCAGAACGTCGAGGAGGGCGAGTTGCTCCGGGTCCGGCTCCGGGGAGCATCCATCACGTTGTCCGGTGTCACCGACGGGTACGTCCGCTACGCCTTCGGGCTCACCCGACCCGACGCCGGCGAGTAGGCGCGCCCGGTTCACGCGTCGCCGAAGATCCACTCGATGTCGGCGTGACGCTCTGCGCTACGAGTGAGCCCGACGGCGTTCCCGGATCCCGGAACCGTCAGGGACTGCGGTGCCGGCGGCCATCCCGGCTTGTGGTTGGGGCAGCGTGGGGGCCGGTGCCTGGTGCGGGGCCGGAGGCGGGTCGGAGGGGGCCTTGTATCAACCCGGGCCGTGGCTCGCAGTGTCGGCCATGCGGAGGATCAGCAAGGCCACCTGCACGTTGAGGCGGACGCGGGCGTCGTCGCGGACGGGGCCGACGATCCTCTCGATCTTCTCGATGCGGAATC
>JAHLKU010000046.1 GCA_020444505.1 Actinomycetota bacterium | reverse complement strand
CCGGTAGGGTGTCGCCGTGATCGCCCGCCGACTCCTCGCTGCCTCCACCGCCGCGGTGGTCCTCGCCGCCGGTGCGGCCACCGCGATCGCCGCCCCCATCGAGCCCCGCATCGTCGGCGGCAACGAGGCCCTGCCCGGCGAGTACCCCTTCGTCACCGCGGTGGTGTGGTCGCACCTGCCTGCCGAGGACGGCCTGCGCTGCGGGGGGTCGCTCCTCGAGCCGGGCTGGGTGCTGACGGCGGCGCACTGCGTCGACGGCTACACCGCGGCCGACTTCGACGTCGTGGTCGGGCGGACCATGCTCAGCAGCGGCGACGGCGAGCGGATCGCGGTGGCGGCGATCCACCGGCACCCCGGCTGGGACGACGAGACCTTCGAGAACGACATCGCCCTGCTGGAACTGGCCTCGTCCGCCACCGCAGGCGACCCCGTCCACTGGGCCACCGACACCCTGGCCGCATGGTTCGAGCCCGGCACGGTGGCCACCGTGGTGGGGTGGGGGTACACCGAGAACGACCCGCCCGGCACCGGGTTCGGGGTCCAGGACCTGGCCCGCCAGGTGGACGTCGAGATCCGCACCGATGCCGAGTGCGCCGCATCGGTGCCCCCGGGGGAGCACTACCCGGCGGTCATGCTGTGCGCCGGATTCCCCGACGGCGGCAAGGACGCCTGCCTGGGCGACAGCGGGGGGCCGCTGTTCGTGGCCGAGGGCGCCCGGTTCCGGCAGGTGGGCATCGTGTCGTGGGGCTACGACTGCGCCGAGCCCGGGCTGTACGGCTTCTACACCCGGCTGGCATCCTTCGACGAGTGGATCGTCGACACCACCGGCCTCACCACGTGCGAAGGGGCGGTGGCCACGCAGGTGGGCACCGGGGGCGACGACGAGATCGACGGCACCGACGACCCCGACGTGATCGTCGCCCTGGGGGGCAACGACGTGGTGCACGCCGAGCGTGGCGACGACATCGTGTGCGGCGGTAGCGGCAACGACGCCGTCTACGGCGGGTTCGGCGACGACCTGCTCTTCGGGGAGGGCGGCAAGGACCGCCTGTTCGGGACGAGCGGCGACGACGTCATCTTCGGCGGCCCCTACCGGGATCGGATCAAGGGCGGCGCCGGCGACGACATCGTGTACGCCGGCCACGGGCGCGACACCGTCCGGGCCCACGACGGCGCCGACGTCGTCGACGCCGGCATGAGCGGCGACTGGGTGCTCGGCGGCGACGGCGACGACCGGATCGACGGCGGGAAGGGCGACGACGACCTCGACGGCGAGGACGGCGTGGACGCCCTGGTCGGCGGCCCCGGGGTGGATGTCTGCCGTGACGGCGAGACCGACCTCAGCGGCTGCGAGAGCGTCCTCTGACGACGCCCTCCCGCCGGGCCGACCTGCGGCGCCCGAGCAGGGACTCTCGGCCCTAATGGCCCGTTTCGGCGGGGTGGTACGGTCAGACCACAGGTCTGCGATCGACAGGCCACGGGTCTGGAAACTCTCAGCAAAGGACCGACATGCCCAAGTACCTGGTGAAGGTCGCCTACAGCGCCGAAGGCACCCGGGGACTGCTGCGCGACGGTGGCCGCCGCCGCCGTCAGGCCGTCTCCTCGATGGTGGAGGGCCTCGGCGGCGACATCGAGGCGTTCTACTACGCGATGGGGGAGGAGGACCTCTACATCATCCTCAACCTCCCCTCCTGCGCCGACATGGCCGCCGTCAGCATGGCGGTGACCGCTTCGGGCGGCGCCCGCTTCAACACCGTCACCCTGCTCACTCCCGACGAGGTCGACGACGCCGCTGCCAAGGCCGTCAACTACCACCCGCCGGGCAGTTGATCCACCGCCGATAGAGGAGGACACCGTGGCCGCGTATCCGGCCGACTACGACTTCCACGTCGTCCTGCGCGACGGGGGCCTGGCGCGCATCCGCCCCGTCGTGCCCGAGGACGCCGACAAGATGGAGGCGATGTTCCGGCGGATGGGCCGGGAGAGCCTCTACCACCGCTTCTTCAGCCACAAGTCGGACGTCACCGACGAGGAGATCCAGTACTTCAGCACCGTCGACTACGACGACCGCATGGCGTTCGTGGCCGAGATCGGCCGCGACATCGTGGCCGTCGGGCGGTACGACCGCATGGAGCCCGGCTCGCACGCGGCCGAGGTCGCCTTCGAGGTGGAGGACGCCCACCACGGCAGGGGCCTCGGCAGCCACCTGCTGTCGCACCTGACCAACTACGCCCGCAACAACGGTGTCACGGCCTTCCGCGCCTTCGTGCTGCCGGAGAACTACCCGATGATGCGCCTGTTCCGCGGCTCCGGGTACCGGATGAAGCGTGGGATGGGGGAGGGCATCTACGAGGTCGAGTTCCCGGTGGAGCTCAGCGAGGAAGCGCTCCGGGTGGAGTCGGCCCACGAGCAGCAGGCCGTCGCCAACTCGTTGCTGCCGCTGTTCTACCCTCGCAGCGTCGCCATCATCGGCGCCAGCCGCGACGCCAACTCCATCGGCGGCCGCCTGATGCGCAACGTCCTCGACGCCCGCTTCAACGGCGCGGTGTTCCCCGTGAACCCCGGCGCCCCGGCGGTCGGTTCCGTGAAGGCCTACCGGTCGGTGCTCGACATCCCCGACCCGATCGATGTGGCCGTCGTGGTGGTGCCGTCGAAGTACGCGATCCAGGTGGTGGAGGAGTGCGCCCAGAAGGGCGTGAAGGGGCTCGTGGTCATCTCCGCCGGGTTCTCCGAGACCGGAGAGAGCGGCACCGCTCTGGAGGACGACCTGCGAGACGCCGTCCAGGTCGCCGGGATGCGGATGATCGGCCCCAATTGCATGGGCATGCTCAACACCGACCCGGCCGTGAACCTCGACCTGACATTCGCACCCACGTTCCCCCCACGGGGCAACGTGGCCATGTCCAGCCAGAGCGGCGCCCTGGGGATCGCCATCCTCGACTACGCCGACCAGCTGGAGATCGGCATCTCGTCGTTCGTGTCGGTGGGCAACAAGGCCGACGTCAGCAGCAACGACCTGCTCCTCTACTGGGAGGGCGATCCGAGCACCGACGTGATCCTGCTGTACGTGGAGTCGTTCGGCCAGCCGCGTCGGTTCGCCCGCATCGCCCGGCGCATCGGCAAGACCAAGCCGATCGTCGCCGTGAAGTCGGGGCGCACCTCGGCCGGCGCCAGGGCGGCCAGCAGCCACACCGGGGCGCTCGCCTCGGTGGAGGTGGCGGTGTCCGCCCTGTTCCGCCAGGCGGGCGTGATCCGCGTCGACACGCTGGAGCAGATGTTCGAGGCCGCCTCGTTGCTGGCCAACCAGCCGCTGCCGAAGGGGCGCCGGGTGGCGGTGCTGACCAATGCGGGCGGCCCCGGGATCCTCGCGGTGGATGCTCTCGAGTCCGAGGGGCTCCACGTGCCGGAGTTCTCCGAGGCGCTGCAGACCCGGCTGCAGGAGCACCTGTCGGCCGACGCCTCGGTCCGCAACCCGGTGGACATGATCGCCTCCGCCGGTCCCGACCAGTACCGGGCGTGCCTGGAGGCGATGCTGGAGAGCGACGAGGTCGACTCGGTGATCGTCATCTTCATCCCGACGTCGCCCGGCGCCCTCGAGCCGATCCACCGGGTCGTTCACGAGACCGCCGCCGCCACCACGTCCGACAAGACCCTGATCACCGTGTTCATGGAGGCGGACGCGGGCGAGATCCCGGCGGCGAAGCCGGGCGAGCCCAAGCTGCCCACGTACACGTTCCCCGAGCCCGCGGCCCGCGCTCTGGCCAGGGCCGCTCGCTACCACGAGTGGCGCCAGCGCCCCGAGGGCGAGTACGTCACGTTCGACGACCTCGACGTGGAGAAGGCGCAGGCGGTCATCTGGGACGCCCTGCCCCGGCTGGGGGCCGAGGGCGGGTGGCTGGAGCCCGACGAGGCCGAGCAGGTGCTGGCCGCCTTCGGGATCAACCAGGCCGCCTCCCGGGTGGCGGCCACCCGCGAGGAGGCCGTAGAGGCGGCCCGCGAGATCGGCGGGCCGGTGGTGCTGAAGGTGATCGCCCCGAGTGCGCTGCACAAGTCCGACGTCGGCGGCATCGTCCTCGACGTGGAGGGCGACGACGCGGTGGGGAAGGCGTTCGACCAGGTGACCTCGGTGGTGGACGACGCCGAGGGGGCGCTGGTCCAGGAGTTCGTCGGCGAGGGCCACGAGGTCATCGTGGGTATGAGCGAGGACCCGTCGTTCGGGCCGCTCATCGCCTTCGGCCTCGGAGGCGTGTTCGTGGAGTTGATCGGCGACGTCGCCTTCCGCATCCACCCCCTGACCGACCTGGACGCCGAGGAGATGATCGGCGAGGTGAAGTCGGCCCGGCTGCTCGACGGCTACCGGGGCGGCCCCGCCGGCGACGTCGCGGCGCTGCGGGAGACCCTGCTGCGCCTGTCGGCGCTCGTCGAGGAACTGCCCGAGGTGGCCGAGTTCGACCTGAACCCGGTGAAGGTGCTGGAGCCCGGCAACGGGCTGCGGGTGGTCGACCTGCGGATGCGGGTCCGTCCGGTGCCGCAGCGCTGGCTGCCGAGCCGCAAGGACATCCCGGCCGCCCAGATGCGGGCCCGGTAGGGCGGCGCTAGCGGGGGCCGCGGGGCAGGAGGCGCTGGGCCCGGAAGGCCAGGCCGGTGCGCATGGTGCGCCAGTAGGCGGCCCGGAACGCACGGCGTGCCGCCGTCCAGAGCCGCGACGGGCCGGACAGGTGCGGCGGGTGGTCGGCGTCGAACTGGATGACGGCGGTCCTGCCCCTGCCGACGCCCAGGAAGCAGACCACCCGGCCGCGGTACGTGCCGGCGTCCGGATCGGGCTCGCGGCCCTCGATCGCCGCAGCCACCTGCTCGGCCACCACCCCGGCCTCGAAGTGCGCCGTCGAGCCCGCCTTGGAGATGGGCAGGTCGGTGGCGTCGCCGAGGGCGAAGAGCCGGTCGTAACCCCGCACCTTGAGGCTGGCCGGGTCGGTGGGCACCCATCCGCCCGGGTCGCCCAGGCCGGAGTCGGTGACCAGGCGGCTGCCCCGATGCGGGGGCACCAGCACCGCCAGGTCGTAGTCGAACGACTCGCCCTCCAGGCTGTAGAGGCGGCGCCCGGCGGGGTCCACCTCCTCGACGTTCACGAACGTGTGCACCGCGATGCCCCGTTCCTCCAGGATCGGCTCGATCTCCCGCGACGGCCCCTCGATGGGGAAGGCCCGGTTGAGGGGCGACAGGTAGCGCATGGCGGTGCGGTCGCGCAGCCCCCGGCGCCGCAGCCACTCGTCGAGGCGCAGGGCGAACTCGACGGGGGCAGGAGGGCAGGGGTAGGGGACCCCTGCGATGCCCACCACCACGGTGCCGCCGGCGAACGAGCCGAGCGCCTCCCGGAGCCGCAGCGCCCCCTCCACCGAGTAGCAGTCGTGGGTGCCTTCTTCGAGGCCCGGCACGGCGTCGCGGTCGATCCGGGTGCCGGTGGCGAGGACCGCGTAGTCGTAGGACATGGTGGCGCCGCTCTCCAGCCACACCTTGCCGGCCGTGGGGTCGAGGCGCCGGGCCTCGTCGAGCACCGGGTCGACCCGGGGGTGCAGCAGGCTGCGCACGTCGCGTGAGAAGCGGCCGGGGTCGGCGCCGTCGAGCGCCACCGACGGCCACGCCGGCTGGTAGGCGTGGCGGCCCCCGGCGTCCAGCAGGCGGATGTGGGCGCGGGCTGCGGGCAGGCGGGCGGCGAGGAGGTTGGCGGTGCGGACACCCGCCACGCCGCCGCCGATGATCACGATCCCGGCGGACATCAGCGCACCCGCGTGATCAGGTAGCGCCGTCCGCCGTCGAACTCCTCGATCGCCAGCGGCTGGCGGGCCCGGTGCGCCCATGCCGAGATCCCGGCCCCGCCCGCGGCATCGGCGGTCACCACCGCCACGGTCTCGCCGACCAGGCACTCCCGCACCAGGCGGATCGCCTCGAACAGCGGTCCGGGGCAGTGCGAGCCGCGGGTGTCCACCTCGCGCGCGGCGCGGCGGCGGGGCACCCCCGCCCCTGCGGCGCTGTCGTGCTGCCGTCGCTGCGGCATCCCCGTCCCCGATGTGGCGTGGCGTCAGTGTGGGACGCGCCGCCGGGAGGCGGCAGGGGACGAAAGACCACCACCGGGTGCCGTTCGGCCCCCAGCCGTCAGGTCGACTGCAGGGGGAAGGTCGCCCGGACCACGGTGCCCTTGCCGGAGGTGGTGTCCACCCGGAACGACCCCCCGACGGCCCCCACCCGGTTGGCCATGTTGGACAGGCCGAGGCCGCGCCCGGGTGCGGACTGATCGAACCCCACCCCGTCGTCGGACACGGTCATCACCGCCTGGGAGGCGCCGCAGCCCACCCGGACCTCGATCGAGGGGGCCTGCGAATGGCGGAGGGCGTTGGACAGCGCCTCCTTCACGGTCGCGAGCAGTTCGTCGGCGATGTGGTCCGGCACCAGGTCGGGGGCGCAGGCGACCTCGAGGCTGACGGTGGCCGAGTACGGGGCGCTCAGCTGCCCGACCAGGTCGGCCAGGGCCTCGCGCAGCCCGGGGCGGGCCCACACCGGCGGGCGCAGATCGAAGATGTAGCGCCGGAGCGCAGCGATGCTCTCGTCCAACTGGTCGATGGCGCCGTCGATGAGGCGGCGCAGCTTCTCGGGGTCGGAGGAGGCGTGGGTGGCGGCCGCCTGCAGGCCGAGCCCCACCGCGAACAGGTCCTGGATGATCGAGTCGTGCAGGTCGCGGGCGATGCGCTCCCGGTCCTCCAGCAGCGCGGCCCGCCGGAGCCGGTCCTGGAGCCGCAGCGTGGAGACCGCCGAACCGGCGGTGACCGCCAGGAACTCGATGAGGATCTCGTCGTCCTCGGTGAACCCGCCCTCCTTGTCGGTGAGGTACAGGTTCCCGAAGATCTCGTCGCCCACCCGGATCGGCACCCCCAGGAACGACACCATCTGGGGGTGGCCCTTGGGGAACCCGGCGGCGTCGGGGTGCGAGGCGATGTCGGTGGTGCGGATGGTCGTGCCCAGGGAGGTGATCGCCCCCAGCATGCCGGTCCCCTTGGGGGGCGCCCCGATGTGCTCGGCCCGCCCGTCGTCCAACCCCACCGTGATGAAGTCGGTGAGGGTGCCGTGCTCGCCGACGACGCCGAGGGCGCCGAAGCGCGCGCCGGTGATCTCCTTGGCGAATTCGACGGTGGATCGGAGGATCCCTGCGAGCTCGACCTGTCCGGCCACGCTCGCGGCCCCCTCGACCAGCCCGGCGATTCGCTCCGGGGTGAAGCCGCTGGCCACGGGGCCAGCCTACATGGGACATTCGGCCCTCCCGCCGGGGGCAACGCGCCCCGTGTACGGCGGGCCGGGCGGGGTTATGGTGTGCCCATGGCGGACAAGGACACGCTGCGCATCGTTCTGGTGGACGATCACGAAGTGGTGCGGGAGGGCCTGCGGGCCCTACTCGACGCCGAAGACGGCATCGACGTGGTGGGCGAGGCAGGCACCGTGGCCGACGCGGTGCGGCGGGTGGGCTACGAGAGCCCCGACGTCGTCGTGCTCGACGTGCGGCTGCCGGACGGCAGCGGCATCGAGGCCTGCAGGGAGATCAGGGCTCGCTGGCCGGAGGTGAGGGTGCTGATGCTCACCTCCTTCGCCGACGACGAGGCTCTGTTCTCGTCGATCATGGCCGGTGCGTCCGGCTACGTCCTCAAGCAGATCAAGGGCTCGGACCTCATCTCCAGCGTCCGCCGGGTCGGCAAGGGCGAGTCGCTCCTCGACCCGGAGATGACCGAGCGGGTGTTCCGGCGCATCCGGGGCGAGGAACCCGACGACCCGCTGCTCGCCCGGCTCTCCAACCAGGAGCGGAAGATCCTCGACCTCATCGCCGAGGGCCTCACCAACCGGGAGATCGCCGAGCGGATGTTCCTGGCGGAGAAGACCGTCAAGAACTACGTGTCGAACGTCCTCGCCAAGCTCGACATGAGCCGGCGTAGCGAGGCGGCCGCGTACGCCGCCCGCCTCGAGGCGCAGCGCCGCCACCGCTACCCACCGGAGGAATGGCCGTCGTGATCATCGTGGTCGGTGTCGACGACTCCCAGAGGAGCGCCATCGCCGCCCGCAAGGCCTCCCGCCTCGCCGTGTGGCTGGACGCCGACCTCCACGCCGTCCATGTCGCGCACATCCCCGCCGCCATGCTGGCCGTGCTCGCCGGCGTCCCCGCGGGCACCAGCGAGTTCACCGATGCGCAACGCGCCGGGGTGTGGGACGTCGTCGGCCCCACCCTCGACGCCGGCGGCGCACGCGTCACCCGGGTGGAGCTGGAGGGGTACCCGGCCGATGCGCTGGTGGAGTACGCGACCGACGTCGATGCCGGCCTGGTGGTGGTGGGGAGCCGGGGCAGGGGCGACCTGGCGGCGCTGGTCCTGGGCAGCACCAGCCACAGGGTGGTCAACCAGGCGTCGTGCGACGTGCTGGTGGCGAAGGGAGACTGAGGGAGGAGCCCGCATGAAGGTACGCGACATCATGACCACCGACCCGATCAGCGTCCGCGGCGACACCACCCTCAAGGAGGCCGCCCGGATCATGGTGCGCCACAAGGTGAGCGGCCTCCCGGTGATCGACGAGGCGGGCCGCCTGGTCGGCATCATCACGGAGGGCGACTTCCTGCGCCGGGAGGCCACCCGCGACCAGACCTACCGGATCAGCCTGCTCGACGCCCTCTTCGGCGAGGGCGACCCGGCGCTGCCGGTGGCCGAGCACGTCGCACAGGTGATGACCACCGACGTGTTCACCATCGAGGGCAACGCCTCGCTCGGCGAGGCGGCCAGGTTGATGGCCGGCCACTCGATCAAGCGCCTGCCGGTGATCGGCCCCGACGAGATGCTGGAGGGCATCATCAGCAGGGCCGACATCGTCAACGCGTTCACCAAGCCCGACGACGTCATCGAGGACGAGGTGAGAGAGGACATCGTCCGGCGCCTGCTGTTCCTCGACCCCGACACCGTGCAGGTGGCGGTCGCCGACGGGGTGGTGCGGCTGGGCGGCGAACTGGAGCATCGCTCCGAGGTGCACCTGCTGGAGGAGTTGACGAGGCGGATCGAGGGCGTGGTCCGGGTGGACAGCGACCTCACCTACCGCATCGACGACCGCAAGATCCCGGGGACGAGCCCGATCTGAGGTGGAGTCCTTCGCCGCCCACGACGGGCTGACGATCTCCTGCGCCATCCGGGACGGCGCGCCCCGCGCCGTGTTCGCCCACGCCACCGGGTTCTGCAAGGAGGTGTGGCGCCCGGTGATCCGGCACCTCGACGGGTGGGGGTCGCTCGCCGTGGACCAGCGGGGGCACGGAGGCTCCGAGGTGGGCGCCATGCCCTACGACTGGTGGGACCTGGGGCGCGACCTGCTGGCGGCGGTGGAGGCTGCGAGGTGGGAGCGCCCCATCGGTGTCGGCCACTCGTCGGGAGCCGCGTCGCTGGTCATGGCCGAGGTGCTGCGGCCGGGCACGTTCGCGGCGCTGGTGCTCGTCGAGCCGATCGTGTTCCCGCCGCCGTACGTCCGCTACGAGGCGCTGCCGCTGGCCGTCGCCGCCGAGCGGCGGCGGGCGTCCTTCCCGTCGGCGGGAGCCGCCCGCCAGCACCTCCACGGCCGCGGCCCGTTCGCCGGATGGCAGGACGAGGCGCTCGACGCCTACCTGGAGGGCGGCCTGGCCGAGCGGGACGGCGAGTGGGTGTTGCGGTGCCGGCCCGAGGTGGAGGCGGAGTGCTACCGGACCGCCACGCTGCACGCGGCATGGGACCGGATGGGCGAGGTGGCGTGCCCGGCGCTGGTGGTGGGCGGAGAGGCCTCCGACAGCCACCCGGCGGCCTTCCTGGGCGAGCAGGCCGCCCGCCTGGGCGACGCCGGGGCCGAGGTGGTGCCGGGGACCAGCCACTTCGTCCCGATGGAGGCCCCCGAGATCGTGGCCGGCCTGATCCGCCGTGCCGCCGCCGGGGCGGGGGCCTAGCCGGCCGAGAAGCCCCCGTCGACCACCAGTTCGGCGCCGGTCATGAAGCGGGAGGCATCGGAGGCCAGGAACACGGCGGGCCCTGCGAAGTCGGACGGGTCGCCGATGCGCCGCAGCGGTGTCCGCGCCATCGCGGCGGCATAGGACTTCTCGTGCGCCACCACCTCCTCGGTCATGGCCGTGGCCACCCATCCCGGGCTGAGCGCGTTCACCCGGATGCCGAACCGGGCCAGGTACACCGCCAGGGAGCGGGCCAGGTTCACCACCCCGCCCTTGGCGGCGGAGTAGTGGGCCGAGTAGGGGAGGCCGAGGCTCCCGAAGATGCTGGCGGTGAGGACGATCGACCCGCCCTCGCCGCGCTCCTGCAGGTGGCGCACCACCACCTGCACCGTCCGGTAGACGCCGGTGAGGTCGGCGCCGAGCACCCGTTGCCACTCCGCCTCGTCGAGGTCCTGGATGGCGGCGGCACCGGACACGCCGGCGTTGGCGAACAGCGCGTCCACCTTGCCGAACCGGTCCAGCGTGGAGGCCATGGCGGCCTCGACGGAGCCGCGATCGGTGACGTCGCAGGCAACGCCCGCCGCCTCTCCCGGCAGCCCGGCGGCGGCCGAGCGGTTGCGCTCCTCGTCCCGTCCCCACACGGCCACGGCGGCGCCGGCGCCGGCCAGGCCGTGCGCCATGCCGAGGCCGATGCCCCGGTTGCCGCCGGTCACCACCGCGACCCGTCCCGAGAGGTCGAACATCGTCATGGCGGCACCCTACCGGGGTGGTCGGGCGCGGTGCCCCGGTATCATCGGGCGCTGTCGTGCTGATCCCCCGCGCTGCGCTCGACGGCCTGACGGCCACGTTCACCCGGACGGCCTCCGGGTACGCCGTGGCGAGCGTCGAGGCCGACCTCGACCCGCTCGACCTGGTCCGGGCGGGCGCCGACGCGTTCGGCGCCGCCGGGTACGTTGGCGCCCCCGACGGGCGGCAGGTGGCCGGTCTGGGGATCGCCGCCCAGGCCACCACCGCCGGAGCGGACCGGCTGCGGCGGTTGAGGCCCCTGCTGCGGGATCTGCCCCCGGAGGCCGTCGCCCTGGTGGGCTTCTCCTACCAGTCGGACGGGCCCGTCTCCGCCGAGTGGGCGTCGTTCCCTGCAGCTGCGGCCATCGTGCCGCAGATCGCCGTGGTGCGGGAGGACGGCCGGTCCCGGCTGGTGGCCGCCGCTCCGCCGGGGGTGGACCCCTCCACCGTGGTCACCGCAGCCTCCTCGCTGCGAGCGCCGGCGCCGGCGCGTCCTCCGCGCGCCTCGTCGGCGACCGTCGCCTCGTCGCCGTCGGTGGAGGAGTGGCGCGATGCGGTGGCGGAGGCCGCCGCCGCGGCGGCCGACGGCACGGTGGAGAAGGTGGTGCTGGCCAGGACCGTCCGCATCGCCCTCGGCGCGCCCATCGCCGCTTTCGACGTGGTGGCCCTGCTGCGGGACCGGTACCCCGAGAGCAGGGTGTTCGGTTGGCAGGCGGGGGAGGCGACGTTCGTCGGTGCCTCGCCGGAGCTGCTGGTCTCGCGGCGGGGGGACCGGTTCCGGACGGTGGCGCTGGCCGGCTCGGCCGCACGCAGCCCATCGCCGGAGGCCGACCGCCGGTTCTCCGAGGAGTTGCTCGCCAGCGGCAAGGACCGGGTGGAGCACGCCATCGTCGTCGACGAGATCGTCAGGCGGCTGCAGCCGATGGTGGACCTGGTGGACGTGCCCCCGGCCCCGGTGGTGGAGCGGTACGCCACCGTGCAGCACCTGGCGACCCCCATCGTGGGGCGGGGCCGGGCCACCGTGCTGGAACTGGCCGAGGCGCTGCACCCCACCCCGGCGGTGGGCGGGCACCCGTCGCCCGACGCCCTCGCCTTCCAGTCGAAGCTGGAGCAGATCGATCGCGGCTGGTACTCGGGCGGCATCGGCTGGGCGGACGGATCCGGCGACGGCGAACTGGCGGTGGCCCTGCGGAGCGCGCTGCTCCGGGGCGAGCGGGCCGTGCTCTACGCGGGCAACGGGATCGTGGTGGGGTCCGACCCCGACGCCGAGGTGGAGGAGACCCGCCTCAAGCTGCGGCCGCTGCTGGCGCTGCTCACCGGCGGCTAGGCCGGCCCTCCGTTCGCCGCCCGGACCGCCTCGGCGATCCGGCGGTGGACCTCCACGTTGGCGGACCGGTCGGTCTCGACCGTCAGCAGCCTCGGCCCATCCGGCGCCGCCGCCACGGACTCGGTCACGTCGTCGTAGCCGGCCGCCCGCTGCGCCGGGATCCCGAGCGCTCCCGCCAGGGCGACGAGGTCCACCCCCTGCGGCGTTCCGAAGTGGCGCTCGAACACCTCGGGGAAGCCGGCCTGCGGGAGGAAGTGGAAGATGCCGCCGCCGTCGTTGTCGATCACGACGAAGGTGGCCGGGAGGCCGAGGCGGGCGGCCGTGGCGAAGGCGCCGATGTCGTGGACGGCCGACAGGTCGCCGGCCAGGGCGACGACGGGACCGTCCCAGGCCGCGGCCGCCCCGAGGGCGGACGACACGAAGCCGTCGATGCCGTTGGCGCCCCGGTTGGAGGCGATGCGGATCGAGCGCGGGGTGGGGGCGAAGGTCAGCGCCACGTCGCGGATCGGCATCGACGAGGCGGCGTACAGCAGCGAGCCGTCGGGGAGCGCCTCTGCGACCGCTGCCGCCACGCCCGGTTCGGTAGGGAAGGGGAGGGCGGCGACGGCGTCCCGTACGGCCCCGGAGGCGGCCCGGCCGGCCTCCTGCCAGGCCTCCGCCCACGACGCGGGCGCCGGAGCCGTCCCGGCGGCGGCGATGGCGTCGAGCGTGGCCGCCGCATCGGCCCGGACGGCCCGGGAGACGGTGGCGTGCGGGTCGCGCCACCCCTCGTCGTCGACGTGGACCTGGGGCACCCCGGGGTGGGCGGCGAGCCATGTCGTGAGCGGCTTGCTCACGCACGGCGGCCCCACCCGCAGCACCGCCTCGGGCGCGAGGCGGTCGAGGACGCCGTCCTGGGCCAGGGCGTAGCCCGCGGCGACCACCAGGGCCCGGTCGTGGCCCCCGGCGAGCAGTCCCGACTGCGGGTCGGCGAGGACGGGGAAGCCCAGCGCGGCCGCCGCCCGCACCGTGGCGGCGGCCACGGCAGGGTCGTGGGCCGGCCCGGCGACGATGAGTCCCCTGCGGCCGGACAACCCGGCGGAGATCTCCTCCACGGCGGCGGGAGGGGGCGATGCCGTGCCCAGGTCCACCACGGGGACCGGCCCCTCGGGCGGTGGGATCGGTCCCTCGGGCACGAGCGGCTCCCGGAAGCGGAGGTTCAGGTGGACGGGGCCGCGCCCCCGCAGGCTCGCCGCCACCAGGCGGGCGGCGAGGGCGGCGGGCAGGCCGGGGGCGGCGTCGCCGGGAGCGGGCACGTCGAGGTCGTGGCTCCACAGCGCCGCCCCGCCGTAGATGCCGCGCTGGTCGACGGTCTGGGGAGCGCCCGCCTCCCACAGGTCTGCGGGGCGGTCGGCGGTGACGACGATCAACGGCACCCGGCCGTACCGGGCCTCGACGACGGCCGGGTGCAGTTCGGCGGCTGCGGTGCCGGAGGTGCAGGTGACGAGTGCGGGACGGCCGCTCGCCTTCGCCGTCCCCAGGGCGAAGAACCCCGCCGAGCGCTCGTCGAGGATCGGCCAGTCGGCGATGCGCGGCTCGGCGGCCAGCGTCATCGACATCGGGGTGTTGCGGGACCCGGGAGAGACGGCGGCGTGTCGGACGCCGAGGTGCGCGAGGGCGTTCACCAGCGACGACGTGAAGCGGTAGTTGCGATCGTCCACGGAGCCACGGTACAAGATGATCGGACCGGCCCGAAGGCCGGCCCGTGAGATCGATGCGTCCGGGGATCAGCCGGTCCGCGCTGGTCGCCGGGGACGATCGATTTCCGGCGGTTCGTTCTCATCGGCCGGCTGTGGTCTCCGCTTGAGCGCGATCCGGTAGCGTGGCGGGATGCCCGGCTCGCTCACCATCCGCCCCGCCGTGACCGGAGACCTCGACCTGGTCCGGTGGGCCCTGTACACCGCCCTCGCCTGGGACCCCGAGGATCCGATCCCGCCGTTCGAGGCGGTGGTGGACCACCCCAAGATCGCGGTGTACCACGCCGGTTGGATGCGCCCCGGCGACGCCGGGGTGGTGGCCGAGGTGGACGGCGAGGCCGTGGGCATGGCCTACTGCCGCCTGTTCCCCGACGGCGGCGACAGCCAGGGCTTCGTGGACGAGGAGACACCGGAACTGGCCGTTGCGGTGCGCGCCGAGCACCGGGACAGGGGCATCGGCGGACGGCTGATCACCGCCCTCTTCGAGATGCTGGCCGCCGCCGGGGTGCGCCGCATGAGCCTGAGCGTGTCGGCGGGGAACCCGGCGGAACGCCTCTACCGGCGCCTCGGGTTCCGCACGGAGCGGGAG
Organism: Actinomycetota bacterium; assembly: GCA_020444505.1. Lineage (GTDB taxonomy): Bacteria > Actinomycetota > Acidimicrobiia > Spongiisociales > UBA11373 > JAHJML01. The sequence goes on along the minus strand of JAHLKU010000046.1, from coordinate 4,288 downwards.
GAGGAGGGCGGCGACCTGGTGATGGTGGCCGACCTGTAGGGGCTACAGCATCGCCCCCAGGCCCAGCAGCGCGCCGACCAGGGCGTGCAGGCGGGCCGTGCCCTTGAGGGCGCCGATCAACTCCGGTCCGGCGGCGGTGCGGGCCACGGTCAGCACGGGGGACACCGCCAGCGGCGCCGCACCGAGGGCGAGAAGGGTGGGCCGCGGCGCCCAGGCGGCGCCGCCGACGAGCGCGACGACCCCGAAGGCGCCCAGCACGAGCACGCCGTAGAGCACCCGGGTGCGGCGGCGTCCGAGGACCACGGCCAGGGTCCGCTTGCCTGCCGCCCGGTCGGTGTCGATGTCCCGGACGTTGTTGGCCACCAGGATGGCGGTCACCAGCATCCCCACCGGGACCGCCAGCAGCCAGGCGTCGAGCGGGGCCGTGCCGTCGTGGGCGAAACGGGAGCCGACGGTGGCCGCCAGGCCGAAGAACACGAACACGAAGGCCTCGCCGAGCGCCCGGTAGCCGTACGGCACCGGGCCCCCGGTGTACCCGAGGGCGGCGACCAGCGAGGCGGCGCCGATCGCCAGGATCGGCCACCCGGCGACCCAGGCCAGGTAGGCGCCGCAGGCGGCGGCGGCGCCGAAGGTGACCCCGACGCCGGCCCACATGGCCCGGGCGGAGATGAGGCCGGTCGCCACGGCCCTGGTGGGACCGATGCGCGCCTCGGTGTCGGCGCCCCGCCGGGCGTCGGAGGCGTCGTTGGCGAAGTTGACGCCGACGTTGATCAGCACGGCGGCGGCCATCGTCACCACGAACACGTCCCAACGGAACACGCCGTCGTGGGCGGCGAGGCCGCCACCCACCAGCACCGGCGCGACCGCGGCCCACAGGGTGGGCGGACGGGCCGCCATCAGCCAGGGCCGGAAGGCGCTCACGGCAGCCGGGGGAACTTCCCGAAGTCGGGCTCGCGTTTCTCGACGAAGGCGTCCCTGCCCTCCTGTGCCTCGTCGTTCATGTAGAAGAGCAGCGTGGCGTCGCCGGCGAGCTGCTGCTGGCCGGCCATGCCGTCGGCTGCGGCGTTGATGGCCGCCTTCATCAGCCGGACCGCGAGCGGCGACTTCTCGAGGATCTCGCGGGCCCAGGCGACCGTCTCGGCCTCCAGGTCGGCGAGCGGCACGACCTTGTTGACCATGCCCATCTCGTACGCCTCCTCGGCGGAGTACTGGCGGCACAGGTACCAGATCTCGCGGGCCCGCTTGTCGCCCACCATGCGGGCGAGCAGGCCGGCGCCGTAGCCGCCGTCGAAGGAACCCACCTTGGGGCCGGTCTGGCCGAACACCGCGTTGTCTGCGGCGATGGTGAGGTCGGCGACCAGGTGGAGGATGTGGCCGCCGCCGATGGCGTAGCCGGCGACCATGGCGATGATCGGCTTGGGGAGGCGGCGCATCTGGATCTGCAGGTCCAGCACGTTGAGGCGGGGGGTGCCGCGCGGGTCCAGGTACCCGGCGTCCCCGCGGATCTTCTGGTCCCCGCCGCTGCAGAACGCCTTGTCGCCGGCGCCGGTGAGGACGATGACCCCGACCGACTCGTCGTTGCGGGCTCGCTCGAACGCCTCCGACAACTCGAAGAGGGTGGTGGGCCGGAAGGCGTTGCGCACTTCGGGGCGATTGATGGTGATCTTGGCGATGCCGTCGGTCGTCTCGTAGACGATGTCCTCGTACTCGCCGGATGCGACCCAGGTCACGGTCATGGTGGGGGAGCCTCCCGGGGGGACGAACCGTCGGTATCGTAATGGCGGCCCGACGCCGAATCCCCAATGGACTGGCTCCACGACACTGCTGCCACCACGCCCGACGCCCCGGCGGTGATCGCCGGGGATCGGGTCGTGCCCTACGGAGCGCTCGACGACCTCGCCACGAGGGTCGCCGGAGCGGTCCGGGGCGCAGGCCCGCTGGGCGAGCGAGTGGCCGCCTGGGGCGACGGGACGCTGCGGGCGGTGGCGGCCGCCTGGGGCATCCCCCGGGCCGGGGCATGGGCGGTGCCGCTGTCGGTGACGCTCCCGGCTGCGGAGGCGATGGCCCTCACCAGGAGGGCGGGGGTGCGGGGGTTGTGGGCGCTGCCGTCGGACGACGACCTGGCCGGACTGCGCCCGGCGGAGCCGGGGGCGCACGGCGGCCCGCCCGATCCGGAGAGCCGGTTCGTCGTGTTCACATCGGGCAGCGAGCGGGAGCCGAGCGGCATCGTGCTCACCGGCACGAACGTCGCCGCTGCGGTGCGGGCGTCACGGCGCCGCCTCGGCAACGGCCCGGACGACCGGTGGCTGTGCGTGCTGCCGACGTCGCACGTGGGCGGGTTGTCGGTGCTGTGGCGCAGCGCCGAGGCCGGCGGCGCGGTGGTGCTGGAGCCCCGGTTCGACGCCGGGAGGGTGGCGGCGCTGCTGCGGGGCGGCGAGGCCACGTTCGCCTCGCTGGTGCCGACCATGCTGCGGCGGGTGCTGGACGCCCACCCCGGGCCCTATGAGGGCGTCCGCCGCGTGCTGGTGGGCGGCGGGCCGGCCGACCCCGCCCTGCTGGAGCAGGCGCTCGACGCCGGGCTGCCGGTGCTGGCCACCTACGGCGCCACGGAGACCTGCAGCCAGGCGGCGACGGTGGTCCCCGGCGAGGAGCGGGCGTCGCTCGGCACCGCCGGGCGGCCGCTCGAGGGCATCGACGTGCGCATCGGCGCCGGCGGCCGCATCGAGGTGAAGGGGACCCCGGTGGCGATCGACACGATCGACGGGCCGCTGCGGGTGCCCGGCGATTGGCTGCCCACCGGCGATCTGGGCCGGTTCGACGCCGCCGGGAGGCTGGTGGTGGAGGGCAGGGCCGACCGGGTCATCGTCACCGGCGGCGTCAACGTCCACCCCGAGGCGGTGGAGGCGGTGCTGGCCGGCCATCCCGACGTGTCCGACGTCCGGGTGGTGGGCGAAGCCGATCCCGAGTGGGGCACGGCGGTTGTCGCCGAGGTGGTCGCGGCGGGGCCCCGGTTCGACGGCGAGGCGGTGCGCGCCTGGGCCCGGGACCGGCTGCCGGGGGCGGCGGTGCCGAAGCGCTGGCGGGTGGTGCCGTCGATCGGCCGCACCGATCTCGGCAAGCGCCGCGCCTGAGCCGGCGGTAGCGTGCCGCCCATGGAACTGCATCTCACCGGGAAACGTGCGGCGGTCGCGGCGGCATCGGACGGCCTGGGCCGCGCCATCGCCGGCGCCCTCGCCGCAGAGGGCTGCCGGCTGGCCGTGTGCAGCCGCGACGCAGGACGGATCGAGGAGGCCGCTGCGGCCATCCGGGCCGCCACCGGGGCCGAAGTGCACGCCGCCGCCTGCGACGTGGCCGAGCCCGGCGCCTCGGCCTCCTGGATCGAGGGAGCCGCCGCCGCCCTCGGCGGGCTCGACCTGCTGGTGGCCAACGCCGGAGGCCCGCCTCCGGGGCGCATCGACGAACTGGGGCCCGACGACTGGGACGCCGCCTACCGTCTCACGCTCCGCTCGGCCCTGGAGTTGGCCCGGGCCGCACGGCCCCACCTGTCGGCCGGCGGTTCGGCGCTCTTCATGACGTCGGTGTCCGCAAAGGCGCCGGTGGGGTCGCTGGCGATGTCCACCGTGTTCCGGGCCGGGGTGGCGGCGCTCGCCAAGCTCCTGGCCGACGAGTGGGCGGCAGACGGCATCCGGGTGAACCATCTCATCCCGGGCCGCATCGCCACCGGCCGGCTCACACGGCTGGACGAGGCGGCCGCCCGCCGGGCGGGGACGACCGCAGGCGAGGTCCGGGCCGGGATCGAGGCGTCGATCCCGCTGGGGCGCTACGGCGAGCCGGAGGAATTCGCCGCCGCCGCCGTGTTCCTGCTGTCCGGCGCCGCCTCCTACGTCACCGGCGCCACGCTGCAGGCCGACGGGGGCATGCTGCGGTCGGTGCTCTGAGACCCGGCAGCCCTTGATGCCTCCTTGACGGTCCGGTGACGCGGTCCTGACACCGGACGGGGCACGCTACGTGCGAGCAAAGGAGACTCACATGATCAAGCGCATCGCATTCGTGGCGTCCTGGATCGTTGCGATCCTCGCCGTGACCGGCATCGCCTGGGCTCTCAACGGATCCGGCGACACCGATCCCGGCACTCCGGCCGAGGTGGCCATGATCGACGACGGGACCACGACGACGACGTCGCAGCCCGGCAGCGGGTTCGTGGACGACGGTTCGGATGACGGGTTCGTGGATGACGGTTCGGATGACGGGTTCGTGGATGACGGTTCGGATGACGGGTTCGTGGATG
>JAHLKU010000045.1 GCA_020444505.1 Actinomycetota bacterium | reverse complement strand
CCTAGACGCGACGACGCCCCGCTCGGCGGGGCGTCGCTGCTGCGGATGCGCGTGTGGTCTAGGCGGTGTGGTACGCCCCCGGCCGGAAGCCGATGCGCTTGCCGCTCTCCGGGTCGAAGAAGTGCATCTTGGCGGTGTCCACCACGACGGTGGCCTTGCCGCCCGGGATCACCTCCACGTCGCTGGAGATGCGGCTGGCGAACCGGGACGTGTCGCCGAGCGTGGTGACGTCGCCGCCGCTGTCGGCGAGCAGTTCCTCGATCTCGGGCGTGACCACCGGCGCCAGCGGAAGCGAGTAGTGCACGAACGTCTCGGACCCCAGCACCTCGGTGACCTCGACGTCGATCTCCATCTGCCGGTCCTCGCCGCCGACGGCCACCCGGGCGTCCTCGAAGTCGCCGGGGCGGATGCCGAGCACCAGTTCCTTGTTCATGTGATCCTCGATGCCGGGGTGGCGCTCGAGTGCCTTCTTCTCCACCTTCAGCCGATGCGGCCCGAACACGGCATACACCTGGTCGCCGGACCCCTCGAGGTGGCCGTTGACCATGTTCATGGCGGGGCTGCCGATGAAGCCGGCCACGAACAGGTTGGCCGGGTTGTAGAACAGCTCGGACGGGGGCGCCACCTGCTGCAGGTTGTCGGGGCGCTTCGCCGTCACGGCCTTCAGCACCGCCACCCGGTGGCCGAGCGTCATGGCCTCCACCTGGTCGTGCGTCACGTACACCGTGGTCGTCTTCAGCCGGCTGTGGAGACGGCCCAGTTCGGTCCGCATCTGCACCCGCAGCTTGGCGTCCAGGTTGGAGAGCGGCTCGTCCATCAGGAACGCCTTCGGCTCCCGGACGATCGCCCGCCCCATCGCGACCCGCTGCCGCTGGCCGCCCGACAGCGCCTTCGGCTTCCGCTGCAGGAACTCGGTGATCTCGAGGACCTCGGCGGCTTCCTCCACCCGCCGCTTGATCTCGCCCTTGTCCATCTTCCTGAGCTTCAACCCGAACGCCATGTTGTCGAAGACCGACATGTGCGGGTAGAGGGCGTAGTTCTGGAACACCATCGCGATGTCCCGGTCCTTGGCGGGGATGTCGTTCACCACCAGGTCGCCGATGCTCATCTTGCCCTCGGAGATCTCCTCCAGGCCGGCGATCATCCGCAGGATGGTCGACTTGCCGCACCCTGACGGGCCCACCAGCACCAGGAACTCGCCGTCCTCGATGACGAGATCGACGTCCCCCACCGCCCGTGTGCCGTCGGGGTAGATCTTCCCGAGGCCTTCCATGCTGATCTGTGCCACGCAAGCCTCCCGATGTCCGCGCGTCATCCGCTGGTCGGGAGGCTAGCAAAGCTGCCTGTATCATTTCCGGAGACCCGACAGGAGCGTGCAGTGGAACGACCGGTTGCGGTGATGATGGGAGGCACCGGGGGCCTGGGCATCGAGGTCGGGCGGCGCCTGGCAGAACGCCGGTTCCGCCTCGCCGTGTCCTACCTGGTGCCGGACCAGGCCGACAAGTTCGAGGAGATCCTCCGGATCCCCGAAGACGACCTCCTGCTCAAACGGTGCAACGCCACCGAGCGCCAACCGGTCGACGAGTTCATGGCGAGCGTCGCCGAACGGTTCGGCGGCATCAACGTGCTGGTGAACCTGGTCGGCCGGTGGTCGGGGGGCAGCGACGTCGAGGAGACCGACGACGTCCGCTTCGACCACATCCTCGAGGTGAACCTCCGCTCCGCGTTCCTCGCCTGCCGTGCCGCCCTGCCCTACCTGCGGCAGGCCGAGTGGGGCCGCATCATCCTCATCGGCAGTAGGTCCGCCGTGGACCCCGCCCCCGGGCAGGCCGCCTACAACGTCGCCAAGGCCGGGGTCATCGCCCTCGCCGGCACGATCGCCCAGGAGGTCAACGACGCCCCGGTGACCGCCAACGTCGTGCTGCCCTCCGTCATCGACACCCCTGCGTTCCGGGAGGTCGTGCCCTTCGGCGACTACGTGAACTGGCCGACCCCCGGCGAGATCGCCAGCGTCATCGACTTCCTCGCATCGCCCGAGTCTGCCGTCATCAACGGGGCGATGATCCCCGTCTACGGGAAGATGTAGCGGCAGCGGGCCGGCGGCCCTCCGTCCCCGGAGCCGGCCGCGCACCCGTCGGACCCCTCAGGCCCCGGGGGCATCGCCCGGGTCCGGCACCGATCGGCGCCATACCAGCAGGAGCACGGAGACCGCGACGAAGATCGCCCCGATCAGCAGCCACACCCATCGGTACGAGCCGGTGGTGTCCACCAGGTACCCGACGATCGGCGGACCGAGCGCCGAGCCGAGCATGTTCCCGCGCTGCACCACGCCCGAGGCACGCCCCACCTGATCCCGCTCGACCGCCCGGAACAGGGCGAGCCAGGCGGCCGTGTGCCAGGACAGCACCGACCCCCCGGCGACGACGATGCCCACCCAGAAGAGCAGGGGGTGCCACTCGCCGCCCAGGATCGCCAGCGAGGAGAGGCACCCGGCGAGCGGCAGCGCGACCAGCAGCGTGCGGGGGTTCCGGAACAGGGCGTCCCCGGCCCCCCATCCGATCCTGCCCACCACCGCGACGATCCCCATCAGCGAGGCGGCCAGCCCGCTCAGCGTGGCCGACATGCCCAACGCTTCCCTCGCGTACAGCGGCACGAACGCCAGCATGCCCATGATCCCGAGCCCGACCATCCACCCCGCCACGGCCAGCCACAGCACCGACGGCGCCCCGGCGGGGGCCCCGGCCGCCCCGCCCCGGCGGAGCCGATCCTGCTCCGCGTCGTCGCGGCCGTAGGCGGACACGAACGCGACCCCGGCGGCGGGCAGCGCGGCGGCGACGAAGACTGCTCCCCGCCACCCGATCAGCCCGGACAGCCCGGGGAGCGCCGCCCCGGCGACCACGATGGCGATGAACGGGCCCGATTGCTTGGTCCCCAGGGCCAGCCCCAGCCGACGCGGCGGCACCCTGGTGAGGACGATCTTGTTGGTCACCGGGTTGGCGGCCGCGAACGCCCAGCTGGCGACGATCACCGCCCCGAACGCCCACCACAGGTTCGCAGCGCTGCCCATGACGACGAGCCCGGCGGCGGCGGAGCCGAACAGGGCCCACAGGGAGATCGACAGGGAGGCGTCGGTCCAGCGCCCCGCCAGCGGGGCGACCGCCGCCCCCGAGAGCAGCAGCGCGAAGAAGAGGACGCCGAGCTCGGTGCGGGTCAGGCCCAGGTCCTCGACGAGGAACGGGGCGATCACCGACAACGACCCCTGCAGGAACGACCCGGTCGTCATGGCGAACGTCGCCATGACGACGGCGCCCACCGCGGTGCGGGCCCTCGTGCCGCCGCGCTCCGGGTCCCCGCCGGATCGGGGCGCCGGTCGCCGGGACGATGCCACGCTTACAATCCCTTCGCTGTGTGGGGCGACGAGCGATGACCGAAACGACGCCGGGGGCCGAGTACCTTCCCGTGGGGTTGACCGAGTCGCGGCGCTCGGAGGTCACCGAGGGAGACGTGCGGCACTTCGCCGAGGCGACCGGCGACTTCAGCGCGATCCACCTCGACGAGGACTACGCCCGGACCACCCAGTTCGGGACCCGCATCGCCCACGGCGCCCTGCTGGTCGGCTACGTGTCCACCGTGGTGGGCCTGATCAACGACCACCTCCCGCCGCCGGGCGGGGTCTCGTACCGCTACGACGTCGCGTTCCGGCGACCGGCGCTGTTCGGCGACACGATCACCACCCGCCTCTCCGTGCGGGAGAACGTGCCCGAGCGGCGGGAGATCCTCCTCGATGCCGAGTGCGTCAACCAGCGTGACGAGGCCCTGCTGACGGGCACGGTCGTGATGAAGGTCCTCCGCCGGGAGGCGTGACACGACCGGGGCGTCGGGCCGCCGGCTCACCATGCAGACCCCCGGTCCCCTCAGCGCCGCAGGACGGAGCGGGAGATGATCAGGCGCTGGATCTCGCTGGTCCCCTCGTAGATCGTCGTGACCCGGGCGTCCCGGAACAGGCGCTCCACGTCCATGCCGCGGATGTAGCCGGAGCCTCCGTGGACCTGCACCGCGGTGGACGTGCCCCGCACGGCGGCCTCCGACGCGAACAGCTTGGCCATCGACGCCGCGAGGCCCGAGTCGGGGGCGCCGGCATCGGCCTTCTCTGCGGCCTCCTCGATCAGGAGGCGGGCGGCGTGGTACGACGTGACCATGTCGGCGATCTGGAACGCCACGCCCTGGAACTCGGCGATCGGCTTGCCGAACTGCGTCCTGTTGGTGGCTTGCTCGATCGCCAGGTCCATGGCCGAACGGAGGATCCCGGCCGCCAGGGCGGCGATGCCGACGCGCCCCTTCTCGAGGACGCTCAGGATGGCGCCGAACCCGGCGCCTTCCTCACCGAGCAGCGCCTCCGGCCCCAGGACCACGTCCCGGAAGCCCAGCTCGCCGACCACCGCCGCCCGCTGCCCCATCTTCTGCTCCCGGGCGCCCCGGGCGACACCGGGCAGATCGCAGTCGACGAGGAACATCGACATCCGGTTCCGCTTCCCCTGTGCCTTGTCGGTGACCGCCAGCACCATGGCGAAGTCGGCGATCGGAGCGTTCTGGATGAACAGCTTCTCCCCATTGAGGACCCACTCGTCGGGGCCCCGCCGCACCGCCTCGGTCCTGATGCCGCCGAGATCCGAGCCCGCTCCGGGCTCGGTCAGGGCGTACGAGCACCGCAGGGTGCCTGCAAGGAGGCCCGGGAGCCAGCGTTCGCGCTGGTGATCCGTCCCGTACAGGGCCAGCAGGGAGGCGATCCCCTCGACGAGGCCGACCTGGTCGGCGACACATGCGTAGCCGTAGGCCAGTTCCTCCATCACCGCCGCGTAGTCGGCCACCGAGCCACCGGAGCCCCCGAGCTCCTTGGGGACGGTGATCCCGAACAGGCCGAGCCGGCCCATCTCGGCGTACACCTCCCCGGGGAACCGTTCGGTCTCGTCCAGGTCGTTGGCGATGGGCCGCACGCGCTCGGCGGCGAACTGCCGGACCATGTCCACCAGGAGCTTGCGATCACCGGTTGCCTCGGTCACGAGACCACCTCCCACCCGGACCCGATGCCGCGACACGCTTCGATCGACCGGGACCCGGAGGCCCTGAGTGTGGACATGCCCACCTCCGTCACGTGGAATCTCCGCCGCCATCGGCCGTGCGCCACGGTCGTCCCGCCGGTGGCGCCGGCCCGGCGGCGGCTCGTGCCCTCACATGGTAACAGTGTTACACTGTGCCGGGAGGGGGGTTGCGACCGCAGTCGACGGCAGGCACCGCTGGAGGTGGAACACCATGCTCGAGGACCTCTTCTCACTCGACGGGAGGCTCGCCGTCGTCACCGGCGCCTCCGGGGCGATCGGGCGCGAAGCCGCCCGTGTGTTCCTGGCCCTCGGCGCCACGGTCGTCATGACCGGCCGCACCCCCGAGCACCTCGACGAGGCCAGGGCCTCGCTGCCGGCCGACGCCCCCGTCACCGCGCTGCTCGGCGACGCCCGTGACGCCGGGCACGTCGCCGAGATCGCCGAGACCGCAGCGGCGCAGGGCGGGGCCGACATCCTGGTGAACAGCGTCGGCACCAACATCCGCAAGCCGCTGCTCGATGCGACCAACGAGGACATGCAGTTCCTGTGGGACGTCAACATGGCGAGCGTCTGGGCGGTGACCCAGGCCCTGGTCCCGCAGATGGTGGAGAAGGGCTACGGCAAGATCATCAACATGTGCTCGATCGGGTCGTTCATCGGCCTGGAGTTGAAGACCATGTACGCCATCACCAAGGGTGCCCTCGCCCAGCACACCCGCAGCGCAGCGGTCGAGCTGGCCAAGTACGGCATCCGGGTCAACGGGATCGCACCCGGCTACGTGGACACCCCGATGACCCATGCCTGGATCCACTCCGAGCGCGAGGAGCAGTTCCTGTCGGCGATCCCGCTGCGGCGGTTCGCCCAGGTGGAGGACATGGGCGGCGCCTTCGCCTACCTGGCGTCGCGCGCCTCGGACCACATGACCGGCCAGTTGCTGGTGCTCGACGGAGGGGAGACCATCTCCTCGGCCTGAGCGAACACGCAGGGAGGCGATCACGATGCCCGTCGCACGGGAGCACGTCGTACGGAGACTGATGGAGACCGGGGTGGTCGCGGTGGTGCGCATCGACGACCCCACCGGGGTGGTGGACCTCGCCCGCGCGCTCGGCCGCGGCGGCGTCTCGATGTTCGAGGTCACGATGACGGTGCCGGGGGCCCTCGACGCCATCGAGGCGACCGTCGCCGAGTTCGGCGACGAGGTGATCGTCGGCGCCGGCACGGTGCTCGACGCCACCACGGCTTCGCTGGCCGTGTCGGCCGGCGCCTCGTACGTCGTCAGCCCGATCCTGGATGTGGGCGTGATCGAGACCGCCCATCTGCGCGGCGCGGCCGCGATGCCGGGGTGCCTCACCCCCACCGAGATCGCCACGGCGTGGCGGGCGGGGGCCGACGTCGTCAAGCTGTTCCCGGGGCGGGTCGCCACGCCCGGCTACTTCAAGGACCTGAAGGGCCCGCTCCCCCAGGTGCGGATGATGCCGACCGGCAACGTGAACCTGGAGACGGCACCCCAGTACATCGAGGCCGGCGCGGTGGCGGTGGGCGTCGGCAAGGCACTCGTCGACGTCGCGGCGCTGCGCTCCGGCGACTGGGACACGATCACCGAACGGGCACGCGCTTTCCGCCGGGCGGTCGGCACGGCCGGCGAGGAGGCCTCGTGAGCGAGCGCCCCTACCGGATGATCGCCTTCGGCGACCTGCTGATGCGGCTCAGCACGCCCGGGTTCCAGCGCTTCGTGCAGGCCGACGCCTTCGAGGTGCGCTTCACCGGGGCGGAGGCCAACTCGGCGGCGTTCCTGGCGGGGCTCGGGGTGGAGACCGAGGCGGTGTCCAAGGTGCCCGCCCACGAGATCGGCGACGCCTGCCTCGGCTACCTCCGCCGGTACGGCATCGGCACCCGCCATGTCGCCCGCGGCGGCGACCGCCTGTCGGTCTTCTTCCTGGAGACCGGCGCCAGCCAGCGTCCCTCCAAGGTCGTGTACGACCGGGACCACACCGCGTTCCAGACGGCGTCTCCCGGGGACTTCGACTGGGATGCCATCCTCGACGGCGCCGACTGGCTGCACTTCTCCGGCACCGCGCCGGCGCAGGGCCCGTCGGTGCGCGCCGCCCTCGAAGAGGGCCTGGCCGCCGCTGCGGCGGCCGGGGTCACCGTGAGCTGCGACCTCAACTACCGGGCCAAGCTGTGGACCCCCGAGGAGGCCTCGGAGGTGATGACCGGCCTCATGCAGTACGTGGACGTGCTGATCGGCAACGAGGAGGACGCCCACAAGGTGTTCGGCATCCACGCCGAGGGCAGCGACGTCACCACCGGCGAACTGGTCCACTCCGCCTACCAGCAGGTGGCGACGCAACTGGTGGAGCGATTCGGGTTCCGGTACGTCGCCACGACGCTGCGGTCGAGCATCTCTGCATCCATCAACGGCTGGGCGGGCATGGTGTACGACGGCGACCGGCACTACGTGAGCCGTTCCTACGAGATCCATCCCGTGATCGACCGGGTGGGCGGCGGCGACTCGTTCTCCGGCGGCCTCATCTACGGGATGCTCCACGGCTGGGATCCCCAGCAGATGGTCGACTTCGCCGCCGCCGCCTCCTGCCTCAAGCATTCGGTGCCGGGCGACTTCAACCTCGTCTCCCTGGAGGAGGTCCAGTTGCTGGCAGGAGGTGACGCATCGGGACGGGTGCGGCGGTGATCTCGAGTCTTCCCCACAAGGTGGTAACGTCGTTACAGGACAACGGGAGAACCCGACCATGAACCGACTCCTCGGCCACACCCTCGGGACCCCGGATCTTCCGCTGCTCGACGCGCTCGAGTTGTTCGCCGACGCCGGCCTCGACGGCGCCGAGGTCATCTGGCTGGACGACTACGCCTCTGCCATCCCCGAATCCGACGACGGCACCGCAGCCGGGGCGGCCAAGGCCGCCGCCGACCGCCTCGGGATCTCGATCGGCGGGCTCACCCCCTACGTCTCCGACATCAACAGCCTCGACGAGGAGGTCCGCCGCCGCGAGATGGACCGGCTCCGGGCGGCGATCCGGACCGCCTCCGACCTGGAGTGCGGCCGCATCCGCGTGTACGGCGGCACCCTGATGGGCGGCGAGACCCCCGACATCGTCGCCGCCCGCTGGGAACGACTCGTCGCCTCGCTCGTCGAACTGGGGCCCTACGCCCTCACACACGGCGTGGTGCTGTGCGTGGAGAACCACTTCGCCACGATGACGGAGTCGGCCGAGGAGACCGTCCGGCTGATGCAGGAGGTGGACTCCCCCGGCGTCGGCATCCTCTACGACCAGGCCAACCTGGCCTTCACCCACCGCGAGGAGTACGAGGAGGCGGTGGCGATCCAGGCCCCGTGGATTCGCCACGTGCACGTCAAGGACCTCGAGTTCATCGATCCCGACCGCCGGCTCACCCCGGCCGCGGTCAGCCACATCGACAAGGCCACGCGCATCCACATGTCGCGGATGATCGGCGACGGCATCCTCGACTGGACGTCCATCATCCGCGCCGTCGAGGCCACCGGGTACGACGGCGCCTACTCGCTGGAGTACGAGTACCGCTGGAATCCCGAGGACCTGCCGGAGCCGCAGGACGGGTTCCCCGAGAGCAACCGGCGGTTCCGCTCGTACTTCGAGGAGGCGACCGGGCACCGCACGGACGCCCCCTCCGCCACGGCATGACCGGACAGACGCGGCCCGGGTCGTGGTACAAAGGCCGGCAGGGACGACGAGGGACATAGCCATGTCGAACATCGCACGGGTCTTCGGCATCCTCGAGATGCTGGTCGGCGAGCCGGGGGGAGTGCGCATCACGGACATCGCCAACGAGCTGGACCTCAACCGCGCCATCCCCCACCGCATCCTCAGCGAGCTCGTGGAGCTCGGCTACGTGGCCCAGGACCCCGTCACCGAGCGCTACCGCGCGACGTTCATGCTCGGCAGCCTCGGCATCCGCCAGCTGGAGACGGCCGGCATCCCCCGCTGGGCGCGCGACGAACTGACCGCCCTCGCCGAGAAGAGCAGGGAGCTGGTCCGGCTGGCGGTCGCCACCGACCACACGATGCAGTTCATCGCCGAGGCGCAGGGCGCCAACTCGACGTTGATCCTGGACAGCCCCATGGTGGGCGACATCGCCCTGCACGCCACCGCCACCGGCAAGGCGTGGCTGTCGTCGCTGCCCGACGAGGAGGTCCGCGAGATCCTCGCGGCCCGTGGCATGCCGGCGTTCACCGATCGCACCACGGTCTCGATGGACGCCATCTGCGACGAGATCCGCCAGGCGCGCGCCGCCGGCTACGCGGTGACCCACGAGGAGATGGAGGCCGGGGTGGCCGCCATCGCCGCGCCGGTGGTCCCCCAGGTCATCCCCGGCGGGCGGGCCGTCGGCACCGTCAGTGTCGCGGGCCCCTCCGTCCGGCTGACGGACGAGCGCCTGCAGGCGCTGGCCCCGGCCGTCACCGCGACCGCCGCCCGGCTGGCCGCCCAGTGGCACGTCTACGAGTACCTCGACGCCCTGACCGCCCCCGACCCGGCGCCGATCGAGTGACGCCGGCCGCCGCCCGCCGATGACGCCGACCCGCATCCTCTCCCCCGCCGACGCCGTGGCCCTGATCGCCCCGGGCCAGACGGTGGCCGTCGGGGGCACCGGCCACATGCTCCAGGTCCCCGACGGGCTGCTGGCGGCCCTCGAAGAGCGCCACGCCGCCACCGGCGAGCCGTCCGGGCTGACCGTCGTCCACACCATGGGCCTCGGCGACAACGCCGGTGCCGGGCTCGACCGGCTGGCCGCCCCCGGCCTGGTCGGCAAGCTGATCGGCTCCCACTACGGCCACAACGAGGCCCTGACCGCTGCGATCGTCGAGAACCGGGTGCAGGCGTTCAGCATCCCCGGCGGCGTGCTGTCGCAGTTGTACCGCGAGATCGCAGGCGGACGGCCGGGGCTGATCACCAGGGTGGGCCTCGGCACCTTCGCCGACCCCCGCATCGACGGGGGACGCCTCAACGACGCTGCCGAGGGGTCGATCTCCGAGGTGGTCGAGTTCGACGGCCGGGAGTGGCTGCGTTACCCGTCGTTCCCCATCGACGTGGCGATCCTCCGGGCCACCACCGCCGACCCCGACGGCAACCTGACCATGGAGGACGAGGCGGGCATCTCCGACAACCTGGCCATCGCATCGGCCGCGCACAACTCGGGGGGGCTGGTGATCGCCGAGGTGAAGCGCCTGGCGACCCGCGGCTCGCTGAGCCCCCGCAGGGTCCGGGTGCCGGGCATCCTGGTGGACGTCGTGGTCGAGGTGCCCGAGCAGCGCCAGACCGGCGCCACCCGCTACAGCCCCTACCTGGCCGGCCTGCTGCGGGCGCCGGACACCGCGCTGCGGCCTCTCGACCACGGCATCCGCAAGTTGATCGCCCGCCGTGCCGCCGACGAACTGAGGGCCGGCGACGTCGTGAACCTGGGGTTCGGCATCGCGACCGGGGTGGCGGCCGTCCTGCAGGAAGAGGGCGCCTACGACCGGGTGGTGTTCAGCATCGAGCAGGGCATCATCGGCGGCGTGCCCGGCAGCGGCCTCGACTCGGGCACCGCCGCCAACGCCCAGGCCTTCATCGATCCGAGCGCCCAGTTCGACCTCTACGACGGGGGCGGCCTGGACGTCTGCTGCGTGTCGTTCGGGGAGATGGATCGGGCCGGCAACGTGAACGTCAGCAGCCTGGGCGGGAAGCCGGTAGGGCCCGGGGGATTCATCAACATCTCCCAGAACAGCCGGAAGGTGGTGCTCTGCGGCACGTTCACCGGCGGCGGGTTGGCCGCGGCAGTCACCCCCGACGGACTGCGGATCGAACGGGAGGGCCGCTACCGCAAGTTCGTCGACGCGGTGAGCCACACCACGCTGGCGACCTCCCGCATCGCCCCGGACGTGCCCATCACCTGCATCACGGAACGGGCCGTGTTCCGGCTGACCCGCGACGGCATCGAACTGGCGGAGGTGGCTCCGGGCATCGACCCCGAACGCGACGTGCTGGCGCTCATGGACTTCGCGCCCATCGTGAAGGGTGACCCGGTCCCCATGGACCTGCGGCTGTTCGCCGCGGGGCGGGTGGGACTCCCCTACCTGGACTGATCGGCGGCGGCGATCGCCAGGTGGACGGCCGCCATCGTCGGGACGGGCACCCTGTGCCCGGCCGCCGTGCGGACCATGTCCCCCATGAGGTACTCGGCCTCGGTGGGCCGGCCCGCCTCCAGGTCCCGTAGCAGCGAGGTGCCGCCGACGTACCCGGCGTCGATCAACCGGGCGGCGGTGCGGCGCACCAGATCGGCCGCCTCGGCCGGCCCCGCCGCCGCACCCACCGCCTGCGGCGACGCGGCGTCACCCAGGTACGGCCCCGGGCGCAACCCCTCGGCCCGCATCACCGCCAGGCCCTCGAGCACCAGACGGACGTACAGGTCGGCGCCGGCGGCGGTCGCAGTCGCGGGGGCGTACCCGAGGCGGGTCACACCGCACACGCCCGAGGCGGCGCAACTCTGCACGAACTTGGTCCACACCGCCGCGGCGACGTCCTCGATCACCCGTGCCGGCAGGCCGCCTGCCTCCATCGCCTCCGCCAGGCGGCGCACCCGCCCGGTCGCCTCCCCGACACGCTCCCCCAGGTAGGTGACGGCCGGGAGCATGTGGCGCACGGTGCCCGGCTCGGGCATCTCCGCCCCCTCCATGGTCATCGCCCCGATCACCCGCCCGGCGCCGAGCACGTCGGCCAGGCCGCGCTCGAAGCGGATGCCGTTCTGCAGGGTGAGGGCGCAGCCCACCGGCGGCAGGGCGGAGGCCGTCTCCATCGCCCCGGCGAAGTCGCGCCCCTTGACGGCGACGATCAGGTAGTCGATGGGCCGATCGACCTCGCCCGGGCCCGCCGCGATCCGCAGCCCCGGGCCCTGCAGCACCTCACGGGCGCCGTCGCCGCCGATCAGGCCGACGCCGCGGGCCGCCATCGCCTCACGGTGGGCGCCCCGGGCCAGCAGGGTGACCTCGGCGCCGCCGCCCCGCCACAGGGAGGCCCCGAACAGCGTCCCCAGCGCCCCGGCTCCCAGAACGGCCACGTGCATCGGCACCTCCCCTGCGGTCCCCTCGCCCGACATGGTAGGCAACCCGAAACGTCGTTACACTCGCCCGCAGACCCCCGCACGCGAGGAGGACCCCCTCGATGGCCGGCGAGAGCCTGCAGTGGCAGGACCTGCACGTCGGGTTGTCGTTCCGCAGCCCGACCCGGACGGTGACCGAGACCGACGTCGTGATGTTCGCAGCGATGACCGGCGACTACTCCGAGCTGCACACCAGCCGGGCCTTCGCCGAGAAGACCCAGTACGGGCAGCGGGTCGCCCACGGCCTGCTCGGGCTGGCGGTGGGCCACGGGCTGATGTGGCCCCGCACCAATGCGCTCCGGGACTGTGCCATCGCCTTCCTCGGCATCTCCGACTGGCGGTTCCGGGGCCCGATCTTCCTCGGCGACACCATCCACGTGGACTACGAGGTCGTGGAGGTGCGCGACAGCCGCTCCAACCCCGACCAGGGGATCTGCACCTTCGGCGTGAAGATCGTCAACCAGCGCGGCGAGGTGGTCCAGGAGGGGCGCAAGGCGCTGCTGATGTCGAAGGTGCCGCTCGACGCCGCCAGGGACACCTGAGCGGCACCGGTGACGCGACAGAGGGAGGTGCACCGGATGGTGCACCTCCCTCTTCCGATCTGCCGTCGTCGATCCGGGAGGAAGTCGCCGGCAATCAGACCGCGGTGCCCGAACCTCCCCCGGCGCCCCCGCCGCCCGGCAGGACGTCGCCGTGCAGCACGCCCATCCGCTCGAAGTGAGCGAACACCTGGTCGGCGTAGTGGGCGTACTCGGGAGTGTCCCCCAGGGCGAGCGGCCGGGGCCGTTCGAGATCCACCGAGACCTCGTCCACGATCTCACCCGGTGAGGGCGAGAAGACGATGATCCGGTCGGAGAGGCCCACGGCCTCCTCGACCGAGTGGGTGATGAACAGCACGGTGGGCTGCGCCTGCAGCCACAGCTGCTCGAGATCGTGCCGGACCTGCAGCCTGGTCAGGGCGTCGAGCGCCCCGAACGGCTCGTCCAGCATCAACATCGGCGGGCTGTGGACCAGGGTGCGGGCCAGCGACACGCGCTGGCGCATGCCCCCCGACAGCTGGTTCGGGTACTTGTCGTCCACACCGTCGAGCCCCAGCTGCTTGAACAGCTCGTCGGTGCGCTTCCCGAGCTTCTTCCGGTCGATCCCGCGAACGTCCGCCTGCAGCAGCACGTTCTCGCGGGCGGTCCGGAAGTCGAGCAGCAAGTGATCCTGGAAGGCGATGCCGACATCGGTCAGCGCCGAGCGGAGCGGGTCACCGTTGACCCGCACCTCTCCCGTCGTCGCCCCCAGCAGGCCGGCGGCGATGAGCATCAGCGTGCTCTTGCCGCAGCCGCTGGGCCCCACCACGCTGACGAACTCGCCAGGCTCGAGGGTGAGGCTGGTCTCGGTGAGGGCGAGGAACGGCGTGTCGCTGTCCTCCCCGAACACCCGGGAGACCTTGTCGAGTTCGAGACGGATCCCGGAAGGTCCGCTCCGCTCGGCTCGTGTCACATCAACTCCTGTGATCGTTGCTGCTCGGGGCTGCTATCCAAACGGGCAGGGCGTCAGGTCGGCGTCCGCCGGCAGGTAGTCGTAGGTGTAGTACCGGGTCGGGTCGATCCCGACGGGCAGGCTGTCCACCTGCTCGAGGATCAACTGGTGGTTCGCCCAGGCCTCTTCGGTCGCCTTGCCGATGTACCCGGCACCGTTGGCGCAGTACAGCGGGATCGTGGCGATCAGCTGCTTCAGCGATTCCTCGGCGTCGGCGTTGGGGAAGATCTTCGTGATCGAGGCGACGGCCTCCTCGGGGTTCGCGATCGCGTACGCCCAACCCTTGAGGCTCGCCCGCACGAATGCCTTGGCGATGTCGGCGTGGTCCTCGAGCCATGCCGTGTTGCCGAAGATGCCGGTGCTCACGGTCGGCACCCCGTACTCGTAGAACGGGAAGTTGACCGTCTCGGCGCCCCGGTCCTCCAGCTGGATGGCGAAGAAGTCCATCGACCCCATGATGGCGTCGACGTTGCCCTCGAGCAGCTGGGCGACCAGCGACTCACGCGGCACGCCCACCAGCTCGACGCTGTCGACATCGATGTTGTTCGCCTCGAACAGCAGCGGCATCTGCGGCGCCTGGGCGGCGCCCGTCGGGTACGCGACGCTCTTGCCCTCGATGTCGGTGATCTTCTCGATGCCCGACCCCGCCAGTGCGGTCACCTGCTGCGGTGCCGCCTGGAACAGCGTCGAGATGTTCACCAGCGGGGCATCCTTGGCGATCAGCTGGGTCACCGCCACCGCGTCGGCGTAGGCGATGTTGGCGTTGCCGGCCGCAGCCATCTGGGCCGTCGTACCGGAGCCGTTGCCGGGCACCAGGTACACGAAGAGGCCCTCCTCCTCGTAGTAGCCCAGGTCCTTGGCGACGGCGAACCCGGCGTGGAACCCGCCGGGCACCCAGTTCAGCTGGAAGGTCAGCTGCGTCAGACCCGCTTCCTCGGCGGCGGCGCCCTCGTCGTCACCGCAGGCCGTAGCCAGCAGTGAGAAGGCGAGCAGCGCGACCATTGCTCGTGCGAGCCATCTGCTCTTGCGTGCCATGTCTTCTCCCTTGTCGGTTTCAACGCCCCGGTGCCGCACCTCGGGTGCGACGGGCCGGGGCCTGCGCGTAGACGTCATTGCTCTTGCTTGGAGGCCCGTTGCCATGGGGTGACCAGGTACTCGACGAGCTCGGTGAGGTAGTTCAGCCCCACGCCGATGATCGTGAGCACGAAGATGATGGCGAAGATGATCTCGGTGTCGAGGGTGGAGGTGCCCTCGAGCAGCATGTAGCCGAGGCCCTTGTTGGCGCCCACGAACTCGGCGACGATGGCGGCGGTCGCGGCGATGGTCGCCGAGGTCTTGAGACCGGCGAAGATCACCGGCATCGCGCTCGGCAGCCGCAGGTAGCGGAACGTCTGCCAGGTGGAGGCTCCCATCGACTTGGTCAGGAACAGCTGCCGCTGGTCGAGGATCGAGAACCCGGTGATGCTGGCGATGAGCAGCGGGAAGTAGGTCAGCAGGACGACCAGGAACACCTTCGACTGGATGCCGAACCCGAACCAGACCAGGAACAGCGGCGCCACGGCGATCTTGGGGATCAGCTGGACGAACACGACGGCCGGGTAGAGGGCCCGTTTGGCGGTCTCGGACAGGGCGAGCATCAGGCCCAGCGGGATGGCGGTGACGATCGACACGGCGAAGCCGATGCCGATCTCCTTGAGGGTCACCCACGACTCCTGCATCAACCTGGCCCGGCTCTCGATGATGCGGGGGAACACGTCGGCCGGCGAGGGCATGACGTACTCGGGGACCTGCCCGATCTCGGTGAAGCCCCACCACCCCAGCAGGATGACGGCGAAGGTGATGAGGGGGAGCGACGTGTGCCAGATGCGGGTGCGGCGCCGGTGCCTGCGGCGTGCCCGAGTCTGTTCGGGTGACTGATGCTCGAGTTGGAACTCCTCGAGCCGGTTCATGCCCTCGGTCATGCTGCCCCTTCGCTCGATCGGCCGTCGAATCGTCGTCGCCGGCGATGCCGATGCTGGGCGTAACGCCGTTAGTGTAACAACGTTATCACCGAGCGGCAAAGGGGACCCTCGATCCGAGACCCGCTTCCATCGGGTACGGCGCCCGGGGCCGACGAACACCGCGGGGCCGCTGGCGAGCCGCCGGGCCGGGTCCGGCGCTTCCCTCCCGCGAGGCTACCGAATCCGCCGGGGCGGGGCGTGGGAACATGCGACGGAAGACCAGAGAGGAGCCAGACGTGACCATCGGCATCGGCATCATCGGCTGCGGGTTCATCAGCGACGCGTACCTGCGCGGCGCCGCCCGATCCGGGCACCTCTCGGTCCTGGGGGTGGCCGACATCGTGCCGGAGGCCGCCGCGGCCAAGGCCGACGCCCACGGCGTAGCGGCCCGGCCGATCGACGACCTGCTGGCCGACCCGGCCGTCGAGATCGTCGTGAACCTCACGGTCCCCCTCGCCCACGCCGAGGTGAGCACCAGGATCCTGGACGCAGGCAAGCACGTCTACACCGAGAAGCCGCTGGCGGCGACGTTCTCCGCCGCCTCCGCACTCGTCGCCCACGCGGCACAGGCCGGCCTGCGGGTCGGGTGCGCCCCCGACACCTTCTTCGGCGCTCCCCACCAGGCCATCAGGCGGGCGGTCGACGAGGGCGTCATCGGCCGGGTGGTCGGTGGTTCCGTCGGCTTCTACAACCCCGGCATGGAGTCCTGGCACCCGGCGCCCGACTTCCTGTTCAAGCCGGGGGCGGGGCCGGTGCTCGACGCCGGGCCGTACCTGGCCACCTACCTGGTGAACCTGCTGGGCCCGGTGCGCTCGGTGGTGGCCGCCGGATCCCGGGGCCGGGACCGGCGCACGATCGCCACCGGGCCTCGCCGGGGCGAGCACATCGAGGTGGAGGTGGACACGACGGTCAACGCTGTGCTCGAGTTCGCCTCCGGCGCCGACGTCGCACTCACCGTGTCGTGGGACGTGCCGGGCACCACCCGCCCGCCGATCGAGGTGTACGGCGAGACCGGCACTCTGAGCGGGCCGACGCCCAACTGGTTCGGAGGGGAGGTGCGCACCACCGGCGGGGGCGGCGAGTGGCGGGACATCGACGTGTCCCGCTTCGCCTTCGGGGAGATCACCGGCGAAGCGCGGCCCGGGGTGATCGTGGCCGACTACCGCAGCATCGGCATCGTCGACATGGCGCTGGCCCTCCGCTCCGGGCGCCCGCACCGCGCCTCGGGCGACCTCGCCCTCCACGTGCTCGAGGTGCTGGAGGGCATCCTGACGGCAGCGGCCGAAGGGCGACGCATCGAGATGGCCACCACCTGCGAGCGCCCGGCGCCGCTCCCCCCCGGCGCCGGCGAGGAGGTGCTGGAGGGGTGAGCCCGCTCCCCAGGGACCGCGTGGAGCAGATGCTGTCGCTGCTGCAGGAGGACGTCGGCCGCGGCACCGGACGGCACCCGGTCACCTTCACCACAGGCGACGCCGCCCGGCTCGCCGAGGCGCTCGGCCCCGGAAGCGGGGCCGGGCCCGGCACCATGCCGCCCACCGCGTTCTGCCCGGACCCGCTCGTCGTCGCCGACCGCCTGGGGCTCCCCAGGCACCGCCCGCTCCCCCACCTGCTCGACGGGGGCACGACGTGGGAGTGGCTCGCGCCGATCCCGCTCGAGGAGGAGGTGGGCCTGGAGGCGTCCATCGTCGGGGTGGAGGCGAAGCGGGGCGCCGCCCACGGGGTGATGTTCCTGACGACGGTCGAGGTCACCTGCACCGACGCATCCGGCGGCGTGCTGGCCCGCAGCAGGGGCGTCAGCGTCTCGTACCGGGGCGGGCGGGCATGAGCACCCCCGACGCTCCCCGGGTGGCACCGGAGGTTGGAGGCGGGCCCCCGCCGCTGGAGGTGGTGCTCGGCCCGGCCGACGTGGAGCGCTGGGCGGAGGCGACCGGCGACGAGACCGGGTTCCACCTGGACCGTGATGCGGCGGCACGGCAGGGCTTCGAAGGCCTGGTGGTCCACGGCACCCACGTCGCCGCCCTCCTCGCGGGGATGCTGCTGTCGTGGCTCGGCCCGGGGGCGGCGATGGCATCCCTGTCGTGCCGCTACCGCGCCCCGGCGCTCGCCGGCGACAGGCTGGAGTGCTCGGCCGTGGTGACGTCGGTGGACGGCGCGCCCGGCGGCCGGCTCGTGGAGTTCGACCTGTCGGTGACCGGGCCGGGCGGGGCCGTGGTCACCACCGGGACCGCCCGGGCCCGCCTCGCCCCCTGAGGGGGCTCGCTGCCGGCGGCCGACTCACCGGGGCGGGCCGTCCAGCATCGCGGCCTTCCACTCGTCGAAGCCGAACCCGATCTCGGGGAACCAGCCGTGGCGCATCCAGGTGGCGCCGGCGGCGGCGTACTCGTCCGCCTCTGCCAGGTCGCCGTACACGGCGAGATCGAACGGCCCCTCCGACCTCCGGTGGAGCGCCGCGTACTCGGTGATCTCCCGCACCAGGCCGGGGGTCGGCTCCGACCACACGTCGTCCTCGACGGAGTAGAAGATCGGCACCACCCCGTCCCAGCGGGCGGCGCGGCGCACCGGGCGCCTGCTCGGCCACATCGCCGCCACCCAGACGGGGATGCGCGGCTGCTGCAGCGGCGCCGGCGTGAAGGTGACCTGCTCCAGGTCGTAGTGATCCCCGTGGAACTCGTACGGCTCCCCGGTCCACAGCCCGGTGAGGACCTCCAGTCCCTCGTCGAGCATGTCGGCCCTGACCCGCAGGTCGCCGGTGACGTGGAACCGCCCCAGTTCGGGGCCGAGGGCGCCGCTGCCCACCCCGAGGACGAAGCGCCCGCCGCTGAGGAGGTCGATGCTCACGCTCTCGCGCGCCACCTTCCACGGGTGCCGTCTCGGGAGGGGGGTGACCATGCTCATGAGGACGATGCGGTCGGTGGCCGCCGCCGCTGCGGCCAGGAGCACCCACGGGTCGGCCGTCGGCACTCCGTCGTCCGGAAGGATGTGATCCCACACCGAGAGGCCGTCCCACCCGGCCGCTTCCACCTCGGCGGCGAACTCGGCGAACGTCCGCGGATCGGCCCATCGGCCGAAGTTGGGGACATCGATACAGAACCGCATGCGTCACCCCCGGTGTCCATCGCAACTGTATCGACGCACCGCAGCGGGCGGCCGCAGA
>JAHLKU010000044.1 GCA_020444505.1 Actinomycetota bacterium | reverse complement strand
GCTGATCGGCGACCTCCTCAAGGGCCTCGGCGCCGCCGCCCTCGGCGCCGCCGCCCCCGGCGCCGCCGCCGACCCGGCGGCCACCGGCTACGCGGCAGGGTTCGCCGCCGCCCTCGGGCACTGCTACCCGGTGTGGCACCGCTTCAAGGGGGGCAAGGGGGTGGCCACCACCGGCGGCGCCGTGCTGTGGATGGCGCCCGTGGTCGGGGCGATCCTGGTGGGGTCCTGGGCGGCGGTGACGGTGGCGACCCGCAAGGCGTCGGTGGCGTCGCTGCTGCTCGCACTGGCCCTGGTGCCGTCGCTGGCGCTGGCCGGCAGGAGGGGGTGGGCCCTGGTCTGGATGGGCGCCGCCGCACTGCTGATCCTGTACCGTCACCACGGCAACATCGCCCGGCTCCTGGCCGGGTCGGAGCACGGGATCGAGGAGCCGACGTGAACGTGGACGTGGCCGTCGTCCCCGCCGCCGGGCGGGGGACCAGGATGTCGCCGGCGACCCGCGTCGTCCCCAAGGCCCTGCTACCGCTCGTGGACCGCCCCGCGCTCCAGTGGGTGCTGGAGGAGGCCGTCGCCGCCGGGGCCAGGCAGTTGATCGTGGTGGTGAGCCCGGGCGTGGACGACCTCATCTTCAGCCACTTCGAGGGCATGGGCGGCCTGGACCGGATCGCCGGCCTCAAGGACGTCGAGATCACCTGGGTGGTGCAGCCGGAGCCGCTCGGCCTGGGCGACGCCGTGCTGCGAGCCCGCGACGCGGTGGGCGGGCGGCCCTTCCACTGCCTGCTCGGCGACAACATCATGCCCCCCGGGGCCGGCTGCCTGGCGGCCATGGCCGCCGCCTCCGACGGCAGATCGGTGATGGCGTTGCGCCGGATGACCCCGGCGGAGACGTCCTCGTACGGCATCGCGTCGCTGGGCGACTGGCTGGCCGACGACGTGGTGGAGATCGAGGGCGCCGTGGAGAAGCCCGGGCCCGACGCGGCCCCCTCCGACCTCGGGTTCCTGGGGCGATACACCTTCACGCCCGACGTGTTCGAGCACCTCGCCGGGTTGGACCCGGGTTTCGGCGGGGAGATCCAGTTGACCGACGCCATCCGGGCGCTCGCCGTCGCCGGGGCGTGCCTGGGGAAGGTGGTCGGGTCGGCACCGCTCGACGTGGGGAACCCGCCCAGCTACATCGAGGCCACCACCATCCTGGGCCTGGCTCACCCGCCGACGGCCGAGCGGTACCGGGCGTTCGTGGCGTCGCTGCTCGACCGGCCATGAAGCCGCTCGCCGACGCCCAGCGCCACGTGCTGGCGGCGATGGCGCCGCTCCCCACCGTCGCCGTCCCGCTGGCGGAGGCGCTCGGGCTGTGCACCGCCGCCCCGGTGACGGCCGCCCACGACGTGCCCCCGTTCGCCAACTCGGCGATGGACGGCTTTGCGGTCCGGGCCTCCGACACAGCGGACGCGCCCGTGCGGCTGGACGTCCTGGAGGACGTCCCGGCCGGCTCGGTCCCGACGCTGCCCGTGGGGCCGGGCAGGGCCACCCGCATCATGACCGGCGCCCCCATGCCCGACGGAGCCGATGCGGTGGTGATCGTGGAGGAGACCACCTCCGAGGGCTCCACGGTGCGGGTGGGCGCGCCGGTGGCGCCCGGCGACTCGGTGCGGGCGGCCGGCAGCGACGTGGCCGCCGGCGCCACGGTGCTCGAAGCCGGCGTGCGCCTCGGCCCGGCCCACCTCGGCCTGCTGGCCGCCGTCGGCGCGTCCGCCCCGATGGTCCGGCGCCGGCCGGTCGTTGCCGTCCTCTCGACCGGCGACGAGGTTCGGCCCGCCGACGCACCGGCGCTGGAGCCGGGGGCGATCCGGGACGCCAACCGGCCGCTGCTCGGCGCGCTGGCTGCCGGCGTGGGCGCCGGCGTGCTCGACCTGGGGATCGTGGGGGACGACGCGGCCGCGCTCCGCAGCGCCCTGGAGCGGGCGGCGGGCGAGGCCGACGTGGTGCTCACCAGCGGCGGGGTGTCGATGGGCGACTACGACCTGGTGAAGCAGGTGCTCGGCGAATTGGGCAGCGTGGAGTTCTGGCGGGTGGCGATGCAGCCGGCCAAGCCGTTCGCCTTCGGGTTCCTGGGCGGCACGCCGCTGTTCGGCCTGCCGGGGAACCCGGTGTCGGCGATGGTGTCGTTCGAGCAGTTCGTGCGTCCGGCGCTGCTGCGGCGTATGGGTGCCCGCCGCCTGTTCCGGCCCAGGGTGCCGGGGGTGCTGGAGCACGCCGTCGAGACCGACCCCGCCAAGACCGTGTTCCTGCGGGCGTCGGCGCGTCACGACGGCTCCGCCTGGCGGGTGGCGCTGAGCGGCGGGCAGTCGTCGCACGTGCTCGGGGCGCTGGCGGCCGCCGACGCCTTCGCCGTGGTGCCGGTCGGCACCGCCCGGTTGGAGGCGGGTGACCCGGTGATGCTCGAGATGTTCCACTGGCCCGAGTCGCGCACGGCGGAGGAGGTGTTGGGATGGACGGACTGAGCCACCTGGACGACGAGGGCAGGGCCCGCATGGTGGACGTCGGCGGCAAGCCAGCCACCGACCGGGCGGCGACCGCCGAGGCGGTGGTGGCGCTGGCGCCCCCGACGAAGGCGGCGCTGTTCGAGGGCAGCCTGCCCAAGGGCGACGCCCGGGCCGTCGCCCGCGTGGCGGCCATCCAGGCCGTGAAGCGGACGTCGGACCTGGTGCCGCTGTGCCACCCCATCCCCCTCACCGGGGTGGACGTCGAGGTCACCGAGGTGGACGAGGGCGCCCGCATCGAGGTGACCGTACGCACCACGGCCCCGACGGGCGTGGAGATGGAGGCGATGACCGGCGCCGCCCTCGGTGCGATCACGATCTACGACATGGTGAAGGGCATCGACCGCGGCGCCGTCATCGGCCCGGTGCGGCTGCTCGCCAAGTCGGGCGGCCGTTCCGGGGCGTGGGAGCGATGAGGGCGCTGGTCCTCACCGTGAGCGACCGGGTGTCGCGCGGCGAGGCCGAGGACCGGTCGGGCCCGGCTGCGGCCGCCGTGCTCGCCTCGGCCGGGTTCGAAGCCGACGTGGCGGTGGTCCCCGACGGCGCCGGCACGGTCGAGGGCGCCCTGCGGCGCGCCGTCGGTGAGGGGTACCGCCTGGTGGTCACCACCGGCGGCACCGGGTTCGGCCCCCGCGACCTGACGCCCGAGGGCACCGCTGCCGTCATCGAGCGCCCCGCCCCCGGCCTCGCCGAGGCGATGCGGGCGGCGACGTTCGGGGCCAATCCGCACGGCATGCTGTCGCGGGGCGTCGCCGGCATCGCCGGAGGGACGCTGGTGGTGAACCTGCCGGGGTCGGTGCGGGGTGTGGAGGAGTCGCTGGGGGTGATCGTCCCGGCGCTGGGCCACGCGATGGACCTCCTCGGCGGCGGCGGGGAGCGGCACGACCCGCCGGTTGATTGAACGCATCGGGCCGGGTTGTTTAGGCTTCGCACTGACCGCGACCGGGAGAAGCACCAGCTTCCATGGCCATCGTGCTGTTCGCGCTGCTGCTCGCGGTGTGGGCGGCCCTGGTCATCCCGTCGGTCATCAGGTCGAGGAGGGAGAACGCGGTGACGGCGAGGCCGCCTGCATACGGGGATGCCGCCGCAGAGCATCGCGCCCAGGTCCTGGCCCGGCGCCGCACCGCCCTCATCGTCCTGGGCGTCGCCGTCATCGGCACCCTGGCGGCGGCCATCATCACGGGTTCGTGGCCGATCCTGGCCGTGAGCCTGGTCGTGGACGTGGCACTGGCCGCCTACGTGGCGATCCTGCTGCAGATCAAGCAGAACAAGGGCCCGGCGCCGCAGGGGTACGACCCCGTCGCCGGCGACGACGAGGGCGACGTCCGGGTGCCCGGACGGTGAGCTACCCGGACCTCTCCGGTGTCTCGGCGGCGGTGCGGGAGGTCCTCGACGACAAGTACCGGGCCCGGGAGACCGGGCTGTCGAACAGCAGGGCGATCATCCGCAACAGCGCCAACGCGATCCGCGCCATCCATCGCGGCGAGATGGACCGGGCGGCGGAGTTGATGGAGGAGGCGGGGCGCCTGCTGGCCGAGGCCAACGAGGCGCTCGCCGGGCACCCCGACATCCTGTACGCCGGGTTCGTCGGCGACGCCTCCAAGGAGTACGCCGAGGCCCGCCTCACCCACGCCCTGGCGCTCGGCGCACCGCTGCCCCTGCCGGCCGACCTCGGGGTGCGCGCCGCCCCCTACCTCAACGGCCTCGGCGAGGCGGTGGGGGAGATGCGCAGGCGCATGCTCGATCTGCTGCGGCGCGGCGACCTGGTCGCCGCCGAGGAGACGTTCGGGGCCATGGACACCATCCACGAACTGCTCGCCGATCTCGACTACCCCGACGGCATGACGGGCGGCCTGCGCCGGACCACCGATGTCGCCAGGGCGCTCATCGAGCGGAGCCGGTCGGACCTCACCGCCACCGTCATCCAGGAACGTCTCCGCAGGGACCTCGCCGGTTCCTGACGGCACGGCGAGGGGGTACACTGCCGGTCGCCCGGCGCCCCGTGCCCGGGCCGCGGGGGCGTAGCTCAGCCCGGCAGAGCGCCTCGGTCGCATCGAGGAAGTCAGGGGTTCGAATCCCCTCGCCTCCACCACTCCCGCGGATCGTTCTCGGCGTGGTTCCGCGTTCCTCGGTGCCCTCGGTACCAATCCGGTGTGCCCGGTGGTGTCGGTGCGACGGTTCGAATCCCCTCGCCTCCACCACTCCCGCGGATCGTTCTCGGCGTGGTTCCGCGTTCCTCGGTGCCCTCGGTACCAATCCGGTGTGCCCGGTGGTGTCGGTGCGACGGTACGCTCCCGGCAGCGACCGATCGCGATGCCCATGCCCCCGCAGGACGACCATCGTGACCTCTCCGACACCGGTGCCCGGCAGTTCGCTCGCGTCCGTGACGGCCTGGCCGGACGCCCCGATCGGGACACCGGCACCCATGAGGCCCGCAAGGCACTGAAGCGGCTGCGTGCCCTGCTCCGCCTCGCCCGGCTGCATCTCGGCAAGGGGGCGTTCCGTCGCCACGACCTGCCGCTCCGGGACCTGGGCAGGGCGCTGGCCGACGTCCGCGACACCAGGGTCGCGCTGGACCTCCTCGACGCCGTTGCAGGCGGCCGCTGCCCGGCCCTGCGGTCCCGCCTGGAAGAGCGGTATGCCTCGGCCCGCGCCGCCCTGGAGGGGGACCCCGGCGCCCTGGAGACCCTGGCCGCCGGGGCGGGAGAAGCCGGGGCCCGCTGGCGGGACGACTTCGGCGGTGCCCCCGTGGCGTGGGAGGGCGGCATGCGGCGCACGCTGCGCAGGGCAGCGGCGCGCTACGTCCGGGCACGCGAACGCGGCAGGGACGACGACTTCCACGAGTGGCGGAAGGAGGTCAAGCACCTGCGCTACCAGGCGGAGGAACTGGGCGAGGCCGGCCCCGACGTCCCCGGGGGCACGGCGGCGCTGGAGGCATTGGGCGAATCGCTCGGGGGGGAGCACGACCTGACGGTGCTCATCGGCCTCGTCGAGGCGGAGGAGGGCTGCGGAGGTGAGCGGGGCCCGGTGCTGGCCCTGCTGCGGGACCGCCGGGCCGCGCTGCGGGGGGAGGCGTTGGCCGCCGGCGGGCGTCTCTTCGGCGGCGATGGGACCGCTTGACGGGTGCCGGCGGTAACCTGGCGGGCCATGGCACGCGCGACCCGCTTCCTGATCGCCCTCACCGCTGCCGCGCTGGTGGTGGCGGCGTGCGGCGACGACACCCCGGCGTCCACCACGACCACCACCGACGGCGCCACGACGACGTCCAACCCACCCGTCGGCGCCCTCGCCGACGAGTTCGACGAGTTGATCGAGGCCGCCGAGACGGTGCGGAACCTCCAGTTCCTCGCCGATCCCGTCATCACGGTGGTGTCCACCGAGGAGCTGGCCGAGCGGGTCCGCCAGGACATCGAGGACGAGCTCGACCCGGCGGACCTGGTGATCGACCAGGCGTTCTTCGAGCTCCTCGGGATCCTCCCGGCCGACCTCGACCTGGGCCAGGCGATCACCGACCTCTACTCGGAGCAGGTGGCCGGCTTCTACGACCACGAGACCGGCGAGCTGGTGGTGGGCGGCGACACCGAGATGACGGCGCTGACCAAGGTGATCATGGTGCACGAACTGGTGCACGCTCTGACCGACCAGCACTTCGACCTGTCCACGCTCACCGACCTCAGCGACGCCGAGCGGTACCACGAGGCGTCGGCCTACCTGACGCTGGTGGAGGGCGATGCGACGTACTTCCAGATCGTCTACCTGCAGTCGCTGCCGGTGTCCGAGCAGCTGGAGGCGGCCACCGAGGCGCTCGAGTACGACTCGACGGTGCTCGACACGCTGCCGGCGTGGTTCGGTGAGGACCTGTCGTTCCCCTACGACGCCGGGTTCCTGTTCGTCGAGGACCTGGTGGCCCGGGGCGGCTCCGCCGCCGTGGATCGGGCCTACCAGCGGATCCCCACCACGGTCGAGCAGGTGATCCACCCCGAGGTGTACCGGACGTTCGAGCCGTCCCGCGAGGTGACGCTGCCCGGCAACGCGATCGTCCCCGGGTACGAGATCACCGAGGAGGGCGAGCTGGGGGAGTGGAACCTGCGGCTCTACCTGCTCGACGGTGTCGAGGACGCCGACTCCATCATCGGATCCGCAGGGTGGGGGGGCGACGACTACCGCATCCTCTGGAACGGCACCGACGTGGCGTTCGCCTACGAGTTCCAGGGAGACACCCCGCGCGACGCCGAGGAACTGGCGGGCCTGCTCGCCGAGTCGGTGGACGCCCGCATGGCCGTCGGGAACGGGTCCACCCGCAACGGGGCCACGGTGTTCCAGGGCGAGGACTACGCCTGGATCCTGCTGGACGGCTCGTCCGTGTACTTCGTCGCCGCTTCCGACCCGGCGGCCGGCCAGTCGCTCGCCGAGGTGCTCACACCCGTCGACGGCTAGGACGGGGCGGCCGCGTGCGTCGCCGCGCTCGGCGTGCCACAATGCGCCCTTGATCCAGTCGAGAAAGGGCGGAGGCCTATGGACTTCAGCAAGTTGAGCACCGGCGCAAAGATCGCGCTGATCGCCGGGATCGTGCTCATCATCGACATCTTCCTGCCGTGGTACGGCGTCGCCGGTTTCAGCATCAATGCGTTCGATTCCGGGTTCCCCGCCTGGTTCGGCGTGCTCCTGGGACTTGCGGCGGTCGTCGTGCTCGCGCTGAAGATCTTCGACATCACCGACATCGCGGTGGGTCCGTTCAAGGCCGAGCAGATCGCCTTGATGCTGGCCGCCCTGTCGACGATCTTCCTGTTGCTGCGCCTGGTCACCGAGACCGACTTCATGAAGTTCGGCCTGTTCATCGGGATCGCGGCCGCTGCCGCCCTCACGTACGGCTCGTTCATGGCCATGAAGGAAGCCGGCCTGGACATGCCCGACATGGACGACTTCAAGTCGTTCGGCGGTGGCGGCGACGGCACGCCCCCGCCCCCTCCTCCGAGCGAGTAGGGACACCCCGAATCGTGCGTCGAGGGGCCTGCGGGCCCCTCGACCGCGTGTGGGGGTTCACGGCGGCGCGGCGGGGCCGTAGCGTGTCGGGGCGCGCACCAACGCCCCCGGACGATCAGAGAGAGTGGGCGCGGCGAGCGGCGCGAGCGCTACTTGCCGCGGCCGGCGTTGGGACGCCGTCCGTGGTTGGCCTTCCGCCTGCGGGCGCGGATCTTGCGACGCTTTGCCTTGGCCATGACGGGGGAGGCTACCACCCATCCCGACGCTGCACACCCTGACCCTCGCCCACGCGGGGTGGATGTCCCCTCCCCTCGTGGTCGCCTCGGGCTTTGCGGCACGGTTGCTGGGCATGGCGGCGGTGCCGCCCGGCCACGGCGTGCTGCTGCGGGCCCGGTCGGTCCACACCTTCGGCATGGCCGGGCCGATCGGCGCCGCAGGCGTCACCGCCGGCGGGCGGGTGGCCTGGGCGCGCCGGGTGGCGCCCCGCCGGGTCGCGGGCTGCGGCGGCGCCGTGTGGGTGGTGGAACTGCCGCCGGAGGCGGCGCTCCCGGTGCCGGGCCGGCGGTTGCGGGTGGTGCCTAGGGTTGGCCCATGCCCGGCACCCTGATCCTCTGCGCCGGACCCATCGGCAACCTGGGCGACGCCGCCCCGCGCCTCGGGGAGGCGCTGGCCTCGGCCGACGTGGTCTATGCCGAGGACACCCGGCGCGCCGCGGTGCTGCTGGGCCGCCTCGGCGTGTCGGTGCCCACCCGCTCGTACTTCGTCGGCAACGAGGCCGAGCGAGCGGTGGAGATCGGGGAGCGGCTCGCCGCCGGGGAGACCGTGGCGGTGCTCACCGACGCCGGCACCCCGGCGATCGCGGACCCGGGGCTGAGCGCGGTGCGGGCCGCCGTCGAGGCGGGTGCGGTGGTCACCGGCGTGCCCGGGCCCAGTGCCGTGACCCTGGCGCTGGCGGTCTCCGGGCTCCCGTCTGATCGGTTCGCCTTCGAGGGGTTCCTGCCCCGCAAGGGTGCCAAGCGCACCCGGCGCCTGCAGGGCCTCGGGGCCGAGGAGCGCACGACCGTGCTGTTCTCCGCGCCGGGCCGCCTGGTGGCCGACCTCTCCGATCTGCTGGGCGCCGCAGGGCCCGACCGCCCCGTGGTGGTGTGCAGGGAGTTGACCAAGCTCCACGAGGAGGTGTGGCGCGGCACCCTGGCCGAGGCCGCTGCGTCGTGGGAGGCCCGGGAGGTGCGCGGCGAGGTGACCGTGGTGCTGGGCGGGGCGGAGGCGCGCCCCGCCGGCATCGAGGAAGCGGTAGCCATGGCGGCGTCGTTGATCGACCAGGGCGTGCCGGCCTCCAAGGCGGCGGCATCGGTCGCGGCGACGACGGGAGTGGCCCGCCGCAGCATCTACGACGGGGTGGTGCGCAGGCGCAGCGACGGACGCGGCGCAGCCGGGGACGGCGGCGCCGGCTGAGGGTCAGCCGATCTGGGATCTGCAGCGGGCGCAGACGCCCTTGCCCTTGAAGGCGGTGACGTCCTTGGTGCTCCCGCAGAAGGTGCAGGTGTCCTCGAGCTTGCGAATGATGATGTTGTCGGCCTCCACCGAGATGGCGAGCTGGTCGCCCTCGCGGATGTTGAAGAGCCGGCGGGTCTCGGCGGGCAACACGATCCGGCCGAGGTCATCGATCTTCCGGACGATGCCGGTGTCCATTGCACCTCCAGAGTCAGTGCGGTGTCGTTGCGGCCGGTCGACGGAACCGGCGATGCTGTGCCCGGCAAGCATACCGAATCCATCCAGCGGCACGGATGAGCTTGCCAGGCCGGGGGCTACGCTACGGGGCCGGACCCATGATCTACATCACCACGCCCATCTACTACCCGAACGATCGCCCGCACCTGGGCACGGCGTACACCACCCTGGTCGCCGACGCGGTGGCGCGGTACTGGCGCCTGAAGGGCGAGGAGGTGTGGTTCCTCACCGGGACCGACGAGCACGGGCTGAAGATCGCCCGGGCCGCCGAGGAGCGCGGGATGACCCCCCAGGCCTGGGTGGACCACATCGTGGAACGGTTCCACGAGGCGTGGGACCTGCTCGACATCTCCCACGACGATTTCATCCGCACCACCGAGGACCGCCACACCGCCACGGTGCAGGCGCTGCTCACGGCGATGCGCGACGCCGGCGACGTGTACGAAGCCCGCTACGAGGGCCCCTACTGCGTGTCGTGCGAGGCGTACTACACCGAGGACCAGTTGGTGGACGGGGTCTGCCCGATCCACGAACGGCCCACGGAGATCCACGCAGAGGACAACTACTTCTTCCGCCTGTCCGCGTACGCCGATCGGCTGCTGGCCCACATCGAGGCCAACCCGGAGTTCGTCACGCCGGAGACCCGCCGCAACGAGGTGGTGTCGTTCGTCGAGCAGGGCCTGGAGGACATCTCGATCAGCCGGGCGTCGCTCACCTGGGGCGTCCCGTTGCCGTGGGACGGCTCGCACGTCGCCTACGTGTGGATGGACGCGCTCATCAACTACGTCTCGGCGGCCGGCTACCTGGACGAGCCGGACCGCTTCGCGGCGACCTGGCCGGCGTGGGCGCATCTGGTCGGCAAGGACATCCTGCGGTTCCACGCCATCATCTGGCCGGCCATGCTGATGTCGGCCGGGCTGCCGCTGCCCCGCCAGATCGCCTCCCACGGGTTCCTGCTGGTCGGCGGCGAGAAGATGTCCAAGTCGCGCGCCAACCAGATCCTCCCGGGCGATCTGGTGCCCACCTTCGGGCCCGACGGGTACCGCTACCACTTCCTGCGGGACGTGTCGTTCGGACCGGACGGCAACTTCTCCTGGGAGGGCATGGCCGCTCGCTACAACGCCGACCTGGCCAACGACTTCGGCAACCTGGTGAACCGGACGCTCAACCTGGCAGAGCGCTACCGCGACGGTGCGGTCCCGGCGGTGGCGGCCGACGGCCCCGACGAGGCCCCGCTGCGGGAGGGGGCCGCAGCGGCCGTGGAGGCGCTGGCCGGCTTCGAGGAGTTCAAGACCAAGCAGGCGCTCGAGGGCGTGTGGCGCCTGTTCCGGGCCGCCAACGCCTACCTCGAGGCCACCGAGCCGTGGAAGCTCGCAAAGGACCCTGCGCAGGCCGGGCGCCTCGACGAGGTGCTCAACGCCTCGCTGGAAGCACTGCGGGTGGGGGCGATCGTCACCTGGCCTGCCATGCCGCGGGCCGCCGAGACGCTGTGGGCGCGGCTCGGCCTCGACGGCGGCCCCGGCGACGGCCCGCTGGCCGAGACGGCCCGATTCGGGACGTTCCCGGCGGTCACCGTCACCAAGGGCGATCCGCTGTTCCCGCGCATCGAGACGGACGAGTGAGCGCCTGGGTCGACTCCCACTGCCATCTCCACATGGCCGACGCCGCCCCCACCCTGCTGCTGGAGCGCGCCGCGGCGGCAGGCGTGGCGTGGCTGGTCTGCCCCGGCACCGACGCCCCTTCGTCGGAGGAGGCGCTGGCGCTTGCGGAGGCCCATCCCGACCGGGTGCTGCCGGCGGTGGGACTGCATCCCCACGACGCCTCCCGCTGGCCCGAGGAGGGCGCCCGGATCGCCGAGCTGGCCGTCGGCGCGGTGGGCATCGGCGAGTGCGGCCTCGACTTCTACCGGAACCTGTCGCCGCGCGACGACCAGGTGGCCGCCTTCCGGGCGCAGGTGGCGCTGGCCGAGGACCTCGACCTGCCGCTGATCGTGCACGTGCGCGATGCCTTCCGGGAGATGTACGACGAGCTGGAGTCGTCGGGGGCCGGGCCGCGCACCGTGCTCCACTGCTGGACGGGCGGGCCGAAGTGGACCAAGCGGTTCGACGCGCTGGGGGTGACCTTCTCCTTCGCCGGCCCGATCACCTACCCCAAGGGGGACACGGTGCGCCTCGCTGCGGCGGTGGCGCCACCGGAGCGGACGATGGTGGAGACCGACACGCCCTACCTGACGCCTCCTCCCGACCGGCACCTGCCCAACGAGCCGGCCAACGTCGTGGAGGTGGGGCGCGCCCTCGCCGAGGTGTGGGGCGTCCCGGAGGGCGACGTGGCGCGGTCCACCTCGGAGGTGGCCGCCCGGGTGTTCCGGCGTGGGTGATGGCCCGCTGGGTGCCGCCGCCACCGCCCGCCTCCTGGACCGGCACGGCATCCGGCCCCGCAAGGCGCTGGGCCAGCACTTCCTGATCGACCCCAACACCACTCGGCGCATCGTCGATGCCGCTGCGGTGGCCCCCGGCGACTCCGTGGTGGAGGTGGGCGCCGGGGTCGGCACCCTCACCAGGGCGCTGGCCGCCGCCGGCGCCAGGGTGGTCGCGTACGAGGTGGACGAACGGCTCCGGCCCCTGCTGGCGGAGACCCTGAGGGGGCTCGACGTGGAGGTGCGGTTCGCCGACGCCGCCCGCGGCGGGCTGGACCTCGAAGGCGGCCCGTGGACCATGGTCGCCAATCTCCCCTACAACGTGGGGACGCCGCTGCTGCTGGACGCCCTCGCCGGGTCGCCTTCGATCACCCGGTTCGTGGTGATGCTGCAGCGTGAGGCGGTGGAGCGCCTCGCCGCCGCCCCCGGCGGGAAGGCGTACGGCCTCCCGTCGGTGGTGGCCGCGCTGCACGGCACGGTCGGGGTGGCGTTCCGGGTGCCGGCGACCGTGTTCCTGCCCCGGCCGGAGGTGGAGTCGGCGGTGGCGGTGATCGAGCGGGTGCAAGCCCATCCGCTGGCCCCGCAGGCGGCCGCGCTGGCGGCCGCCGGGTTCCGGCAGCGGCGCAAGATGCTGCGGCGGTCGCTGGCGGGGAGCATCCCGGACCCTGCCGGCGCGTTGGCGGCTGCGGGCATCGACCCCACCCGGCGCGCCGAGGACCTCGCTGCGACCGACTACCTTCACCTTGCCGAGGTGATCCATGAGGGTTGAGGCGTACGCGAAGATCAATCTGTCGCTCCGGGTGGAGCCCCCGAGCCCTTCGGGCATGCACCCCATCCGCACGATCGCGCAGACGGTGGACTGGGCCGACCGGGTGGAACTGGAGGAGACGGAGGAGGACTCGTTCGCCGTGGAGGGGGCCGATCTCCCCACGGACGGGTCGAACCTGGTGCTCAAGGCGCTCGCCGCCGTCCGGGAGGCGACGGGGCGCAGCCACCCGGTCTCCATCCGCCTCGCCAAGCGCATCCCGGTGGCCGCCGGCCTCGGCGGGGGGTCGTCCGACGCCGCCGCCGTCCTGGCGCTCGCTGCGCAGTGCCTGCGCCTGGACCCCAGGGCGCGGGACTCCCTCGGCCCCGGCATCGGGGCCGACGTCGCGCTGTTCCTGACCGGCGGCCTGGTGCGGGCCACCGGGTACGGGGAACGGGTGACCCGCGTGCCGGAGGCGGTGACCTTCCACCCTGCGGTGGCGGTGCCGCCGTTCACCCTCTCCACCGCCGACGTCTACCGCCGCTGGGACGAGATGGACGGCCCGGCGGCCACCTCGACCATCGCCACGCGCCACCTCCCGCCTGCGCTGCGCTCCTACGGTGCGCTGGTCAACGATCTGATGCCCGCGGCCCTCGACCTCGCCCCCGACCTGGGCGACTGGATGTCCGACCTGAGCCGGGCGTGGGGCACCCCGGTGGCGATGTCCGGGAGTGGCCCGTCGGTGTTCGGGTTGTTCCCGACCCGTTCGGAGGCCGAGGCGGCCGCCGCCGATGCGCCCGGCGCCCGGGTCGCCAGGGGATGCAGCCAGACCGGCGCCGGACGGGCCCGGCTGGGCTGATATCCGGCGCCGCGTCACACCGTCGCAGCCCCGCCGGGGGTGCCGCCTACACTCACCGGCGACCACTCTTTGGGGGGTGGTGTAACTGGCAGCACGCCAGGTTTTGGTCCTGGTAGTACGGGTTCGAGTCCTGTCCCCCCAGCGGAACACAGGGAGGTGCCGATCCTCATGAGCGTGCGTGCCGTCGTCCTGGCCGCCGGCAAGGGCAAGCGGATGAACTCCGACCTGCCCAAGGTGCTGTTCGAGGTGGCAGGGCGCCCACTGGTGGCCTGGGTGGTGGAGGCGGTCGCCTCCGCCGGCGTGGAGGACATCACGGTGGTGGTCGGCCACGGAGCCGATCTGGTCGCCGGCGCGCTCCCGCCCGGCGTGGCGGTGGCCCGCCAGGAGGAGCAACTCGGCACCGGCCACGCCGTGCGGTGCGCCCTCGACGAGATGGGCGACCTCGCCGGTGACACGGTGCTCGTGGTGCCGGGGGACACCCCGCTGTTCCGCCCGGAGAGCCTTCGCTCCCTGCTGGACGCCCACACCGGGGCCGCCACGCTGCTGACGGCCGAGATGCCCGACCCCACCGGCTACGGCCGGGTGCTGCGGGACGGCGACCGGGTGACGGCCATCGTCGAGGAAGCCGACGCCACCGACGAGCAGCGGGCCGTGCGGGAGGTGGCACTGTCCACCTATGCCTTCGACGGGCCCGCCCTGGCCGAGGCCCTGGAGCGGGTGGAGAACGACAACGCGCAGGGTGAGTACTACCTCACCGACGTGGTCGGCATCCTCGCCGGTGACGGCGTCGGTGCGGTCGCCGGAGCCGACCCCGACGAGGTGCAGGGCGTCAACTCGCTGGAGCACCTGGCGGCGGTGGAGGCGGCCATGCGGCGCCGGATCCTCTCGGCGTGGATGCGCAGCGGCGTGTGGGTGCAGGACCCCGGCCGCACCTACGTCGACGCCGCCGTCACCCTGGAGCCGGGGGCGAGGATCTATGCCGACACCCACCTGGAGGGGGCCACCTCGGTGGCGGCGGGGGCCGTCGTCGGCCCCGGCGTGTTCGCCGTGGACAGTGAGATCGGCCCCGGGGCGCGGGTGTGGTACTCGGTGCTCCGCTCCGCCCGGGTGGGGGAGGAGGCGGAGGTGGGCCCGTACGCCAGCCTGCGGCCGGGCACGGTGATGGAGGCAGGGTCGAAGATCGGGACGTTCGTCGAGACGAAGGCGACCACGGTGGGCAAGGGGAGCAAGGTGCCCCACCTCTCCTACATGGGCGACGCCGTCATCGGGGAGGGCTCCAACGTCGGGGCCGGCAGCATCACCTGCAACTACGACGGCTACCAGAAGCACCGCACCGTGATCGGCGACCGGGTCCGGATCGGGTCCGACACGATGCTGGTCGCACCGGTGGAACTGGGCGACGACGCCTGGACCGGCGCCGGGTCGGTGATCTCCAGGGACGTGGCGCCGGGTGCGCTCGGCGTGGAGCGTTCGCAGCAGCGGGAGGTGCCGGGCTACGCTGCCCGCAGAGCGCGAAAAGCGGAGAAGAAGGAGGGCTGAGCCGATGCAACTCCAGGGCAGCAAGCGGTTCATGCTCTTCACGGGCTCCGCGAACCCCGCCCTGGCAGAAGAGGTCGCAGACCTCCTCGGCGTCGAGTTGGGCAAGGCCGATCGGGAAACGTTCCCCAACGGGGAGATCTACGTCCGCTACTCCGAGAGCGTGCGCGGCGCAGACGCCTTCGTCATGCAGAGCCACTGCCCGCCGCTCAACCACCACATCATGGAGCAACTGGTGATGATCGACGCCCTGGAGCGGGCCTCGGCCAAGCGCATCACCGCCGTCATCCCCTTCCTCGCCTACGCCCGCCAGGACCGCAAGAGCCGGCCCCGGGAGCCGATCACGGCGCGTCTCGTCAGCGACCTGTTCGTCACTGCCGGCGCCGACCGCCTGGTGTCCATGGACCTCCACAGCCAGCAGATCCAGGGGTTCGTCAGCAAGCCGTACGACCACCTCACCGCGCTGCCGGTGTTCAACGATTACCTGCGGGAGCACGTCGAGGACCCCACGGTGATCGTGTCGCCCGACACCGGCCGGGTGAAGGAGGCCTCCAAGCACGCCAGGGCCATCGACGCAGGCGTCGCGTTCATCCACAAGCGGCGCAGCGTCACCCAGCACGGGGTGGTGGCGGCCCTGCAGGTGGTGGGCGACGTCGAGGGCAAGCACGCCGTGATCGTCGACGACATCATCGACACCGCCGGGACCGTCGTGGCGGCCGCGGAGCTGCTCAAGGAGCGGGGGGCACTGAGTGTGCGGGCGATGGCCACTCACGGCGTGCTCAGCAGCCCGGCGGCCGAGCGGCTCCTGGCGGCGCCGATCGAGGAGATCGTGATCACCAACACGTTGCCGGTGCCGAAGGAGGCGCAGGCGCTGGCCAACCTCAAGGTGCTGTCGATCGCCTCGATCCTCGCCGACGCCCTGAAGGCGATCTTCACCGACGACTCGGTGAGCGAGCTCTTCATGGGCGAGAACGCCTGAGCGGGCGCCGTATCCGCCCGGAGCCTGGGGCCCCGATCCCTGTAGGGTTGAGCGTGCACGATCACGGGACCCGGCGCGACCGGGGGAGGAGGAAGCGAAAGCATGGCATCGATCGAGACGATCGAGGGCATCGGCGCCACCTACGGCAAGAAGATGCGGGCCGCCGGCATCCGGAGCACCGGTGCGCTGCTCAAGGCCGGCGCGTCGGCGAAGGGCCGCAGCGCGCTCGCCGAGAAGACCGGCTTCAGCACGCACCAGATCCTCGAGTGGACCAACCGGGCCGACCTGATGCGGGTCCGGGGCGTCGGCGAGGAGTACAGCGACCTGCTGGAGGCCGCCGGTGTCGACACCGTCAAGGAGTTGCGGACCCGCAACGCGGAGAACCTGCACAAGAAGATGGATGAGGTCAACTCCGCCAAGAAGCTGGTGCGCCGCCTCCCCGCGCTCTCCATGGTGAAGCGCTGGATCAAGCACGCCAAGGAGCTCCCCCCGGTGATGACCTACTAGGCCGCCGGACGCGAGGCTCGGGGCCGGCCTGCGGGCCGGCTCCGTCGCGTCGCCCTAGCCTGGGAGCGTGGACACCATCGTCATCGACGTCGTCACCGGGAGCACCCCCGCCGCCCACGACCTGACCGCCGGCGCGGCCGGGTTCGTGGCGGGGAAGGGCGACGGGCTGCTGTCGGTGTTCGTGCCCCATGCCACCGCCGGGGTGGCGGTGCTGGAGACGGGAGCCGGCAGCGACGACGACCTCCTCGACCATCTCGACACGCTGTTCCCCCGGGACGAAAGGTGGCGGCACCGCCACGGCTCGCCGGGCCACGGCGCCGACCACGTGATGCCGGCGATCGTGGCGCCGTCGATCACCGTGCCGGTGGTGGACGGGACACTGGCGCTCGGCACCTGGCAGTCGATCGTGCTGGTGGACCCCAATCGCGACAACCACCGCCGCCGGGTGCGCTTCTCGTTCCTGCCGGCGTGATCCGGCCCGGGTGTAGCCTCCGCCCATGCCCGACTCCGCCGCCCTCATCGGCTTCACCGCCGCCGCCTTCGTGCTCTTCGCGGTGCCCGGGCCGGCGGTGCTCTACATCGTCACCCGCAGCATGGCCCAGGGGCGGCGGGCGGGCCTGGTGTCGGTGGCCGGCATCCACGCCGGGAGCCTGGTCCACGTCGCTGCGGCGGTCGCCGGGCTGACCACCCTGCTCGCCACGTCGGCGACGGCCTTCCGGGTGGTGAAGTGGGCGGGGGCCGGCTACCTGGTGTATCTCGGCGTGCGGGCGTGGCTGGGGACCGACGAGGCGGCCGGCGGGGACGAGGCGGTGCCCCGGTCGATGCGCAAGGTGTTCGCCCAGGGCTTCGTGGTGACGCTGCTCAACCCGAAGGTGGCGGTGTTCTTCCTCGCCTTCGTCCCCCAGTTCGTGGACCCTGCGGCCGGGTCGGCGACGCAGGTGCTGGTGCTGGGGGCGGTGTTCGTCGGCCTGGGGCTGGTGATGGACGGTCTCTACGCCCTGGCGGCGGGCACGGCGGGGGACCGGCTGCAGCGCGCCGGGTGGTGGCGGGCGGGCCGCCGCTGGGTGTCGGGGTCGATCTACCTGGCGCTGGGGGTGGCGGCTGCGCTGGCAGGGGGCAGAGGCGACTGACGGGTTCCGGTGGGCGCGAATCGGGGACTAGCGTGATCCCTGCAGGTGTTGTACCCAATGGAGACCAGGTAGGGCGACCCCGCCGGGGGCGCCAAGCGAAGGAGTCCACGTGAAGCGCACCATGCTCAAGTCGAAGATCCACCGGGCCACCGTGACCGGCGCCGATCTCAACTACGTGGGGTCCATCACGCTCGACCCCGAGTTGTTGGAACTCGCCGACATCCGCGAGTTCGAGCAGGTGACCGTGCTCGACATCGACAACGGCGCCCGGTTCACCACCTACGCCATCGCCGGTGGCCCCGGCGACGTGGTGCTGAACGGGGCGGCCGCCCGGCTGGTGCACCGCGGCGACAAGGTGATCGTGCTCACCTATGCCGACCTCGAGGACGCCGAACTCGACGGCTACGAGCCGATCGTGGTGCACGTCGACGCCCAGAACCGCCCGATCAGCGAGGCGGAGGCGGCTGCGTTCGCCCAGTTGACGAACCCGATCGTCTGACCGCCGGCCCCTCCCGGCCCCCGACCCGGAGGCCGGCCGTCCTTCTCCCCATGAGCGCGCCGCGTCGCGACGGCGGTGCTCGTCCAACTGTCAGGCATCCCTGACCGCCGTGTCAAGGGACCGTTGGTCCCGGCCGCGTTCGACACCTTCCTCTGGGGCGTCCCTTATGGCCGAGCATCGTCAGGACTAATAAGCAAAGGGACGAAAGTCCCGGTCGTGACGATTATGAATCGTGATATGGTTCCGGGGTCGATGAGGGACGCCCGCCACCGGCCTCCGGCTCGGTTATGGCGCAGATTCCCCGGTACGCAACGAAATCCATAAGGAGATCCCTGAAGATGTCCACCAAGCACCGGTGGTTCCGGGTCCTCGCCGTCGCAGCCGCGCTGAGCCTCCTCACGCTCGCCGGGTGTGGCGATGACGACGCCGACACCACCACCACCGAGGCGCCCACCACCACGGCGGCGCCGACCACCACCACGACGGAGGCCACGGCGGCCGAGGTCGACGTGATGAGCGAGTCGATCACCGCTGCGCTGGCCGAGTGGTCGCCGGTGATCGCCCCCGACGCCCTGTTCGAGAACCTCTCGGACGGGGACGAGAGCAACGACCCGTTCATCGTGTCGGTGCGGTCGCCCGAGCACTACGCGCTCGGTCACATCGCGGGCGCGGTCAACATCCCGTGGAAGTCGATCGCCGACGACGCCAGCCTGGCCATGCTCCCCATGGATCAGCCGATCGTCGTCTACTGCTACACCGGCCACACCGGCCAGGTGGCGGCGACGATCCTGCGGGCGCTGGGCTACGACGTCCAGAACCTGAAGTTCGGGATGATGGGCTGGAGCGACAACCCCGAGGTCGTCGCCACCACGCCGTTCGCCGCCGCCGCCGGCTACCCGACGGTGACCGAGGCCACCGCGCTTCCCGCCGCCGACGGCCTGCCCGAGATCGCCACCGGCCGGTCCGAGGCGTTCGGCATCATCCAGGCCAGGGCCCAGGCCATGCTGGCCGACTGGTCGCCCGTCATCGCCCCCGATGCGGTCTTCGAGAACCTGTCCGACGGCGACGACGCCAACGACCCGCTGATCGTGTCGGTGCGGTCCGCCGAGCACTACGCGCTCGGCCACATCGACGGCGCCGTCGACATCGGGTGGAAGAGCATCGCCACGCTGGACTCGCTCGAGGCGCTGCCCGAGGGCGCCCCGATCGTCACCTACTGCTACACCGGCCACACCGGCCAGGTGGCGGCGACGATCCTGGCCCTGTTCGGGTACGACGTGCAGAACATGAAGTGGGGGATGATGGGGTGGAGCGACGACGCCGACGTCGTGGCGACCACGCCGTTCTCCGCCGCAGCGGGGTACCCCACCGAGGGGACGGCCCTCGCCTTCGACGAAGCCGACGTGGTCGGCGAGGCCATGACGGCCGCGCTGGCCGACTGGTCGCCGGTGATCTCGGCCGAGGCCCTGTTCGAGAACCTGTCCGATGGCGACGAGGACAACGACCCGGTCATCGTCAGCGTCCGCGCTCCCGAGCACTACGCGCTGGGTCACATCCAGGGTGCGATCAACGTCCCGTGGGGGACGCTGACCGACCCCGCCGGCCTCGACGTGGCGCTCGCCGGGCTCGACGCCATCCCCGGCGACATGCAGATCGTCGTCTACTGCTACACCGGCCACACCGGCCAGGCGGCGGCGACCTTCCTGCGGATGCTCGGGTACGACGCCGTCAACCTGAAGTGGGGGATGATGGGCTGGAGTGACGACGCCGAGGTCGTCGCCACCACGCCGTTCGCCGCCTCCGCCGGCTACCCGACGGAGACCGAGGCCAACGACCTGCCCGAGGCCGACGGCCTCCCGGCGTTCAGCACGGGGCAGGCCGAGGTCCGCGACATCCTGATCGCGCAGGCCAAGGCGATGCTGCCCGGGTGGGCGCCGGTGATCCCGCCGAACGCCCTGTTCGAGAACCTGTCCGACGGCGACGACGCCAACGACCCGCTGATCGTGTCGGTGCGGTC
This sequence comes from Actinomycetota bacterium, assembly GCA_020444505.1. Taxonomy (GTDB): domain Bacteria; phylum Actinomycetota; class Acidimicrobiia; order Spongiisociales; family UBA11373; genus JAHJML01. The sequence goes on along the minus strand of JAHLKU010000044.1, from coordinate 302 downwards.
CGCCGAGGACTACGCGCTCGGTCACGTCGACGGCGCGATCAACATCGGCTGGAAGTCCATCGCCACCGACGAGGCGCTCGATGCGCTGCCCGAGGGCGCCCCGATCGTCGTCTACTGCTACACCGGCCACACCGGCCAGGTGGCGGCGACGGTCCTGCGGCTGATGGGCTACGACGTCCAGAACGTCAAGTTCGGGATGATGGGTTGGAGCGACGACCCCGACGTCGTGGCGACCACCCCGTTCACGGCCCCGGCCGGCTACCCGACGGTGGCCTCGGAGGGCTAGACACACCTGATGGAGG
>JAHLKU010000043.1 GCA_020444505.1 Actinomycetota bacterium | reverse complement strand
TTCGAGAAGCGCGTGCCGGCGAGCACCGCCCCATCGAGGCTGGTGATCACCACCGGATCGGAGCTGAGCCATCCGCTGAACGACACCCCCGTCAGGTCGAGACCGGAGAGATCGAACTCGAACGGGCCCTCGGCATCCGGGCTGATCGCGATCTCGATCGTCTGGTAGTCGAGCACGGTCAGGTCGGGGAAGCCGCCGATGATGTCGAGACGGGCGCCGGTGAGGTCGGTGTCACCGAACATCACGCCGGTGAGGTCGGCGATCCGGGCCTCGAACATCACGGCGTTGGAGAAATCCACCCCGTCGGCGCGGGTGATGTCGGCGTCGGCGAAGCTCGCACCATCGACGGCGGCGCCCGAGATGTCGCCCATCTCGGCGCGCTGCAACTCGGCATCGGTGAGGTCGGCGTCGGCGAAGCTCGGCGTCTCACCGGGGTCGCTCGTGACCAGCCAGAGCCGGGCGCCGGCGAGGTCGGCGCCGGCGAAGCTCGCCGAGCCGATCTCGGTGCCGGTGAGATCGACACCCGTGAGGTCTCGACCGGAGAAATCCGGGTAGTCGGGGTGCTCGGTCAGATCGGCGAACTGGCACCGCCCGCCGGGCTCGAGGTCGCAGCGGCCCGCCGGCGATTCCTCACCCGGTGTCGTGCGGTAGACGACGACCGACGCCGGGTCGTCGGACTGGAGGGGTTTGAACAGGTCGAGGGCCTGGAGGCCGAAGACCAGGTAGCCGTCGTCGGCACCGATCGCCCCCATCGCGCGGGAGAACGCGATCGGGGCGACCGTCTGCACCTGGGCGGGCTCGTCGTCGGACACGGTGTACACGTCGTGGATCGGGGAGCCGACGGTGCGGACCTCGACCCATGCCGGGCGGCCCGCCACGGCGACGTCGAAGTACCTGGCCGTCCACTTGGTGGCCGCCCCCCGCATGTTGATGCCGGCGATCTCTTGCACGACCCACGCGCCGTCCCGCAACTCCGCCCAGCGGCGGCTGCCGAGCGTCGTGCGCAACTCGTCGAAGAGCTCGTCCTCCCCGGCCTCCTCGGCCTCTTCGAGCCGGGCGGTCTGGCCCGGAGGCGTGTACAGCTCGAACACCGTCACCGCCCCGTCGACGACCTCGGCGCGGAAGCTCGGGTACGGATAGAACGCGATGGGGATGCCGTCGATGACGCCGCAGCCGGGGGGGATGTCGAGCGGGGCGGCCGCCAGCGGGTGCTCGCCCGGTTGCTGCAGCGTGAGCGAGGCGATGTCGGTGCCGACGAAGATCCGGCCGTGCGTGGCGAACCCGGGGCCCAGCTGCCACCCGCCGACGTTGTCGTCGGGGCCGGAGGGACACGGGGTCTCGTCGGCGGTGAACACGAGCGTCGTGCCGTCGAAGGCCATCGACCGCGAGCTCATCGGGTTGCCGTCGCCGAGGAACTCGCGCTCGGCGGTCCAGGTGACGCCGTCGGGCGAGGCGAACAGCACCGCTCGCCATCCGGGCCCCTCGATGGTGCCGGCCGCGAGGTAGCCGTCGTCGACCGCGATGAGGTCGTCGATGCGCAGTGACGAGCCGCCGGGCGGCGCGAGGCCGGCCGGCGACGACTCGGTCCACGTCTCGCCGTCGTCGCTGACGAACGCGAGCGGGCGCTGGCGGGTGCAGACGTAGTAGTGCGTGAACCCGCCCGGTCGCTCCTCACCGGACCGGCACGACGACTCCCTGGTGGCGATCGCCACGTAGCGTCCGTCGCTGCCGCGCACCACGTGCCGGACGTAGATCGCGCCGTTCTCGGGCGGGGGCCCGAACGACACCTCGGTCCAGGTCAGCCCGCCGTCGAAGGATCGGGCGGCGACCGTGCCGTTCCACTGCCGGCCGATGATCCAGATCTCGTCGCCCAGATCGGCCGTCACGAACCGCCCGATACCGCCCGGCGCGAGACCGGTGCGCGCCGGCAGCACCTCGATCGGGCCGTCGAACACGACGCCCGCCCGGTAGGGCTCCGGCGGTGGCGGCGGCTCGGTGGTCGTTGCACCGCCGCCCGGCACGGTCGTCGTCGCCGGCGTCGTCGTCGACGGTTCCTCGTCTGCGCCACTGCCGCTGCACGCCGCCGCGAGCAACGCTGCCGCCGCGACCATCACGATCCACTTCTTCATGGCGGGTTCCTCACACCTCTCGGCCGGCCGTCCTGCTAGCGGTCCCTCAGGCCCTTGCCGTCGAGGATCCTCGGGACACACCTCTCGACACGGGACTCCCGGGTGGCGGACTGCTTGGCCCCCGAGACGTACAGGTGGTACTCGCGCCGGCGGCCGGGGGTGAGCGACTCGAAGGCCGCCTCCAGCGCCGGGTCGTCGTCGAGGCGGCGCTGCAGTTCTTCCACGAGGACGAGGTCGGCGGGGGCGCCCATGTCCACCTCGAGGCCGGCCTCCTCGTTGGCGATCGCCTCGTCCACGTAGGCGGCGACGGTGCCGGCGAGCCTCGTCACGTCGCCGACGGACGTGAACTCGATGCGGCGGGCGGCTCGCGAGTTGGGCCCCTGCTCCCGCAGCACCCCGGCGGGGTCGGTCAGCAGGGCGCCCTCGAAGAACATCAGGGCCAGGAAGTCCTTCATCTCCTGGACGATCACGACGTTCTTCCCGTCGTGGCTGTAGCAGGGCTTCCGCCACTTGATGCTCTCGGTGAGCCCGCGGCCCAGCAGGATCGGCCGCAGCGCGGCGATCTCCTCCGGCCACTGCTCGGACCGCTCCACGTAGGCGTCGACGTCGGGATGTGCCACGGCGGAGCAGCGTAGAGGTATGCGGGGCGGTCTGCAGGACGCCCTACCGGTCGTCCACGCCCTTCAGTGCCTGCACCCGCGGCTCGTCGGGGTGCCACGGGACCGACAGGAAGCGGAGGGCGATCTGGACGGCGGGGCCGATGATCAGCAGGAACCACACCGTGCCGAACCCCACCGTGCCTCCCATCAGCGCCCCGGCGGCCAGCACCGCGGCCTCGACGGCGAGACGCGCCTTCCACACCGTGACGCCGCGTCGCGCCATGGCCGTCATCAGGCCGTCGCGGGGGCCGGGGCCGAGGCGGACGCCCAGGTAGAACCCCGAGGCCACCGCCACCACCAGCGGACCGCCCGCCGTGTAGGCGATGCGAGCCGCCATGTGCCCCGGAGGGTCCACCACCGCCAGCACCCCGTCCACGACGAGGCCGATCACGATCACGTTGAGGATCGTGCCGATGCCGATCGGCTCCCGCGCGGCGATCAGGCCGACCAGGATGACTGCGCCCACGGCGATGACCGCGGTCCCGATGGTGAGCGGCGTCACCTCGGCGAGGCCCTGATGGAACACGTCCCAGGACGGCAGGCCCAGGTCGCCCAGGACGTGCATGGCGATGCCGACCCCGAACAGCACCAGGCCCAGCATCAGCCGGGGGAGGCGGCGTGCCTGCAGGCGCCAGGGGAGCATCGGGGCACGGTACTAGCCGGGGGTACGATCCCGCGGTGGACGCTGTGAACCGGCCGTGCTGACCTCCCTGGCGCTGGTGGTGGGAGGGTTGGCGGTGCTGACACTCGCCGCCGACCGCTTCGTCACCGCTGCGATCCGCCTGTCCCGGGCGTGGGGCCTCTCCCCGGTCGTCATCGGCGCGCTGGTGGTGGGCTTCGGCACCTCGGCGCCCGAGATGATGGTGTCGGGCCTGGCCGGGGCGCGAGGGGAGATCGACATCGCCGTGGGCAACGTGGTGGGCTCCAACACGGTCAACCTGACGCTCGTGCTGGGGTCCGCCGCCGTGCTGACCCCGCTGGCCGCCCGCCTCGCCACCATCCGGCGCGAAGGCATCCTGATGCTGGTGGCCATGGCGGTGTCGGCGGCGCTGCTGTGGGACCTCCGGGTGCAGCGGTGGGAGGCGGCGGTGCTCGCCGTCGGCATGGTGGTCGCCGTGGCGCTGCTGCTGCACTGGGCGCGTCGCGACGCCGCCACCGGGGAGGCCCCGCTGGAGGTGGACGCCGGCGACGCCGCGGTGCGGCCCGGGATCGAGGCGGTCGTCGGCGCCGTCGCCCTGGGCCTGACCCTCGGTGGCGCCGACCTCCTGGTGCGGGGTGCGTCCCGGCTGGCGGAGGAGGCCGGCATCTCATCCGCCTTCGTGGGGGTGGTGATCGTGTCGCTGGGCACGTCGCTGCCTGAGCTGGCGACCGCCCTGGCGGCGGCCAGGAGGCGCCAGGCGGACCTGGTCATCGGCAACGTGCTCGGGTCGAACCTGTTCAACGCCCTGGCGGTGATGGGGGTGGCCGGCCTGGTCGGCCCCGGGTCGCTGGCGGGATCGTTCCGGCCTGCCCTCGCGCTGATGGTGGCCGCCGCCGCCGTCGCCGGCGTCCTGATGGCGACCGGGCAGCGGTTGGTGCGGTGGGAGGGCCTCGTCCTGCTGGCGATGTTCCTGGCCCTGGTGGTGGTGGCGCTGTGACGGGCGGGCCTCAGAACGGCCGAACGCCCCTGGCGGGCGGCAGGCGGGCTCTGGGAGGCTCCGGGCACCGACACAGGGGTGGGTGATCGTGAAGCGGAGGATGCTCGCAGCCGGCCTGGCGGCGGTCGTCGTGTCGTGCGGCGGCACCATGTCGCTGACCGAGTACGTGGACGAGGTCAACGAGATCGTCGAGGAAGCGAGCGAGCGCGGGGCCGAGATCATCGCCGCCGGGACCGACGTGGACGAGTTCACGCCGCAGGTGCTCCAGGCAGGGCTCGAGGCCGGCACCGAGCTGCGCACGACGCTGCAGGAGAAGGCCGACGCCCTCGATCCCCCCGACCAGGTGGCCGGCCTGCACGAGTTGATGTGGGGCTGGCACCGGGACTTCATCGAGGTGGAACGGGCCCTGGCGGTCCGCGCCGGCGCCACCCCCGACACCGAGGAGGGCTGGACGGCGCTGTCCGCCAGTCCCGAGATGGCGGCCTACCGCGACGCCCTCGCCGAGGGCACGCAGGTGTGCGCCGAGTTCCAGCAGCGCCTCGACGCCACCGAGGCGCGGGGAGCGTTCGCCGAGACGCCGTGGATCCCTCCCGAGTTGAAGGAAGTCGTCGAGGCGGTGCTGGGGTGCTCGTGGTTCCCCGAGCACCCCGAGGACGTGTATCGCTACCCGCCGCCGGAGGCGTGAGAGGGCCGCGTCGGCACCAGCGCCGGCACGCGCGCCATGTGCTCGGCATAGCCGGGGCGGCGGAGCATGCGGCGGTCCATCAGCGGCACGCTGATCGTCACGAACAGCACCGTCATCGCCACCGGGCCGGCGACGGTCCACCAGTTGCCCCACCCGGCGGCCAGCGCAAAGAGCCAGAGGCCCCACCAGAACCCGACCTCGCCCAGGTAGTTGGGGTGGCGCAGCCACGCCCACACCCCGGTGGTGACGAACCCCCCGCCGCGGTGGCGCCGCTTCTGCTCGTCGGCCACCGTCTCCAGCAGCACGAACCCGGCCGTGACCAGGGCGGCCACCACGTCGAGCCAGCCGAACGGGTTGCCGGGGCGGCGGGCGACGGCCAGCACCGGGAGCATCCCGGCGAACACGATCAGCGTCGGCATCGCCTGCAGCCCGCCCAGCGACACCGCCCAGTAGCGGGCCGTCCCGAGGCGGCGGTACTCGGTGTAGCGCCAGTCCTCGTGGTGCAGGCCCGGCCAGCCCCGCAGGAAGTTCAGGGTCAGCCGGGTGCCCCATACCGCGACCAGGGCGAACAGCAGCAGGAAGCGGGCGCCGTTGGGCCCGCTGCCGGCGATGGGGGGCGCCGGGGCGGCGTGCGCCGCCCACCACAGGGCGATGGGGATCGGCGCCACCGACCAGTACGGGTCGTAGACGCTGGTGTTGTCGGCGGCGACGGCGGCGGCGAACACCACCGCCGTGGCGGCCAGGTCGGCCAGGAGCATCGCCTGCCAGTCCCCGAGGCCCGACGCCGCCCGGACCACGACCCAGCCGACGGCGATCGCCGCGGCGTACACGGCGGAGAGCACGGCGATGCTCGCCGGCCTCGCCCAGGTGCGGCGCCCGATCACGCCGACATCACCTCGACGAACCGGCGCACCCCGATGTTGCCGCCCGACAGGGTCACCCCGACCCGGCGCCCGGCGGTCTCGATGCGGCCCGCCAGCAACGCAGCGAGGGCACTCGCCCCCGATGGCTCCAGCACCACGTTGAGGCGCTCGAAGGCGAACCGCATGGCATCGACGATCTCGGGGTCGGTGACGGTGACGATCTCGTCCACCCGTTCCGCCATCACCGCGAACGTCTTCTCGCCCGGGGCCACGGTCTGCTGGCCGTCGGCGATGGTGTGCGGGGCGGGGATCTCCACGATCCTGCCCTGCTCCAGCGACTGCTTGACGTCGTCGCCCGCCTCCGGCTCCACCCCGACCACCCGCACCGGGTGGTCCTGGGCCTTGGCGACCGTGGCGCACCCCGAGATGAGCCCGCCGCCGCCGACGCACACGGCCAGCACGTCGAGAGGCCCGGCCTGCTCGAACAGCTCCAGTGCCGTGGTGCCCTGGCCGGCGATGACGTCCCAGTGGTCGAACGGCGGGATCAGCGTCATGCCTCGTTCGGCGGCCACCGACTCGGCGATGGCGCGTCGGTCCCCGGTGTAGCGGTCGTACGGCACGATCTCGGCCCCGTACCCGGCGGTGGCGGCCACCTTGATGGAGGGGGCGTCCTCCGGCATCACGATCGCCGCCGGCACGCCGTGGAGGGCCGCCGCCAGCGCCAGCGCCTGGGCGTGGTTGCCCGAGGAGTAGGTGGCCACACCCCCGGCGCGCGCTGGTTCGGAGAGCGAGGCGACGGCGTTGTAGGCACCGCGGAACTTGAAGGCCCCGACCCGCTGGAAGCACTCGGCCTTCAGGAACACGCTGCCGCCCAGCATGGCATCCAGCGTCCTGCTGGTCAGCACCGGTGTGCGATGGGCGACGCCGTCGAGGCGGGCGGCGGCGGCCTGGACGTCGTCGATGGTCGGCAGCGTCATGCGGGGGATCGTACCGGCGGGCGGACCCGCCCGATGCGGTACGATGCGGGCCATGAGTTCAACGACCGTTGAATCAATGAGCATTGAATCGTTGGCCGCCGCCTTCTCCGCCCTCGCCGACCCCATCAGGCTGCAGGTGCTCGCCTCCCTGGGCGGAGGGCGCCGCTGCGTGTGTGAACTGAAGGACGAGGTGGACGTCGCCCCCAACCTGCTGTCGTACCACCTGCGGGTGCTGCGGGAGGCCGGGCTGGTGACGGCGCACCGCCGCGGCAGGTGGGTGGACTACGAATTGGCCTCGGTGGCGCTCGAGGCGCTTCGGGGCGCCGTCCCGGGGGAGGACGTGTGACCGGGACCGCTGCGCCGCCGGTGGACCGGCGGAGCGCCGATCGGGTGGCCTGGCTCTGGGTGGCCGCGGCCGCAGCCGCATGGGTGGCGGCGTACGTCCTCAACCGCCCGCTGTGGGACCGCCTGGTCTTCGACGTCGCCGGCCTCGACGCCGGCACCCACCTGGGCGACGGCGTCCACTTCTTCCTGTACGACTCCGTCAAGATCGCCCTGCTGCTCGGTGGGATCGTCTTCGTGGTGGCGGTGCTGCGGACCTTCGTCTCGGTGGAGCGGACCCGGGAACTGCTGGGCGGGCGCCGCCAGGCCGCCGGGTACCTGCTGGCTGCGGTGCTGGGCGTCGCCACCCCCTTCTGCTCCTGCGCCGCGGTGCCGGTGTTCATCGGCTTCGTCGCCGCCGGGGTGCCGCTGGGGATCACGATGACGTTCCTCATCGCCAGCCCCCTGGTCAACGAGGTGGGCGTGGTGCTGGTGGGCGGCTCGTTCGGCTGGGACGTCGCCGCGCTGTACGTGGCCACGGGACTGGCCATCGCCGTCGGCGCCGGCGTGGTGATCGGCCGCCTCGGCCTGGAGCACTGGGTGGAGCCGTTCGTGTACGAGACCACCGTCGGGGCTGCGCCCGGCGCCGCCCGCCCGACGTGGGCCGAGCGGTTCCGCATCGCCCGGAGCGAGGTGGTGGCGATCCTGCGAAGGATCTGGCCGTTCCTGCTAGCCGGTATCGCCGTCGGCGCCGCCATCCACGGCTGGGCGCCGGAGGACTTCTTCGCCGCCCACGCCGGCAGCGACGACCCGTGGGCGGTGCCGGTGGCCGTGGTGCTGGGCATCCCGCTCTACTCCAACGCCGCCGGGGCCATCCCCCTGGTCGAGGCGATGCACGCCAAGGGCGTGGCGCTCGGCACGTCGCTGGCGTTCATGATGTCGGTGGTGGCGCTGTCGCTGCCCGAGATGGTGCTGCTCCGCCGGGTGCTCCGGCCCCGCCTGCTGGCTGCCTTCGTCGGCGTGGTCGGGGCCGGGATCCTGGCCGTCGGGTTCCTGTTCAACGCGATCCTGTGAGAAAGGACGTCACCGTGCAGATCAAGGTGCTGGGCGCCGGGTGCGCCAACTGCCACACCCTCGAGGACCGGACCCGGGAGGCGGTCGCCCAGGCGGGCCTGTCCGCCGACGTGGAGATGGTCACCGACTACGGGGTCATCGCCGGGTACGGGGTGCTCGCCACCCCCGCCCTGGTGATCGACGAGACCGTCGTCTTCAGCGGCCGGGTCCCCGATGTGCCCGAACTGGTGAGCATCGTCGCCGGACGGGCCGGGTGAGCGCGGCGCACGACCACGGGGAGCAGGCCGTCCTCGCCCGCCTGTCCCTGCTCGACAGGTTCCTGCCCGTCTGGATCCTGGCGGCGATGGGCCTCGGCCTCGGCCTCGGGCGCCTGTTCCCCGACCTCAACGACGCGCTCGACACCATCAAGATCGGCTCGGTGTCTCTGCCGATCGCCCTCGGCCTGCTGGCGATGATGTACCCGGTGCTCGCCAAGGTCCGCTACTCGAAGGTGACCGAGGTGGCCGCCGACCGCACGATGCTGACCCTGTCGCTGGTGCTGAACTGGCTGATCGGCCCTGCGCTGATGTTCGCCCTCGCCTGGCTGATGCTCCCGGACCTTCCGGAATACCGCACCGGGTTGATCATCATCGGCCTGGCCCGCTGCATCGCCATGGTGCTGATCTGGAACGACCTCGCCTGCGGGGACCGGGAGGCGGCGGTGGTGCTGGTGGCCCTGAACTCGATCTTCCAGATCCTCGCCTACTCGCTGCTCGGTTACTTCTACCTGCAGGTGCTGCCCGGCTGGCTGGGGCTCGACACCGACACCCTCGACGTCTCCCTGTGGGAGATCGCCCGCATCGTCCTCATCTTCCTGGGCGTCCCGCTGGTGGCGGGATGGCTCACCAGGGCCTGGGGGGAGCGCGCCAGGGGCGTCGAGTGGTACGAGACCCGCTTCATCCCCCGCATCGCCCCGTGGGCGCTCTACGGGCTGCTGTTCACGGTGGTGGTGCTCTTCGCCCTCCAGGGCGAGACGATCACCGCCAGGCCCCTCGACGTGGCCCGCATCGCGCTGCCGCTGCTCGCCTATTTCGTGCTGATGTGGGCGGTGTCCTTCGCCGTCGGCGTGCGCATGGGCATCGGGTACCCCCGCACCACGTCGATCGCCTTCACTGCCGCCTCCAACAACTTCGAGCTCGCCATCGCCGTCGCGATCGGGGTGTACGGCGTCACGTCGGGGCAGGCGCTCGCCGGTGTGGTGGGCCCGCTCATCGAGGTGCCGGTGCTGGTGGGCCTGGTGTACGTCGCCCTGTGGGCGCGGCGGAGGTACTACCCGGCGCAGTGACCGGCGGGGCCCCTACGCTCCCGGCATGCGGTTCGGGATCAGCGGGATGCCGCCCGAGGGGATCGGGGACGATGAGTTCCTCGACGGCCTCGCCGCGCGCGGCCACCGGGCCTACGAACTGGCGTTCGTGCACGGGTTCCCCTGGAAGGAGGACCGCTGCGAGCGGTTCGGGGCGGCCGCCGCCGAGAGGGACATCCGCCTGTCGATCCACGCCCCCTACTTCGCCATCCTCACCAGCGACGACCCGGAGAAGGCGGTCCACACCCGATCGGCGCTCGAGCACACCATGAAGCTGGGCAGGGCGATGGGGGCAAGGGTCGTGGTGGCCCACACCGGGTACACGAAGGGCCGCTCCGCCGAGGACCTGCACGCCCTGGCGGCGGCGAGCCTGGAGGCGATCGAGCCCAAGGTGCGCCACCTCGGCGTGGCGCTGGGCCTGGAGACCACCGGCACCGAACGGGCCTTCGGGACACTGGGCGACATCGCCCTGATCGCCTCCGGGTTCGGGTTCGTCCGGCCGGTGGTGGACTGGGCGCACGTCCACGCCATGTCGGGCGGCGGGCTCACCACGGCCGGGGCCTTCGACTCGGTGATCGGGTTCCTGCGGGAGCACTTCCCGGGATGGGCGATCGATCCGCTGCATTGCCAGTTCACCGACAACCTGTTCGGGCCGAAGGGCGAGATCCGCCACGTCCCCTACGGCGAGGGCACGCTGCGGGTGGGGCCGCTGGTGGAGGCGGCGGTGCGCACCGGTCTGCGGATGACGCTGATCTCCGAGGCCCACGACGAGGGCAGCCACGACCGCATCCACGGCGACGTCGAGGCGGCGCTCGCCGCCGCCCGGCCCGCCGCCGACGAAGCCGGCACCCGTCCGCTCGGATCGGGGGCGGTGGCGTTCCCCGGCGGGGTGCGCCTCGTCCCCGACGGCGACGCCTGGGCGCCGGTGGGCGCCGTCCGCCCCTTGCGGCTCAGGAACCCCGACAAGGTGTTCTTCCCGGCCGACGGGTACACCAAGGGCGACCTGCTGCAGTACTACGCCTCGGTGGCGCCGGTGCTGCTGCCGCACCTGGAGGGGCGCGCCGTCGTCATGTCCCGCTACCCGGAGGGGGCGGACGGCCCGTCGTTCTACGAGAAGCAGGCGCCGGGGCACCGCCCCGACTGGCTGCCGGTGGCGCCGCTGTGGTCGGAGCACCGGGGCGAGCCGATCGAGTTCGTCACCACGCCCGACGTCGAGTCGCTGCTGTGGATGGTCAACCTGGGCGCCATCGAGATCCACCCGTGGCTGAGCCGGGCGGTGCTGCCCGACGTGCCCACCCAGGCGGTGTTCGATCTCGACCCGGCCGAAGGTGCGGGATGGGAGCAGGTGTCGCTGGTGGGCGGCCTGGTCCGCCTGGCGCTGGAGCGCCTGGGCCTGGAGGGCCACCCCAAGACGAGCGGGGCCACCGGTCTGCACGTGTACGTGCCCCTGGCGCCCGAGCACGACTACGTCAGGGTGCGTCGCTTCGTGGAGACGGTGGGCCGCACCATCGTCGGCGCCGCCCCCGAGCTGGCCACCATGGAGTGGGACATCCCCGCACGGGCGGGGAAGGTGTTCATCGACCACAACCAGAACGTGGCCGGCAAGACCATCGCCTCGGTGTACTCGGTCCGGCCCCGGCCCGGCGCCCCGGTCTCGACGCCGCTCACATGGGACGAGGTCGCCGGCGCCGACCCGGACGCCTTCACCATCGCCACGCTGTGGGACCGGCTGGCCCGCTACGGCGATCTGTTCGCCCCCGTCCTCGCCGGCACCCAGCGCCTCGAGCGCGCCGAGGAGGCCCTGGGCATCGGGTGAGGACGCCGGCCGGGTGCCCGTCCTCTCCCACGGGCCCGGGGGTATGGTGCGTCGAGCGACGACCAGGAGGGGGCGTGGCGAAACCGATCATCCTGAGTGTCGACGACGACCGGCACGTCCTGGAGGCCGTCGAGCGAGACCTCAGGGGACACTACGGCGACGACTACCGGGTGGTGGCGGCCGAGTCGGGAGCAGAGGCGCTGGACGCGCTGGAGGAATTGCAGCGTCGGGGTGCTGCCGTCGCCCTCCTGCTGGCGGATCAGCGGATGCCGGGGATGGAGGGCACCGAGTTCCTGGAGCGGTCGATGGCGCTGGCTCCCGACGCTCGCAGGGTGCTGCTCACCGCCTATGCCGACACCCAGGCCGCCATCGACGCCATCAACCGCGTCGGCCTCGACCACTACCTCATGAAGCCGTGGGATCCACCCGACGAGTTGCTGTTCCCCGTGCTCGACGATCTCCTCGACACCTGGCAGGCGACGACGGAGCGGCCGTTCGACGGCATACGGGTAGCCGGCACGACATGGTCGCCGGGCACCCACGACGTCAAGGACTTCCTGGCGCGCAGCCTGATCCCCTATCGGTTCCTCGACGTCGAACGTGACGGAACGGCTGCTGCGATGGTGGGGAAGGTGGACGACCCGACCCTGCCGGTCGTGTTCTTCCCGGATGGATCCGTGCTGAGCGCCCCGACGTCGCGGGAGTTGGCGGCCAAGATCGGGCTGAAGACCGCAGCATCCATGACGTTCTACGATCTCATCGTCCTGGGAGCCGGGCCGGCGGGCCTGGCTGCAGCGGTCTACGGCGCCTCCGAGGGGCTGAGGACGGCGGTGATCGAGCGCGGCGCCATCGGTGGCCAGGCCGGCACCAGCAGCCGGATCGAGAACTACCTCGGGTTCCCGACGGGGATCGCCGGTGCCGACCTCGCTCGTCGGGCGGCGACCCAGGCGCAACGACTCGGCGCCGAGTTGATCACGGCGACCGAGGTGGTGTCGGTCCGCGTCGAGGGTCCGCTGAAGATCGTGACGCTCACCGACGGCTCGGAAGTCTCCTGCAAGGCCCTCGTGGTGGCGACCGGGATGACGGTGCGCCGTTTGTCCGTGCCCGGGTACGAGCGATTCGAGGGTGCAGGTGTCTACTACGGTGCCGCCGCCTCAGAGGTGTCGACGTACCGGGACGAGGACGTGTTCGTGGTCGGTGGCGCCAACTCGGCCGGGCAGGCCGCCATGATGTTCTCGGCGTTCTGCCGCAAGGTCTCGCTGGTGGTGCGGGGCGCCGACCTCGGCGCAAGGATGTCGCAGTACCTCGTGGATCAGGTCACCGAGACCCCGAACATCGAGGTGCTGCTCGGTACACAGATCATCGAGGTCGGGGGCGGCGATCGCGTGGAGTGGCTGCGGCTGCGCACCACCGCCACCGGCGCCGAGGAGCAGCGCGACGCCTCGGGGATCTTCGTGTTCGTCGGTGCGGTCCCCCACACCGGCGTCGTCGCCGATGTCGTGCACCGCAACGAGCAGGGCTTCATCCCCACGGGGCCGGATCTGGTGGTCGGCGGCAGGGTTCCGGGGTGGACGCTGGACCGCGACCCGTACTTGATGGAGACCAACGTGCCCGGGATCTTCGCCGCCGGCGATGCCAGGCACGGCGTGGTGCGGCGGGTCGCGTCTGCAGTGGGGCAGGGGAGCGTGGTGGTCAGCATGGTCCACCAGTACCTCTCGACGGTGTGATGTCTGCCGATCTCCTGCGAGCGATCCCGTTCCTGGCGGACCTCGGAGAGGACGATCTCGCCACCGTCGCCTCCCAGACGGCCCACTGCAGCCTGCCGGCAGGCGGCACGCTCTTCGAGGAGGGGGAGCCGGGCGCGCACGCCTATGTGATCACCTCGGGTGAGGTGGAGATCCTCAAGCGATCCGAGGGCCGGGAAGTGCTGCTGGCGGTACGGAGGCCCGGTGACGTGATCGGCGAGATGGCATTGCTCGAAGACGCCCCACGGATGGCGACCGTTAGAGCCCGCACGGACTCCACCTTCCTCTCGATCCCCAGAGAGGTGTTCGACCGGCTGCTCGGAACCAGCATCGAGGCGACCCATGCGCTGTTCGGCGCCCTGCTGGCCCGCTGGCGGGAGACGGAGGCCCGGATGCGCCAGCGTGAGCAGTTGGCGCAACTCGGCACCTTGTCGGCGGGCCTCGCCCACGAGTTGAACAACCCTGCGGCGGCGGCCAGGAGGGCGGCCTCGAGCCTGGCCGACGCCTCGGACGCGCTCGCCGACGCTGCTGCGGCCTTCTATCCGTTCACCGGTCCTCTGACGAACGGCCTGGTCGATCGGATCGTGAACGCGGCTCCGCATCGGCTGGGCTCGCTCGCCCGCGCCGACCGGCAGGAGGAGATCGAGTCCCGGCTGGCCGGGTCGGGCCTCGCCTCGTCCTCGAGGGCAGCGGCCCTGGCCGACCTCGATCCGCCGACCATCGACGAGGTGCTCGAAGGGTTGGCGACCCTCGATGCGGGGGCCGGTGCCGCGACCCTGGCGCTGGGCCTGTGCCGCCGCGAGGTCCGTGACCTGGCGTCGGCGGCGCTCCAGGCAGCCACGCGCATCAGTGACATCGTCGGCGCCGTCAAGGCCTACGCATTCACCGGTCAGGCGCCGGCCCAGGAGGTGCAGATCGAGTCACTGCTCGACGACACGCTGACACTGATGGGCCACAAGCTCGGTGACATCCGGGTGAACCGGGACTACGGCGGCCTGCCGCCGCTGCAGGCGCGGGGGAGCGAACTGAACCAGGTGTGGACCAACCTCGTCGACAACGCGATCGACGCCATCACCGAGGCGGGACGCGTCCCCGGGCATCTCACCATCCGCACGTTCGAGGAAGGCGGCCGCGTGGTGGTGGAGATCGAGGACGACGGCACCGGGGTGCCGCCCGAGGTGCTCCCGCGGATGTTCGACTCCTTCTACACCACCAAGCCTCCGGGGTCCGGTACCGGGCTGGGCCTCGACATCGCCTTCGGCATCGTGGTCCAGGGACACGGTGGTGACATCACGGTCGACTCGCAACCGGGCCGCACCGTCGTGCGAGTGGAGCTACCCGTCGGAGGGATCGCCTGAGTCGCCTGCGGGCAGGCCCGAAGCGATGAGATCGGCTCGCCATCTGTCGACGACCGCCCGGTCGAGGTAGGGGTTCCCGTCGAGCCACTCCCCGGCGTCGATCGAGGGGTACTGCTCCCGGATGCGCTCACCGGTCGCCCGTGCCCGGCGGTCCAGGCCCAGTTCGGCCTGCGCGGCGGCGAGCACCATCATCGCCTCCAGGTTGTGGGGTTGGTACTCGAGGACGGACTCGGCGATGGATGCGGCCTGGTCGTAGCGCTCGCCGACGAACAGTGAGCACGCTTTGACGGTGGGGTACCACGGCTTGTTGATGCCGGTGAGGCGCATGGCGGTGTCGAGCAGTTCGACCGCTCGTTGCCAGTCTCCGAGGTAGCGCCGGATGCTGCCTTCGAGACCGTAGGTGATGTCGCACGTCGGACGCACGATGACCAGGTTCTCGAGAGCCTCGAGCGCCTCGTCGATCCTGCCCTCCACCATGAGGATCGCCGCCTCCACCGCCTGGCCGAGCCCGGTGGGGTCTCCCACCTGCCCGGCCGTGCGGGCCAGGTCGCGGGACCGTTGCAGCGCGGCTGCCGGGTCGTTCGCCCATCCGTTGGCCACCCCGAGCCACTCGGCGAATGCCGACAACCCGTGGCCGTACGGCTGGCCGGGATGTGATGCGGCCACCCGTCCGAACAGGTCGAGTGCCCGGATCCACCCCTCCCGCGTGTCTGCTCGCAGGTGGTACCAGCCGAGGTAGATGCGCTCGATCGCCTCGGGGTCGTCCAGTTCGGCGTAGAAGCCGGCCGGCTCGCCGACGATGAGGTCGACTTCCACCGATCGGGCGACTTCGTCGCCGATCGTCTCGGAGAGATCGAAGAGGCCGTCGACCGGGCTCATCCACTTGTGGGACTTGACGACGTTCATCGTCGTCACGTCGTAGAGCATCGCGTAGACGCGTGCCCGATCGTCGAACTGGTGGACGCCGGTCTCGAGCATGTAGCGAGCGCCATGGGCCGGCAGCCGTCCGGTGCTCACGTCGAGGTCGGCCTCGAGGACGTCGAGTTCGGGGATCGACGACAGCCGGTGGATGAGGTCCTGGCGGATCATCGCTGCCGCAGCGCGGACCGTTTCGTCGACCATCTCGGTGTGGATCGGCAGGACCGCCATCGTGGGCGATGCCAGGGCGAGTGAGTCTCCCGGCGCCGGGGGCCGGTCGGAGGGGAGGTCGGCGAGCTCGTAGACCTCCACTCCCTCGGGGATGTTCTTCAGCCGATGCCTGCCGAGCGGCCGGAAGCGGAGGGCGGGCTCGTCGAGCATCCGGTACACACTGCCCGAGATGCCGATGCCACCGGGGCGGGTGATCGCCTGGATCCGCGCCGCTGTGTTGAGTGCGTCGCCGTGGTAGTTGCCGTCGGTGACGCCCACCTCGCCGGCATCGGCGCCCATCCTGAACTCGACACGGCGGACCGGGGCGACGTCGGCGTTGGCTGCCTCGATGGCCGTCGTGACGGCGATCGCCGCGCGAATCGCCTCGACCGGGTCGTCGAAGACGGCCATGAAGCTGTCTCCGACGAAGTTGGCCATCACCCCGTGGCGAAGGTCGAGTTGCTCGTCGAGGAGCCGCCGGTACCCGGCCATGGTGGCCGTCGTGGACTCGTAGTCGTCGGCCAGGAGCCTGCTGTACCCGACGATGTCGCCGTTCAGGGCGATCCTCTGCGTGCGCAGAGCGCTGCCGGTCGTCATGTCGTGCCCCCTCATCGGCCGCCGACGCAAGGCGGCCAGCATATCCATCCACACCTGATTGCGCGGAGTGCCGCCGTCTGATCGGCGGCCCGCTACGGCGACATCTTCGCCCTCGTCCTCGCCGGCACCCAGCGCCTCGAGCGCGCCGAGGAGGCCCTGGGCCTCGGGTGAGGGCTCAGGCGCCCGGGAACAGGGATCCCGGGTCGATGTCGTAGGTGCGGGTGTAGATCTCGCCGGCGTCGTCGTTGACGTCGGCGATGGCGCCGGTCGCCGGGTCGAAGACCAGCGTGGACTCGTAGGTGTTCTCCCCGATGGCATCGCCGTAGCAGGCAGAGGTCTGGCCCAGCACGTGCAGCGAGGTCTCGTCCTCGGTCCAGGCGTCGTAGAGGGCGTAGACCGGGCGCCCGTCGCACCACCACGCATCGTCGGCGTAGAACCTGCCCCGAAGGGCGGTGCCGGGACGGTCGATCACCCACAGGTAGGTGGCGCCGGTGTCGGAGAGGCGGGTCCACGAACCGACGAACACGTAGTCGGGGTAGAACCCGGCGGGGTCCTGCCCCGAGGTGCGCTCGTAGCGGCTGCCGCCGTCGCTGACGATCACGTCGCCGTCGAGCGTCCACCCGTGATCGAACCCGGCGCCGAGGGCATCGCCGCCCAGGCACTCGCCCGTCTGCACCGTTCCCGTCATGCGGTCGCCGTCGATGTCGACGTCCCATCGTTCCCAGGCGGGCGCGACCGGGTCGCAGAAGGTGGCCTCCCAGTCGTAGGAGTACATCTCGTACCCCGAAGCGGTCTCGCTGACGACGAGCAGGGTGCCCGGAGCGTCGGGGTCGCCCGGATCACTCCAGCGCCACTGGCCGGCGAACGTGTTCGTCACGGCGGTCGTGGGCGCCGCGGTCGTGGCGGCCGCGCCGCCCGTGGTCGTGGGTGCCTGGGTCGTGGGCGCGGCCGTGGTCGGCGCCGCGGTCGGGGGCGTGGTCGTCGTCACCGCGTCGTCGGTGTCGTCCGGGGAGAAGAGGATCCATGCGCCCACGCCGATGGCTGCGAGCAGCGGCACGGCGACGATCGCCGCGATCAGGCCGGTCCGCCGTCGTCGCGGCCCGTCGGCCGTGGCCGGGGAGGAAGCGGGCGCCGGTCGTGGCGCGGCCGGCTCTCGCGGCGTCGTCGTCGGTGCCGAGGGTTCCGGCGCCCGGTCCTTGCGACCGGGCGTGTCGGTCCGCGGCGAAGGCTCCTCGATGCCGGCGTCGGCGCCGCCGGGGTCGCCACCCGCGCCGTCCACGACCGGTTCCGGCTCCCGGGCGACCTCGGCCGCCGCGGGCGCCGGGACCTGCCGGGTCCCGCAGAACCCGCAGACCTTCGCCGTGTCCTTGATCTCCTTTGCGCAGTTGCCGCACCGCATCTGGTGTGACCCTTTCCCTCGCTAGAACTCGACGCAGATGGACCCGAGCGGGCACTCGGGGTCGTACCCCTCCCGCCAGAACCACATGCCGTCGTCCCACTCGATCTGCACGACCTGGCCTTGCCACCAGATCATCGTGCCGCAGGCGGATCGGTGACCGTCGTGGTAGCTGTCCCACTCGGCGCACAGCCGATCGCCACCGTCCTCCCAGATCATCCCGTCCTCGAACCCTTCACCGGTCGTCCACCGATACTGCCCGCCTCCCGAGTCCTCGAGTTGCGCAAGCGACCCGTTGACGCCGTAGTAGGTGTTGGTGTGCCAGAACCCGACCAGGTCGGCGACCGGGACGGCGGGCACGTAGATCCAGACCCCGATCCTCGTCCCCGGTTGGACCCAGTCCCCGGGGTCCGGCTCCTGGTCGAAGATCTCGTTGGGGCCCATCCCGGTGTCGTAGGAGTCCGTCCCGGCCACGTACACGCCGCCGAGCCGCGGGTGGTAGATGCGCAGGTACTCGTCCGCCTCGCCGGGGGTCATGCCGTACAGCCAGGGGACCTCTACGGGTTCCGGTTCGGCGTAGATGACGATGGTCACGAGGGACCCGGGCTCCAGCATCGTCCCCTCGGGAGGGTCGCAGGAGGCGACGGTGCCGGCGGGTTCGGTATCGGACTCCAGGTACTCCAGGTCGAAGGTGAAGTGCTCGGCGACCTCCACCGACACGTCCTGCGCCGGGCGGCCGGTGCACGGCGGCACGGGCTCCCGGGTGCGCGTGCGGTGCCACGCAGCCACCCACACCCCGTCCCCGTACTCGATGTCGTGGATCTCCCTGCCGGCCCCGATCGCCGTCTCGACCACCCGGAAGAAGGCCCCGTCGGAGGTGGCGAGGTCGATCCCGGACTCCTCCCAGCGATCGTCCTCGAACTCGGCCCACACGATCAGCCACGAGTCGAGCGACTCGACGTACTCGAGCAACTGGATCTGGTACCCGCCCGTCGAGATCGACGAGGCGAGGTCGCCCAGGGATCGCTCGAACTCCACCACCTGCGAGCCGATGCCGGTGCCGGCGTGCGCCTGCATGAACCAGGTGCCGTCACCCTCCTCGATCTCCGTGACGGCCTGATCCAGGTACAGCGCCGCCTCCAGCCACTCGTCGAGGCCCTCCGGGTCGTGGGCCGTGCCGCCGATGGCATCGTGCCAACCCGTTCCCGAGGTCAGGACCGCTTGCCAGGCGTCGCCCCCGTACGCCACCGCCTTCCCGTACTCGACGTCGGTGACGACGAAGCCCTGACCCCTGTACTGCCCGATCGCCGCATCGAGGTCGTCGGCGCTCGATCGGACGAGGTGCACCTGGCCGTTCCACCCGGTCGACGGGCCGAGGGGGGTGTAGTCGTGGCGGGCGATGGCCATCCACCACCCGTTGCCGGTCTGATCGTCCGGCCCTCCGAACGTGGCGTCGACCACGCCGCAGTCGCCACCCCACACCTGGTGGAGAGAGTCGCCCGAGATGTGCATGCCGGAGATCAGGGACTGGGTGGTGGAGGAGTTGCACGCCTGCCGGTCGCGGGTGTGCTGCTGGGCGTTGCGGTACAGATCGGCCTCCCGGCCGGCGAGACCCACCGACACCCGGTACACGGTCGTGTTGAGCGTCGAGCAGGTGAGGTACTTCGGCGACTCCCAGATGGTCATCCACCACTTCAGGCTGCCGGGGTTGAGGTACTCGCGACGGCACGCCTTCTCCAGATCGCTCCAGAACAGGGAATCGCACTGGTTCTGCAGGACCCCGAGCGTGCCCCAGCAACGGTCGTGCTGGTTGCAGGCGGGGGTGAAGGTGTCGGTGATGTCCCCGTCCATGAAGGACGAGATGGCGCCGGCCAGGGCGCCGGAGACGGGCTCCTCCACGTTGCCCGAGATGGGGCTCACGCCCTGGAGCCACCCGAACTGCTCGACCGGGGCATCCGGGACGACCCATCCCGCCCCGGCGGGGCCGCAGCCGTTCACGCCCTGCAGCGCCATGAGGTGCACCGGCCTCGCGGCAGCGGGCTGCGAGCCGAGCAGCGACGGGAGCACGACGGCGGCAGCGACCGAGGCAGCCGCCGCCAGGCGCCTGAACGCGGCCCTATCCATGGCTCCCCTCCTCGTCGCCGACGTCCGTGAACGCAGCATCGCCGGGGATCGCGGCCCACATCAACATGGAGCGGATGTCGCCCCCGTCGGGCGGCCCGATCCTGTCGCGCAGCAGGCCCTCCATCTCCTCGTCGGTGCAGTCGAAGCCGGCTGCATGGGCGGCGTACTCGTCACCGAGGCGAGCCAGTTCGGCGTAGTCGAGCGCGAGCGCCCGCGACCGGTCGCCCGCCTGGATGCGGTCGTAGACGTCGACGGTCAGATCGAGGAAGACCACTGCAGCGTCGGCGAGGTCCTCGCAGGTCCGGGCGTCCTCCGGCGATGGCAGCCGGTCCAGGTCGAGGAGCGTGCCGGTGGGCACGGTCGCGGCCGGATCCTGCCCGGCGGCCGGCGGTGGGGTCGTGGGCGGCAGTGTGGTCGACGCCTCCTGTGCCGTCGGCGCCGGTGCCGCCTCCGTCGAGGGCGGGTCCCCGTCGCGGTCCCAGAGCACCGATGCGGCGATCGCCGCACCGATGCCGCCCACGATCACGACGACGGCGGCCCATTGCCACCATGTCGCTCGTGCCGGGTCCGCCGCGGGCTGGGTATCGAGGCCGGGTGCCGCTGCGACGAGGGCAGGCGCTCCCAGGGCGATGCCGCATTCCTCGCAGTAGGTGTGCTCGGG